>NZ_AHHC01000012.1:0-61005 GCF_000242655.1 Pseudomonas sp. PAMC 25886
CCTATCCCCTGTGTGCCTTGGCAGTCTCAGCTGAAGCGAGGCCAACTGGTCACGACTCAGTACCCGAATTTCTTGACGACCATAGAGCATTGGAACCACCTGATCCCATCCCGAACTCAGCAGTGAAACGATGCATCGCCGATGGTAGTGTGGGGTTTCCCCATGTGAGAGTAGGTCATCGTCAAGATTAAATTCCAGAACCCCTGATTGCTAACGCGATCAGGGGTTTTGTTTTGGGTGGTCGAAAAGAAGCGAGCTTGCTCGCGAAAGACTTCAACGATTACACGGGCCAACAGATGCCCCCGCGCCTATAAATTCCGCCTCCCCGTTTAAAACCCTTGCTCCCTGATCAGCTCAATCAGTGCCCTTAACCCCGCCGGAACATGGCGCCGACCCGGATAATAGAGACGCAAGCAGTCAAAAGACGGCGTCCAGTCCTCCAGCACGCGTACTAGCGTCCCTTTCGCTAAATCAGCGGCCGCATTCCATTCCGTAAGATAGGTCAATCCCAGCCCCGCCCTGGCAGCCTCAAGCATCAGAGTCGGGTTATCCAGGGTCAAAGCCCCCTGCACCTCTACAGCGATCGCCTCGCCATGACGCTCAAACTCCCAGTGATAGATTGCCCCGCTGGGCATTCGGCTGCGAATACACGCATGAGCACGCAAATCCATGGGACTGAGGGGCATTGGGTGGCTGGCAAAATAGTCCGGGCTGCCCAATACCGCAAAACGCTGGGCAGGGCTGATATCAATCGCGATCATGTCTTGAGGAACGGTATCCCCCAGTCGAATCCCCGCATCAAATCCCTGCGCTACGATATCCACCAGGCGCCCTTCAGTGACGATATCCAACTTCATCCGAGGATAACGTCGCAGGTAATCCAGCAGCAGTGGCATCACCTGCTTTGCAGCACCCGCCGAGGTATTCAGGCGCAAGGTCCCGCTCGGTTCCGCGCTGCGATTTCCCGCCTGTTCCAAAGCCGTGCGGATGCTCAACAGTGCCGGGGTAATCGTCTCGACAAACTCTGCCCCCACTTCAGATAACGACACACTGCGCGTCGTGCGGTTGAACAGCCTCACCCCCATTCGCGCTTCAAGCCCTGCGATAGAGTGGCTCAGCGCTGACGTCGACACATTCAACTCAGTCGCCGCCGCGCGAAAGCTGCGATGCCTGGCCACGGCCAGTACGGCTTCCAGTTCATTCAGCCCGGATGTGTTCATTGTCCTGAATCACTCATTAACTCATGCCGATTTGTACGGCTTATCAGCTCAATCATAGTGACTTACCGTAGGACGCACTAGCTCAGCGTCCCGGAGGACCTATGCAACACATCAACCAGATTTACATCAATGGCGCCTTTGTGACACCCCACGGCGAAGAGCTTTTTGACCTGTTCAACCCCGCTAAAGGCCAGCGTATTGGCCAGGTTCGATTGGCAAATGAACAGGACGCCCAGGTTGCCATCGCTGCTGCCAAGCAGGCTTTTGCCGAGTTTTCCCAAAGCGCTAAAGCTGTACGCATCGGCTATCTCCAACGCATGCACGCCGCCGTTGAATCGATTGAGGACGAGCTCACCCAGGCAATCATCGAAGAGTACGGTGCGCCGGTTTCCCGTGCGCGATGGATGGCCAGGCATGCCGCCAGCGTCCTGAAGGATGCCGCTTCGGTACTGGAGAACTACAACTTCTCCCGACGCATTGGCATCGCCGAGGTGGTCATGCAACCGCTGGGCGTGGCCGGATTGATCACGCCCTGGAACAGCAATGCCGGTTTCATCTGCGGCAAGCTCGCTGCAGCGTTGGCCGCCGGCTGTACCGCGGTGATCAAACCCAGTGAGATGAGCGCCATCCAGACTTCTATTGTCACCCGTGCGCTTCATGAAGCGGGTTTGCCTCCCGGCGTGTTCAACATCGTCACCGGCCGTGGCGAAACCGTAGGCGCGGTGCTGAGCACCCATCCAGACATTGCAAAAGTCTCTTTCACTGGCTCGACCGCTGTCGGCAAAACGATCCTGCGTGCCGGCGCCGACACCCTGAAACGAATCACCCTGGAACTGGGCGGCAAATCACCGGTGCTGATTCTCGATGATGCGGACCTCAAGACCGCCGTGCCCATGGCGCTTCAGGCCGGCTTCATGAACAGCGGCCAGGCGTGCATTGCCGGCACCCGAATCCTGGTACCTGAAAATCGCCTGGCTGAAGTCGAAGCGCTGATGATCGAGGAGGTGGCCAACGTACGAGCCGGCGATCCTCATGATCCAGTTACCGCCGTCGGCCCCATGGTCAGTCATAAACAATGGGAGCGGGTGCAGCGCTACATCCAGATCGGGATTGAGGAGGGCGCTTATCTATTGGCGGGAGGTCCCGGTTTGCCAGAAGGTATCAACGCCGGCTGGTTCGTAAGACCCACTGTATTCAGCCGCGTGAACAACCAAATGACCATCGCCCGCGAGGAGATTTTCGGCCCCGTATTATCGATTATTACCTACGTAACCGAGGACGAAGCCCTGGCCATCGCCAACGACACGCCCTACGGCCTCCAGGCGTACATCCTGTCATCAAACCCCGAACGCGCCCGCAGGCTGGCCAGCCACATCGACGCTGGCCGCGTCCTGATCAACACGCTGGCCCATGAGCCACTGGCACCGTTTGGTGGTTTCAAGCAATCGGGTATTGGCCGCGAGTACGGCACATTCGGCCTGGAAGCCTTCCTGGAACCCAAGTCGGTCTTGAGCTGATTTCTCAGCATAAAAACGCATGAATAAGGTCGCCGGCCCAAACCAAAGTGCATGAACAGCCCCATATGCACGCCGTTCAGGGAAATCGATGCAAAGTGTTTCTGCATTTTTGGTATGGTGCAGCACATTTTCACAGGGACTGATTTTCCTCCGCAGGATGCGGCGTCGACCTTATTCAACGAGATGCTGTAGAAATGCCTGAACCGATACCCATCAAGGATCACGAAAAAGAAAACCGCCTGGTCAACAAGCGGCTGCTGGCCTGCGCACTGCTGGTGATCGGCATCACCTGCGCCCTGGTAGGCCGGATGTACTTTCTGCAGGTGGTGCAGTACGACTATCACTCCACGATTTCGGAAAACAACCGCGTCCATGTCCTGCCGATTACACCGACGCGCGGCCTGATCTATGACCGCAACGGCGTAGTACTTGCCGACAACCGTCCCAGCTACAACCTGACGATCACTCGCGAGCGCACGACCGACCTCAAGGGAGAACTGGACGCTATCGTCAGCCTCCTGCATCTGCCCGCTGAAGACCGCGGTGTATTCGACAAAGCGCTCAAACAGGCGCGTCATCCCTTCGTGCCCGTCACGCTGTTTTACGAGTTGACCGAAGAACAGATCGCCGTGCTGGCCGTCAACGAATTCCGCCTGCCGGGCGTGGACGTCGAGCCGCAATTCGTCCGCCATTACCCGCTGGGTGCGCACTTTGCCCACTCCATTGGTTACGTGGGCCGGATCAACGAAAAAGAATCCAAGGCCCTCGACTCGGTGGAGTACCGGGGCACGCAGTCCATCGGCAAAACCGGTATCGAGCGTTTCTACGAGTCGGAGCTGCATGGCCACGTCGGCTATGAAGAAGTCGAGACCAACGCCCAGGGCCGGGTGCTGCGCGTGCTCAAGCACACCGACCCGATCCCCGGCAAAAACATCGTGCTGAGCCTGGACGTCAAACTCCAGGAAGCCGCCGAAGAGGCCTTGGGCGATCGGCGCGGCTCGGTGGTTGCCCTGGACCCGGCAACCGGCGAAGTCCTGGCGATGGTCAGCAAGCCGAGCTTTGACCCGAACCTGTTCGTCACCGGCATCAGCTTCAAGGAATACGCTGCGCTTCACGATTCCCTCGACCGGCCGTTGTTCAACCGTGTGCTGCGCGGGCTCTATGCACCGGGTTCGACGATCAAGCCGGAAGTGGCCATCGCCGGCCTCGACAGCGGCGTGGTCACCGCCCAGACCCGCGTGTTCGACCCTGGCTACTACCAACTCCCGGACTTCGACCACAAATACCGTAACTGGAACCACAGTGGCGACGGCTGGGTGGACATGGACGCGGCGATCATGCGCTCCAACGACACCTACTTCTACGACCTGGCTCATAAGCTGGGCATCGATCGCCTGCACGACTACTTGGCCGAGTTCGGCCTCGGTCAGAAAGTCTCCTTGGACATGTTCGAAGAGTCTGCCGGTTTGATGCCATCCCAGGCCTGGAAGCGCGCGACCCGGCGCCAACCGTGGTTCCCGGGTGAAACCGTGATCCTCGGCATCGGCCAGGGCTACATGCAGGTCACCCCGTTGCAACTGGCCCAGGCCACTGCGCTGATCGCCAACAAAGGCGTGTGGAACCGACCACACCTGGCCAAGACCATCAATGGCGTGGCGCCAGTGGATGAAAACCCGATGCCCAATGTCGTCCTCAAAGACCCGCGCGATTGGGAACAGGTCAACCACGGTATGCAGCTGGTTATGCACGACCCACGTGGTATCGCCCGGGCAGCGGCAGCCGGTGCGCAATACCGGATTGCCGGCAAGAGTGGTACCGCCCAGGTGGTGGCGATCAAGCAGGGTGAGCGCTACAACCGCTTGAAAACCCTGGAGCGCAACCGCGACAACGCCTTGTTCGTCGGCTTCGCCCCGGCGGAGCACCCGCGGATCGTGATTTCAGTCATGATCGAAAACGGCGAGGCCGGTGGCCGTGTGGCCGGGCCGGTGGTGCGCCAGATCATGGATGCCTGGTTGCTCGATCAGGAGGGTCACTTGAAGCCGCAATACGCGACCCCCAGCAAGGCACCGGGTGATCCCCACGTTTAAGGCCATGGGGCATGACGCGAGTCATGCCCTATCCCTTCTCAAAGGTTGCGCATTGGTCGATGTCGCCTACTGTCAATACAGGAGGTGTCTCATGCACGAATCAAATGAAATCAAACGTAAAGTCCTGCTCAACGCTCCACGTCAACGCGTCTGGGAAGCACTGACCGACGCCGAGCAATTCGGCAGCTGGTTTGGCATCGCGCTCAAGGGCGAGCAGTTCGCACCGGGTCGGGCCATTGAAGCCCAGATCACTTACCCCGGTTACGAGCATGTGGTGTGGAAGGCGACAATCGAGCGCCTTGAGCCGCAAACGCGGTTCTCTTTCAGTTGGCATCCCTACGCCGTAGACAAGGATGTGGACTACGACACGGAAACCCCCACGCTGGTGGAGTTCACCCTTGAGG
This sequence comes from Pseudomonas sp. PAMC 25886, assembly GCF_000242655.1. Classification (NCBI taxonomy): domain Bacteria; kingdom Pseudomonadati; phylum Pseudomonadota; class Gammaproteobacteria; order Pseudomonadales; family Pseudomonadaceae; genus Pseudomonas; species Pseudomonas sp. PAMC 25886. Next base: position 5,229 of record NZ_AHHC01000012.1, read on the forward strand.
ATCACGCCGAAGGCATCTTGTTGCGGGTGGTGGAATCAGGGTTTGACGCAATCCCGGAAGCTCGCCGCCAAAAAGCCTACAAGAAGAACTCCCGAGGCTGGGACGATCAGATGAACAACATCGAAGACTATTTGGCGAAGGCCCATCAGCCTTGAGCTGAAGGGCCTGCGCTGCCGTCAGCCTTCGTGGGCAGTGCTGATTTCCAGGGTGTCGGTGTAGGTCACCAACACGCTCTGGCCGACCTTGAGGTCTTTGAGGCCGGCGCGGATTTCCGGTTTTTCCACGGTCAGCACTTTGCTCAGGCCCGCCGGGTTTTCCAGGGTCACCTGGTTTTTCTTCAAGTCTATGTGGGTGATCTTCAGTTGCACCTGCACCTGGCGGAAGGCAGCACCGCCCGGGTTCGGGTTATCCGCCGTGGCGCGCAGCACGCCGGCTTTCTCGGTGGCGTCGGGCGCGCCTTTGTCGATGTCGGTGTCCAGTACGGCTGCGACCGAATGGGTCACCAGCACCTTGACCTGATCGCCAACCTTGAGGTTGCCCAGGTCCTTGGCCTGGTCGCTGAGCTGCACATGCACCTCGCGGCCTTCAGCGCCCTGGAGCACCACCTGATGGCTGGCGGCATCCACTTTGAGCACCTTGGTGGTCACCTCATCGGCTTCCAGCGACTTGGACAGCGGGATATCGGCGGCATGTGCCGTCAGGGCACCGGCGGATAACAGGATTGCCAGGGCAATGGCCTGGCGAAGAGGGCGAATGACATTCATTGAGTGGACTTCCATGTAAGAGGAGTCCTGAGTCTAGTGGCGAGTCGGCGATACGCAAATTCGCCACCCGATCCAATCGAACCTCGGGCGCAAAACCGCATCACAACAAGACAGACAGCTATCTGACAAGGAGAACGCCCATGCCCAGTCCAGGTTCGTGCCCGGGATTTATCCCGCCCTACATTCTCCATCGGCTGATCGACCACGGTTCCGATTGGCAGCGCTCGCGAGCCCTGAATACCCTGACCCATGTTCGCCAGTTACTGCCCAATCCGGGCAAGCCTGGCCAGGCTTCGGCGGCGCCCGTTACCGGCGCGTTGCAACGCAATATCTACGACGCCGGCCACCTGACGGTGCTCCCGGGTGACCTGGTTCGCGCAGAAGGGCAGCGGGCCAGCGGCGATGCGGCGGTGGATGAGGCTTATGATGCCTTGGGCGCGACCCATGATTTTTTCTGGCAGGTTCACGGGCGCGACTCCATCGATAATCGCGGTTTCGCACTGACCGGCACCGTGCATTATGGCGAAGGCTATGACAACGCCTTCTGGAATGGTGCGCAAATGGTCTTCGGCGACGGCGATGGTGAGGTGTTCCAGCGCTTTACCCGGTCCCTGGACGTGGTCGCCCACGAACTGACCCACGGCATCATCGAGAGCGAAGCCGGCCTGGTTTACCGCAACCAGTCCGGGGCGCTCAACGAATCAATCTCCGACGTGTTCGGCGTCCTTACCCGGCAATACGCGCTCAAGCACACGGCCGAGCAGGCGGACTGGCTCATCGGCGCGGATTTGCTGACTGACAAGGTCCATGGCAAAGGCCTGCGCTCCATGTCCCATCCCGGCACCGCCTATGACGACCCGGTGCTGGGCAAGGACCCGCAGCCGGCGCATATGCGGGACTTCGTCGTCACTCAGGATGACAATGGCGGCGTGCACTTGAACTCCGGGATCCCCAACCGTGCGTTTTACCTCGCAGCGACGGCCTTGGGCGGGGCGGCCTGGGAGCAGGCAGGGCAAGTCTGGTATGACACCCTCTGCGATAAACAACTCGATAATGATGCGGACTTCCAAGGCTTTGCCACCTTGACCGTCGCGCATGCCCGTGAGCGTTTCGGCGCCACCCAGGCCAAGGCGGTAGAGAAAGCCTGGGCCGGTGTGGGTGTGAGCCCGGGATGAGGAGAATGCGATGAAACAGCTACCACCCCTGGGCAGCGATGCCACGGTGCGTCTGTCCCGCCAAGGCGGGGTAACAGCGATGTTGAGCCGGCCCCGCGAGATCGAGTTTGCCCAGTGCAATCTGGATGAGCGCGAACAGATCTGCACGTTGCTCAACGGTTGCCTGCCGCTGGCCTCGGTTGACTCGGGGAGGGGCGACCAGCGCTTCTACCAAATCGAAGTGCGCTTTCGCCAGGATGATCGCGATGACCGGTTGATGCTCCAGGTGCCTGAAGAGTTGGCACCTGGAGAATTGGTCCGGCTGTGGGACAAAGGTCAGGTCTGATCCTCGGGTTACTTGATCACCACCGGGTTCACCGGCGCGCCACTGCCCCCGACAATCTTCAACGGGGCGGCGGTGTAGAGGAACTTCCACTGGCCGTCGTCCGCGCAATCGGCGGCCAGTTCCTCCAGCAGCACGATTTCGGTGAAGGCGATCCCCAGGTTGCGCATCAGCGCGCAATGCAGCGGAATCTGCACCCCGGACACCGGGTCGGTGATCACTTCGTTGGCGATGGTGTCGGTCACCAGGTTGGGGATTTCCATCTCGTGGAACCACTCCACCAGCTCCCGGCTGTAAGTCAGCCCCGGCTCCATCAGGTCCTTGAAGAACTCGGTTTTGCCCAGTTCATAAAACGCACCCATGGAGCCGGTGCGGATGATCAGGATGTCGCGCTTTTCAATGGTCACGCCCTGGGCCTTGGCGGCGTCGAGCAAGTCCAGGTGGTTGAAGGTTTCACCACGGCCCAGGCACTTCTTGCCGCGATACCGGGCCATGTCGATCAGCACGGCGCGACCCACCACACCCCGTTCGGCAATCGCCAATACACTGGCCTTGGCCATGCCGCCGACCGTGGTGTTGGCGTCGTAACCGTTCCACAGTTGATTGTCGTACCAGGCGTGGCCGAGGGCGTCGTACTGGGTCGAGCCTTGCAGCTGCATGAAGATCACGTCGTCGGAGTACGCCGCGCCGCCGGTCATGTGCGGCTGTTTGCCGAAGTGGTAATGGCTGTGGTCCAGGGTGTTGAAGCGCATCGACGGGTTGCGCGCCGGCCACATCGGGTCGCCGTCAGGGTGGCCGATCTGCACTTGCAGGGTAAAGGTCTTGCCCTGGCGCACCGAGGCGACGCCCCGCAGTACTTCGGCTTCAGTCAGGTAATTGAGGGCGCCGACTTCGTCGTCCGGTCCCCATTTACCCCAGTTCTTTGGCAGGCCTTCAAGTAATTGTCTGGTGTTCGGCTCGTTCTTATTATGAAGATCACACATAGCAATTCCGGTCCCTGTGAGAGTGAGTTACACGCAGCGTCCGCCATCGACTTCCAGGCAGGTGCCGGTGATGAACGCCGCTTCGTCCGACGCCAGGTACAGGCAGGCGTTGGCCACATCTTGCGGGGTGGAAAAGCGCCCCAGGGGAATGGTTGCCATGAACTTCTGGCGGTTTTCCGGGGTGTCCGGCACGCCCATGAATTCGCTGAGCAATGCCGTGGCACCGACGACCGGATTCACGCAGTTGACGCGGATATTGTCCGGCCCCAACTCTGCCGCCATGGTCTTGCTCATGACCACCACTGCGCCCTTGCTGCCGTTATACCAGACCAGTCCCGGACGCGGACGGATCGCCGCCGTCGAGGCAATGTTGACGAACACACCGCCGCCCTGGCCGCGAAAGTGCGGCACAAAATGCCTGGCGCTCAGGAAGATGCTTTTGACGTTGACCGCAAACACCCGGTCGAACTCGGCCTCGTCGACCTCCAGCATCGGCCGGTTGCGGTGGGTGGTGCCGGCGTTGTTGATGACGATATCCAGGCCGCCGAACTGTTCCAGGGTGCCGCGCAACAGGGCGCCCATGCTTTCATCGTTGGCCACGTTGACCTCGATGAAATGCGCATGGCCGCCGCTTTCGGCGATTTCATTGACCACCCGCTGGCCGCCGACCGCGTTCATGTCGGCGACGATCACCTTGGCGCCCTGGCGGGCAAAGGTCTTGGCGATGCCCTCACCAAAACCCGAACCGGCGCCGGTGACGATCGCAACTTTATTGGCTAAACGCATGGTGTGTTCTCCTTTCTTGTTGTTGTGAGGAATCAACCGTGTTTGATCGCAATGGTCTTCAAGGTGGTAAAGCCCAGCAGCGCCTCGAAGCCCTTTTCCCGGCCATAACCGCTGGCCTTTACCCCGCCAAATGGCAGTTCGACGCCACCACCGGCCCCGTAGTTATTGATGAACACCTGGCCGCAGCGCAGCTTGCGGGCCAGGCGCATTTGGCGTGCGCCGTCGCGGGTCCACACGCCGGCCACCAGGCCGAACTCGGTGCCGTTGGCCAGGCGAATCGCGTCGGCTTCATCGTCGAAGGGCATTACGGCGAGTACCGGGCCGAAGACTTCCTGTTGCGCCAGGCGACTGTCTGGCGGTACGTCGCGAAACAGCACCGCTTCCTGGAAATACCCGGCGCTGCCGGCCTCGGCCACCACCGTGCCGCGCGCGGCGACGGTGATCCCGGCCTGTTCGGCTTCGCGAATAAACTCGCGCACCTGGCGTTGCTGCTTCTGGTTGATCAGCGGGCCCATGTCCAGGTCCAGCGCTGAAGGCCCGGCGCGCAGCTCGGAAAAACGCTGGCTGAGGCGCGCCAGCAGGGTTTCGTAAATGCTGCGCTCCACCAGCAAGCGGCTGCCGGCGGAGCAGGTTTGCCCGCAGTTCTGCACGATGGCATTCACCAGCACCGGCAGCGCTTCATCCAGATCGGCATCGGCAAACACCAGTTGCGGCGACTTGCCGCCCAGCTCCAGCGTCACCGGGCAGTGGCGCTCGGCGGCGGCTTTCGACACCGCCGTGCCGGTGGCGGTGGAGCCGGTGAACGAGATGTGATCGATGCCCGAGTGTGCGCACAACGCCGCGCCAGCTTCGTAGCCATAACCGGTGACCACATTGATCGCACCGGCCGGAAAGCCCACTTCGGCAGCAATCTCCGCCAGGCGCAGCAACGACAGACTGGCATCTTCCGCCGGCTTGACCACACAGGCATTGCCCGCCGCCAGGGAGGCGCCTACGCTGCGCCCGAAAATCTGCATCGGGTAATTCCACGGGATGATATGCCCGGTCACGCCATGGGGCTCGCGTACCGTCAGCACCGTGTAGCCGGCCTGATACGGCAGGGTTTCGCCGTGCAGTTTGTCGGCGGCACCCGCGTAGTACTCGAAATAACGGGCGAGGGCGGTGGCATCGGCGCGGGCGACTTTCAGCGCCTTGCCGGTGTCCCGCGCTTCGATCTGCGCCAGCTCTTCATGATGTTCCAGCACCGCCCCACCGAGCTTGGCCAGCAGGCGGCTGCGCTCCACGGCAGACAACTGGCCCCACGGTCCATCGAAGGTTTCCCCGAGGGCCTGGCGCGCCGCGCTGATCGCCGCGTCGATATCGGCGGCTGTGCCACGGGCAATGCTCGAATAGGTTTCGCCGGTGCTCGGGTCGATCACCGGAATGTCTTCCAGCGAGGTCGACGCCCACCATTGGTTGGCGATGTAATGTGCGTGGTTCATGTTCAGCTCCTGTTCCCTGCGACGCATTCGGCGATGGCGCGGCCCACTTCGACGGTGCTGGCGCTGCCGCCCATTTCCCGGGTGCGCGGGCCTTCGGCAAGCACCGTTTCGATGGCGGACACGATGGCTGCCGCCGCTTCCTGATAAAGCGGATCACCGTTACCCAGGTGCTCGATCATCAGTGCGGCCGACCAGATCTGCCCGATGGGATTGGCGACGCCCAGCCCGGCAATGTCCGGCGCCGAGCCGTGCACCGGTTCAAACAACGACGGGTAGCGTCGTTCCGGATTGAGGTTGGCCGACGGCGCAATGCCGATGGTGCCGGTGCACGCCGGGCCGAGGTCGGAAAGGATGTCGCCGAACAGGTTGGAAGCCACCACCACATCGAACCAGTCGGGATGCTGCACGAAGTGCGCGCACAGAATGTCGATGTGGAACTTGGCGGTTTTCACGTCCGGGTAGCGCCGGGCAATCTCGTTCACCCGCTCGTCCCAGAACGGCATGGTGATCGAGATACCGTTGGATTTGGTCGCCGCTACCAGGTTTTTCCGGGGCCGCTGTTGCGCCAGTTTGAAAGCGTAATCCACCACGCGGTCCACACCTTCGCGGGAGAAGATCGATTCCTGCACCGCGATTTCCCGCGAGGTGCCTTCCCACATGCGCCCACCGACGCTGGAATATTCGCCTTCGGTGTTTTCCCGCACCACGATGAAGTCGATGTCCCCTGGTACACGGCCGGCCAGCGGGCAGGGCACGCCGGGCATCAGGCGCACCGGGCGAATATTCACGTATTGATCGAACTGGCGGCGGATCTTCAGCAGCGACTCCCACACAGCGGTGTGGTCGGCAATGATGTCTGGCGCGCCGACGGCGCCGAAGAAGATCGCGTCATGGCTGCCGATCTGTTCGGCCCAGTCGTCGGGCATCATCGTGCCGTGGGCCAGGTAGTGCTCGCTGCACCAGGCAAAGTGGTCGAAGTGAAAGTGAATACCGAAGCGCCGGCTGACGGCGTCGAGTACCCGCAGGCCTTCGGGCACCACTTCGCGGCCGATGCCGTCGCCGGGAATCACGGCGATGCGGTGGGTGGAGCGGGTGGGGGATTGGGACACGCCGTGTCTCCTGTGTTGTTTTTATAGGAAGGTCTGGCGGGGGCATTCTTGGCACAGCAGCGGCAACAGGGGAATTGCTAATTGTGGAATCGGCCTTCGCGAAATTCGAAGGCCGAAGGGTTATGCCGGGTTGGCGCTGAGGTAGTCGAACAGCGCCTGGCTGGTCAGTGAAGGCTGTTCCTTGCGCATGCACAGGTACATCTGCCGGTCGGCCCAGCTGTCGTCGATTTCGATAAAGCGCAAGGCCATCTCCTTGCGGAAAATCTGCACCGCGCCCTGTGGCAACACGCCCACGCCCTGGCCGGCGGCGATCAGGCGGCACACCGCTTCGAAACTGCGCACCTGCATCCGCAGCCGCAACGGCATGCCGATCGCGGCGGCGGCGTCGGTAATCAGCGGGGTGATGGCGGCGTTGTCTTCCAGCCCGACGAAGTCATAGCCGAGCAAATCTTCAAAGCGCGCGTGGCGCATTTTCAATGGATGGTCGTTGGGCACGATCAGGCACAGGCGGTCCTGGCAGTAGGGTTCAAAGCGCAGTTCTTCACCGCTGTGCCGGGTGGTGACAATGCCGACATCCGCCACGCCGTCGCGTACCGCCTGGAGAATTTCCCGGCTGCGCTCCTCGCGAATGTCCAGGCGGATGCCCGGGTGCAACGTGTTCCACTGGGTCAATTGGCGCGGCAGTTCCTGGCTCATTGCTGAACTGTTGGCGTACAGGCACACCCGGCCGGTGGCGCCCTTGGCGTAGTCGGCGAGGTCCGCGTGCATGCCGTCCACTGCCCGCAGGATCGACTGTGCATGCTGGGCCAACACCTCCCCGGCCGCCGTCGGTGAAACGCCGGTGGAAGTGCGGGTCAGCAGGGCGACCTTGAAGTGCTGCTCCAGCAGCGACAGGCGTCGGCTGGCGGCAGAGAGGGAGATATGGGATTGCTCGGCCGCCCGGGACAGGTTGCCCAGCTTGACCGCCTTGAGGAACAGCTCGATGGAAGTGAGGTCGGGGGACATGCCGGGGTCCTTGTGCGCAGTGGGTGAAAAACTACGCAGTTGGCACGCGGCTGTCCAATATCCGGCAAACAAAAGGGCTGAAAGCAGATCTGCTTTTCTGTAGGCGCTGGCTTGCCTGCGATAGCCTCACCGAGGTGCATCTGACACACCGAGGTGCCTGCATCGCAGGCAAGCCAGCTCCCACATTGATTGGGTTTAGAAGTCGATGCTGGCCGACAACTTGGCCACACGTGGGTCACCTTGGGTCAGGTAGCCGCCGAGTGCCGATTCCCAGTACTTGGTATTGGCGACGTTCTCCACGGTGGCGCCGAGGGTGACGTCACGCTGGTCCACCTTGAAGGTGTAGCGCGCGCCCACGTCGAAGCGATTCCAGGTGGGCAGGCTGAGGGTGTTGGCGGCGTCGGCATATTGGCCGCCAGTGCGTAGCATGCGGCCGTTAACCGTCACCCCTTGCAGTCCCGGTACATCCCAATCCACGCCGGCATTCAACTGGAAGGTCGGGACGCCGATGGCGCGGTTGCCGTCGTTGGCGCCGTTCTGGGTGCCGTGGACTTCGGTGTGGATGATGGTTGCACCGCCCAGCAAACGAAGGCCGGCGATCGGTTCGCCGAAGACGTTGAGCTCCACGCCTTTGTTGACTTGCTCGCCCTGGCGAACATAGGTGGCGCTTAACCCGTCGGCGCTGAGTTGTGAGTAACCGTCGGTTGGTTGCTCGATGCGATACACGCCCAGGGTTGCGCCATAGGTACCCATGTCGACCTTGACCCCGGCTTCGGTCTGTTTCGAGCGCGCCGGGGCGTAGGCCTGCCCGGCGTTGCTGATGGGGGCGGTGCCGGCGGTCTGAGGCGCGGTAGGCCCCTGCGCCAGCCCTTCAATATGGTTGGCATAGAACGACACATGGTCCCACGGCTTGAACACCAGGCCATACACCGGTGTGGTGATCGACTTGTCGTAGTCGGCAGTGCGAGTGCCGGTGCCGTAGGCAAAGCCCTGAACCACCAGTTCCTGGCGGCGCAAACCGGCAGTCACCAGCAAGCGATCATCCATAAAGCCCAGGGTGTCCGAGACCGCCGCACTGCGGGCGAAGGTCTTGGCGGTGATACCCGGGTCGTTCAGGTCGCCGCCCACCGAGCCGCCCTTGACCGGCTCGGCAACGTCCACCGGGTTATAGATATTGCTGGCGTGGCCGGTGAAGTCGAAGTCATAGGCGTTGCGTGTCTGAGCCCAGATGCCGGTCAGCCCGAGGTTCAGCCTGTGGCTGACCGAGCCGGTCTGGAACTTGCCGTTCAGGCCCGCCATCAGGCTGGTGTTGTCTTCCTGGTGGGCGATGCGCGAGCCGCTGACGGTGGCATTGCCCAGGGTGTCATTCAGGGTGACCGACGAGTAACGGCCAATCTCGTTGGTGTGTTTGGCGCCGCCGGCGATGTAGGCCGTCCAGGTGTCGTTCAGGTCGTACTCGGCGCGCAGCATGCCGAAGGTGTCTTCCAGGCTGCTGGTGCCCCAGTTCGGCGCGTAGTTGGTGTCGGCCGACGGCGCGTTGGGGATGTGGGTCAGGTTCTGGCCGAGCAATACGGTGTTGCGCCCGCCATTGATCTGCTGTTTCGAGTAGACAAAATCCCCCGACAAGCGCAGGGCGTCACCGCGATAATCCAGGCCAACCGCAAACAGCTTCGAGCGCTGGCTCTCGTCATCAATCCCGGTATCGCCTTCACGCTGGGAAATATTCACCCGCGCGCCAAACCGGTTGTCTTCACCAAAACGCTGGCCGATGTCCAGGTGCTCGCCGACCCGGCCATCACTGCTGATGTCGGTGCTGAAACGGCGCAACGGCACATCATCGGCGCGCTTGGGTTGCAGGTTCACACCGCCGCCAATCCCGGAGCCGCCGGGCGTCACGCCGTTGATAAAGGCGTTGGGGCCCTTGAACACTTCAACCCGTTCCAGGGCGTCGGTGGACATGATCTGGCGCGGCAGGATGCCGTACAAACCGTTGAACGAAATGTCGTCGCCATTCAGCGGCAAGCCACGAATCACAAAGGCCTGGGCCTGGTTCGCATAACCCGACGCCTGGCGCACGGACGAATCGTTGAGCAGCACATCGCCGACATTCTCGGCCTGCTGGTCGCGGATCAGTTTTTCGGTGTAGGAAGACATGCTGAACGGCACGTCCATGATGTCCTGGTTGCCCAGCACCCCCAGTTGCCCGCCACGGGCGACCTGGCCGCCGGCGTACACCGGGGGCAGGGCATTGGGCGTAGGCGCGTCGGCACTGATGGTGGTGGCGCCCAATTCCAGCGCCTTGCCGTCCTGACTGTTGTTCGCATCCTGCGGGGTTTCTGGAGTTGCGGCGTGAGCGGCGAGGCTCAGGGAGCAGCAAAGGGCGAGCAGGGTAGGGCGAAACGGCACAGCCAAACGGGTGGAAGTGGGCATGGTCGATCCTGACGGCGAACCGTCACTGTGAGGAAAAGGGCAACAACGTTGCGCGTCCTCGCTGCGCGGATACGACTCCGGTGCGAATGATAGTAATTGTCATTAATATTCTGCAACAAGTTTGTGAGGTTGCGGTCTCCGTACGCGTAGGTCATTTCCGTTAAATCGTCGCGCCTTGTCACAGGCCGAGTAGAATCACGCCCTGAAAGTGATTCTTGAGGTGTGGCAAGGTGGATTTACAGCAGGGGTTTGTCCTGACCCGGCATTGGCGCGACACCCCGGCGGGCACGGAGGTCAGTTTCTGGCTGGCCACCGATCAAGGCCCAAGGTTTGTGCGCTTGCCGGTGCAGACCTCCGTGATGTTCATCCCCCAGGCCCATCGCAAGCCCGCCGAACTGCAACTCAAGGGTGAGCGCGGCATCGAGTGGCGCGACCTGGCGCTGTGCGATTTCCACCATCGCCCGGTGCTGGGCCTCTACACCAAACAGCATCGCCAATCGATGGACCTGGAAAAGCGCCTGCGCAAAGCCGGCATCGACGTCTACGAAGGCGACGTGCGCCCGCCCGAGCGCTACATGATGGAACGCTTCATCACCGCGCCGGTGTGGTTCGGCGGCACGCCGGGCGAGGGCGGCATGCTGGTGGAGGCGCAGATGAAACCTGCGCCCGACTACCGCCCGCCACTGAAACTGGTGTCGCTGGACATCGAGACCACCGCCCAGGGCGACCTGTATTCCATCGCCCTCGAAGGCTGCGGCGAGCGCCAGGTGTACATGCTCGGCCCACCGAACAAAACCGACGCGGTGGATTTCAAGCTCGACTACTGCGACACCCGCGCCGAACTGCTGGAACGCCTGAACCAGTGGCTCGCCACCCATGATCCCGACGCGATCATCGGCTGGAACCTGGTGCAGTTCGACCTGCGTGTCCTGCACGAACATGCGCAGCGCCTGAACGTGCCGCTGCTGCTCGGCCGTGGCGGCGATGCCATGGGCTGGCGCGAACACGGCAGCCGCAATCATTACTTCGCCGCGGCGGCCGGGCGGCTGATCATCGATGGCATTGAAGCCCTGCGGTCGGCGACCTGGAGTTTTGAATCCTTCAGCCTGGAAAACGTCGCCCAGACCTTGCTCGGCGAAGGCAAATCGATCTCTACGCCGTACCAGCGCATGGACGAAATCAACCGCATGTTCGCCGAGGACAAGCCCGCACTGGCGCGCTACAACCTCAAGGACTGCGAGCTGGTGACGCGGATTTTCGAGAAGACCGAGCTGCTGAAATTTCTCCTGGAGCGGGCCAGCGTCACCGGCCTGCCGGCAGACCGCAACGGCGGTTCAGTGGCCGCGTTCACTCACCTGTACATGCCGCTGATGCACCGCCAGGGTTTCGTCGCGCCGAACCTGGGAGACAAGCCGCCCCAGGCCAGCCCCGGCGGGTTTGTCATGGACTCGCGCCCGGGCCTCTACGAATCGGTGCTGGTGCTCGACTACAAAAGCCTTTACCCGTCGATCATCCGCAGCTTTCTGATCGACCCGGTGGGCCTGATCGAAGGCCTGCGTCACCCCGAAGACAGCGAGTCGGTGGAAGGCTTTCGCGGTGCGCGGTTTTCCCGTACCCGGCATTGCCTGCCATCGATCGTCGCGCGGGTTTCCGAAGGCCGCGAAGTGGCCAAGCGCGAACACAACGCGCCGCTGTCACAGGCCCTGAAGATCATCATGAACGCCTTCTACGGTGTACTCGGTTCCAGCGGTTGCCGCTTCTTCGACACCCGGCTGGCGTCGTCCATCACCCTGCGCGGCCACCAGATCATGCGCCAGACCCGCGAACTGGTCGAAGCCCGGGGCTATGAAGTGATCTACGGCGACACCGACTCCACTTTCGTCTGGCTCGGCAGCGCCCACTCCCAGGAAGACGCCACGCGCATCGGCCTGGACCTGGTGCAGCACGTCAACACCTGGTGGCGCGAACGCCTGCAGAAGGAGTTCGGCCTGCAGAGTGCCCTGGAGCTGCAATACGAAACCCACTTCAGCCGCTTCCTGATGCCGACCATTCGCGGCGCGGAAGAGGGCAGCAAAAAGCGCTACGCCGGGCTGGTCACCCGCGCCGATGGCAGCGAAGAAATGATCTACAAAGGCCTGGAAACCGTGCGCAGCGACTGGTCGCCCCTGGCCCGGCAATTCCAGCAGGAGCTCTACCGGCGGATCTTCCACCGCCAGCCCCATCAGGATTACGTGCGCGACTACGTGCGCCGCACCTTGAGTGGTGAGCTCGACGAGTTACTGATCTACCGCAAACGCCTGCGCCGGCAACTGGGCGACTACGAACGCAACGTGCCGCCCCATGTGCGCGCCGCGCGCCTGGCCGACGAATACAACGACCGCCAGGGCCGCCCCCGCCAGTACCAGAACGGTGGCTGGATCAGCTACGTGATCACCGTCAACGGCCCGGAACCGCTGGAAGTGCGCCGGGCACCGATCGACTACGACCATTACGTCACCCGGCAACTGCAACCGGTGGCAGACGCGATCCTGCCGTTTGTCAGCGACGACTTTGGCACCCTGGTGGGTGGCCAGATGGGCTTGTTCTAAAACGGCTTGCCTTGCAGTGGCCAGACCCTGCAATCTTGGCCACTGACGACCACCAGACGGCGCAGCACTCCCATGACTGAAATCACCCTGACCGGCACCACGGTCGAACTCCGCCCCCTGCAACGCGAACACTCGGCCGCCCTGGTACAGGCCGCCGCCGACGGGCAATTGTGGAACCTGAAGGTGACTAACGTGCCGGGCCCCGACACGGTCGACAAATACGTGGACATCGCCCTGGCCGGGCGTGACGCAGGCACCATGATGCCGTTTGTGATCGTGCGCCGTGACACCGGCGAGGTGGTGGGCAGCACCCGCTTCTGGAAGGTCGACCGGGTCAACCGCAAGCTGGAGATCGGCCACACGTTTATCAGCCAGTCGGTGCAGAAATCCGGGGTCAACACCGAGGCCAAGCTGTTGCTGCTGACCCACGCGTTTGAAGTCATGGACTGTGTGCGGGTGCAGTTCACCACCGATGAACTGAATGAGAAATCCCGGGCCGCGATCCTGCGCCTCGGTGCGGTACAGGAAGGGATCGTGCGCCACGAGCGCATCATGCCCGATGGCCGCAAGCGCAACTCGGTGCGCTTCAGCATCATTGATCCGGAATGGCCGCAGGTGAAGGCGGGTTTGCTGGCCAAGCTGGCTTACTGAGGGTTGCCGCAAGCCTCAGGGCTTGTGGCTCAACTCCTCCACCAGCTCATCCATCCGGTCGGCGATTTTCGGTGTGGTCGACAACACAAAGCCTTTCTGCGTGCCCACATAGGTCTCGACGATATACAGCGTGTCGCCCACATCCAGCCCCAACTCCTGCAAGGCTTCGTCTGGCAGGCGAATGGCACCGTCGCCGTCCCAGTCTTCGATCGTGACGCGTTTACTGTGCATGATGGCTTCCCGTTGAACGATTGAACGGCCTAGCCTAACACCTCAACCCACTGCCAGGAGGCTCGGCACCGTGTACACCCTTTACGGAACCCAAGGCACCGGCTCGTGCATCATCGAAGTCGCCCTGCAGCGTTGCGGTGTTGAGTGGCGTCAGGTTGACGCCTGCTCCTGGGAGCACAGCGCGGGCAGCGAGGCCCTGGCGCGGATCAACCCGCTCAAGCAAATTCCTACCCTGCAACTGCCCGATGGCAGCGTGTTGACCGAAAGTGCGGCGATCCTGATTCACCTCGGCCTGCAATTTCCTGCCTCCGGCCTGCTGCCCGAGGCGCCCGCCCAAGTCATTCGTGGCCTGGTGTACATCGCGGCCAACTGTTATTCGGCGATCGGCATCATCGACTATCCGGAACGCTGGACCGACAGCGCCGAAGCGCAGCAGCATCAGCAGTTGGTCAGCGGCACCCGTCGCCGCCTGCATGGCGCCTGGGAAGTGTTTGCCGATCAATTTGCCGATCAACTGTTCACCCCGGCGCAGGGGCTGAATGCACTGGGGATCATGGCTGCGGCGGTGTCGCGATGGGCGGGAGGGCGTGAGGCGCTACAACAATCGCGGCCTGAGTTCGCCCGGGTGCTGGCACAGGTGGATACCGACCCCGGCGTAGCGCCGGTGTTTGCCCGACACTGGCCGCGGTGAGCATCCGCAATCAAAAGAAACAATGAGGCGTAAGGTGGCTAAACGCCTTGCTTCGCGGGCGTCCTGACCTACGCTTTCTGAAGTTGTCGTAGGAATCATCCTTGAATTTGACTGTCGCAGACATGAAACTCAAGAACCCTGCATGGAATTCAAAGGAGGTGTGCATGCTCATCCGGTCGCTGACCCTGGCTACCTTGATGGCTTTTACGGGGCCGCTGCTGGCCGCGGATGATCTCAATCCGCTCAAGCAGGACCTGGGCAAGTCACGCCCGTTGGTGGTGGTGGAACTCGACTCCGGTAACCCGACGTTGGCCACCCTCAAGAAACAGCTGGACGAGCCTGCCAACAAGCAGTCCTTTGAAGAGCGCAACATGGTGCTCTACACCGTGTCCTTCGGCAGCATCGGTGCCGAGGGCGAGAAGTTCGCCAAGGACGCAAAGGACAACAAGAAGCTCGCGCCGCCTGAAACCAACGCGCTGATCCGTGCACTCAAGCTGGGTGCCGGCAGTGGCACCAAAGTGATTCTGGTGGGCAAGGACGGCGAGAAGAAACTCGAGAAGACCGTGCCGCCGGACACCCTCAACCTGGCGGATTTCTTCAGCGCGATTGACCAGATGCCCCAGGCGGAAAAGGACCTGGCTGCCCCGGCCGAGCCTGAACCCGCGGCCCCGGCGGCTGCCAAGCCTGGCGCCAAGGCCGGCAAGAACGCCAAGCATCCAGCGCCCCAACCGGCACTGGATGATTGAACACCCGCAAGTGGCCGCCAGCCGGCCCTTGCGGTAGAAACTTGCAGCGCTGGCGTCATGAGTCATATGATAAGCGTTATCATTTGCACTCTGCGCGCCTTTCATGTCCCCGACTCCTGCGACAACTCCCACTGACCTGGCCACGCTTTACCAGCAGCAACACCGCTGGTTGCAGCAGTGGCTGTGGCGTCGCTTGAATTGCTCGCAGAGCGCCGCCGACCTGGCCCAGGACACCTTCCTGCGCTTGCTCGCCAAGAACCAGCCGCTTGAAGTCCTGGCGCCCCGCAGCTTTCTGGCCAAGGTCGCGCAGAGCGTGCTGTCCAATCACTTTCGCCGGCAAAAACTCGAAAAGGCCTATATGCAGGCCCTGGCCCTGTTGCCGGAAGAGTCGGCCCCCAGCGCCGAAACCCAGTGGATCCTCCTCGAAACCCTGGCTGCCCTCGACGAAGTACTCAGCCGCCTGGCGCTGCCGGTGCGCCAGGCATTCCTCTGGTCGCAACTCGATGGCCTGAGCCACGGCGAAATTGCCGAGCGCCTCGGCGCGAGCATCACCACGGTCAAGCGCTACATCGTCAAGGCCGGCGCCCAGTGCATCCTGCTGGACAGCCAGCGCTGATGAAACCTTCGCCACTGTCCCTGGAGGCGGCCGAGCAGGCCATGCATTGGCAACTGGAATTGCAATCGCCGGATGTCAGCGAACAGACCCGTGCCGCCTGGCTTGCCTGGCGCCAGCAAGACCCGGCCCATGAGCTGGCGTGGCAGCATTCGCAACGATTTTTTCAGCGCATGCACGACGTGCGTGCGCCGGCTCACCAGGCCTTGGTGAATGCGGCACTGCTGCCGGCTTTGTCGCGGCGCCGGGTGATCAAGAACCTTGCGCTGCTACTGGCAGCCGGCAGCGTGGCATGGGCGGCCCGGGATACACCCTTGGTGCAGCACTGGACCAGCGAGTACAGCACCGGTGTCGGCGAACAATGGCGTATCGACCTGGCGGACAACACCGAAGTCCAGCTCAATACCGACACGGCCATCGACGTGAAATACACCGAGGACGTTCGGCAGATCAGCCTGTTGCGTGGCGAAATCCTGGTGCTGCCCAACCCGGCGGATACGCGCCCCCTGTGGGTAAAAACCGCCGAAGGCCTGACCCGTGCCACCGCCAGTCGCTTCAGCATTCGCCAGCGTGGTGGCTTCACCCAACTGGGCGCCGACCAGGGTGTGCTTTCGGCGCAAATCCCCATGGGCACCATCAGTCTGCAACCCGGGGAAATCATCAGTTTCGACGCTAACACACTGCTGGCTCGCAGGCCCCAGCGCGACGGCGAACTGGCTTGGAGTCGCGGCATGCTGGTCGCCCAGGGGCGGCGCCTGGAAGACTTCCTCCATGAACTGAGCCGCTACCGGCGTGGCCACCTGGCCTGTGATCCGGCCGTGAGTGACCTGCGGGTGTCCGGCACATTTCCGTTGGGCGACACCGACCGCATCCTCACGACACTGGGGCAAACCCTGAAGCTGGACGTGGCCCATTTCACGCGTTTCTGGGTCACCTTGAAGCCGCGCCGTCACGCGGTCTGAATTTATTTTTTGCCCGAGGGTGGTCCGTTTGCGTTTCTCACGAGACTCGTATCCCCAGAAGCCAACTTTACTGGGGAGCAAGGTATGCAAGCGCGGCAACCGATACGTACAACATTGAAGAAGACATTGGCCGTTGCAGTGGTTCGGGGCATTGCCGGCCTGACCATGGCAGCACCGGTGCTGCTGGCGCCGGCGTGGGTACAGGCGGCTGAGCAATACAGGTTCGATATCAAGCCGGGTTCCCTGGCGGGTGCGCTGAACCAGTTTGGCCAGGTCACGCATATCCTGCTGTCGTACCCGGCGGCGCTCACCGAGGGTAAGACCAGCGCCGGCCTGCAAGGGCTGCATGACCTGGACAGCGGCCTGGCGATCCTGCTCGGCAGCACCGACCTGCAAGCCGTACGCGGCAGTGGTGAAAGCTATTCCCTGGAGCCGCGCCCCACCGGCGGGGCCTTGCAGCTGGGCACCGTGTCAATCTCCGGCAAGGCCCCGGGCTCGACCACCGAGGGCACCGGCTCCTACACCACCCAGTCCTCCAGCAGCTCGACGCGCCTGAACCTCACTCCCAGGGAAACCCCGCAATCGCTCACGGTGATGACCCGCCAACGCTTGGACGATCAACGCCTGAGCACCCTCAGCGATACCCTCGACGCCACTCCTGGCATCATCGTATTGCGCGACGGCCTGGGCTCGGAAAGCGACGGCTATTTCTCCCGGGGGTTTCAGATCCAGAACTTCGAAATCGACGGCGTCCCCACCGTCACCCGCATGGACAACTACACCCAAAGCATGGCCATGTACGACCGGGTGGAAATCGTGCGCGGCGCCACCGGTCTGATCAGCGGCATGGGCAACCCCTCGGCCACCATCAACCTGATTCGCAAACGCCCGACGGCGCAAGCCCGGGCCAGCGTGACGGCCGAGGCGGGTAACTGGGACCGTTATGGCAGCGGCTTCGACGTGTCCGGCCCGCTGACCGAGACCGGCAACGTACGCGGGCGGCTGGTGGCGGACTACAAGACCGAACACGCCTGGATCGACCGCTACAAACAGGAAACCCAACTGCTCTATGGCATCACCGAATTCGACTTGAGCGAAGACACGTTGCTGACCCTGGGCTTCAGTTACCTGCGCACCGACGTCGACTCGCCGGCCCGTTCCGGCTTGCCCACACGCTTTGCCGATGGCTCGCGAACCAACCTCGGCCGCTCGCTGAACACCGCGCCGGCCTGGTCCTACAATGATCACGAACAAACCAGTTTCTTCACCTCCATCGAGCAGAAGTTCGATAACGGCTGGAGTGCCAAAGCCGAATTCACCCACAGCGAAAACCAGTTCGACGAGGTCTTCAATTACGTCAACGGTTCCCTCAACAGTGACGGCAGCGGCACCACCCAGTTGCCGGTGCGTTTCTCGGGCACCCCGCGTCAGGACAACCTCGACCTTTATGCCACCGGGCCGTTCGACTTGCTGGGGCGCGAGCATGAGCTGATCGCCGGTGTCACCCTGTCCAAATACCGCGAAAGCGTGCCCAGCTATGGTGGCTGGCACTACGACTATTCCGGCTCGCCGGCGGGCGCGATCGACAATCTGTTCACCTGGGATGGGCATTCGGCCAAGCCTGACTTCAACGTCACCGGCAAATCCTCGGCAGACGAGAGCCAGTACGCGGCGTACCTGAGCACGCGGCTGCGGGTCACCGATGACCTCAGCGTGATCCTCGGCAGCCGGGTGATCGACTGGAAGCGTGAAACCCGGGACCGGCCGTATGTGGGCGATGCGACCCGTACCGATGAATCGCAAACCGGGGTCTACATTCCTTACGCCGGGGTGGTGTATGACCTCACCGAGCACTGGTCGGCGTACGCCAGCTACACCAAGATTTTCAACCCCCAGGCGACGTGGGTGCGGGACATCAACAACAAGCCCCTGGAACCGATGGAGGGCAAAGGTTACGAGGTGGGGCTCAAGGGCAGCTTCTTCGATGAGCAGCTCAACACCAGCCTGGCCTTGTTCAAGCTGGAACAGGACAACCTGGCGATCTGGATCGATACCCCGGGCGGCAATACCTATCGCAACGAGAAAGGCACCACCACCGAAGGCGTGGAGCTGGAACTCAGCGGTGAACTCGCCGAAGGCTGGCAAGCCTCCGCCGGCTACGCATACGCGGTGAGCACCGATGCCGACGACAAGCGCATCGTCACCACCTTGCCGCGCCAGAGTTTGAAGACCTTCACCACGTACCGCCTGCCGGGTGATTTGAACAGGCTCACCGTGGGCGGTGGGGTGAACTGGCAGAGCAAGGTGGGGGAGGACCTGCACACCTTCAGCCAAGGCAGCTATGCGATCGCCAACCTGCTGGTGCGCTACGACATAACGCCCAAGCTGAGCACGTCGGTCAACCTCAACAACCTGTTTGACCGGGAGTACCTCAGCTACGCGGGCAACCACGGGATGTATGGTGCGCCGCGTAACCTGATGACCAGCCTCAAGTACGACTTCTAGGGGCCGCAGGCCTGGGGTTTATGCCCCAGGCTTTTCCCCGGCCACCGCCGGCGCTTTGCGCACCGGGAACGGGAAGTAGAAAAACCGCAGGAACGCTACCCGCTTGATCACTTCGCCGATCATCAGCGGCACCACCACCGCCACCACCAGCCCGATAAACGCCGCCGCCACATCCGGCAACCCCAGGTGCTGCAGCAGGGCAATGGTCTTGTGCTGGATCTCGCCGTGGAAAATCAACAGGATCAGTGTCGACTGTCCGATGTAGGTCATGGCGCGGGTCAACACCGCAGACGTCATCATCAACCCGGCCAGCGCCCAGCAGATGTACACACCGATCACCGCCAGGGCACTGGTCCACAGCCAATGGTCATAGCGCCGTTGGGCCAGGTCCATGGTGTCCCAGGTCGGGATGAAAATCGCGAAGTACACCACCAGCGCCACCACCATGCTCAGCAGCGAACTCTGGTGTTTGCGCAGAATGTCCCGCAGCAGGTAGCCGAGGATGAAATAGGTGCTGCTGATCAGCGTCACATCCAGGCTGAAGGGCAGCCCCGGCATCGTCCAGGTCTGGCCGCCGACGGTGATCGGTACCTGCCAGAACCAGTCCAGGGTCCAGACCCCCAGCAGCAACTGCACGCCCACCACCACGCAACTCCACACCAGGGACAGGCCCAGGCGTTGCATCAGCCGCAGCATCACCCAGCCAAACAGTATCGCTACCCAGAAGTGCGGCAAAAACCACAAGGCCTGCCACGGCAGGGTGTCCACCGAGGCGTAGAGCACACCACCAATGTCGGGCAGCAGCGGTTGGCCGCGCAGGATGTCGCGCACCAATACGTACACCAGCATCGTGGTGAAGAACGGCTTGAGCAGGGCATCGGCCTTGCGCACCGCCATTTCAACAAACGGCTGCTCGGGCTTGAAGAACACCCCGGAGAGGAAGAAGAACAGCGGCAGGATGAAGACCGCGAGTATCGGGTACAGCAGGTTCGGGGAGTGCTCCACGAACCAGCCGTGCCCGAACACGATGATCAGGATGCCAATGCCCTTGGCAATATCCATTTGAATCCAACGTTTTTTCACCTGACTGCTCCCACTCTATAAATCTGCCTTGCGCCACGGCTTGAGCCACAGGCCCATGCCCAGCAACACCACGGCCCCAGCCAGGGTGCTCAACCCCAACTGCAGCCAAATACCTTGAATCCGAAACAACACCAGCGCGGCCAAACCCATCACCAGCCCGCTCAACACCCAGTGCCACTTCCAGGGCAGGGCGCCGAGCAAGCCTTGGCGTTGCATCAACAGCAACGCGGTGCACAGCACCCCGGCGAGGGCGGCGAGCGGGATGCCCGCCAGGCCAAACACAAACGGCAGCACACCCAGCAGCAATACGTTCACCAGGCTTCCCAACAGCTCGCAACGCAGCGGCTGGCGGGTGTCGCCGGCGGCATAGGCGTAGCGCGCCAGCAGGGCATTCCAGGCGCCGAACACCAGCGGCACGGCGAACCAGGCCAACAGCAGCGGCAACGGCGAATCCGCCGACTGCGCCGGCAGCAGCAACGCCACCAGACTCGGCGCCGCCGCCACCAGGCCGACGCCGGCCGGCAGGGTCAGCAGGCTGGCGGTTTCCACGCCGCGCTTGAGCAGGGCCAGGCGCGCATCGCCCTGGCGGCGGCTCATCATGCCCAGCAGCACCTGGTTAAGGCTCATCAGGGCAATCAACGGCAAGTTCATCAGCTTGCGGGCCAGGTTGACCCAGGTCACCGCGCCTTCACCCAGCAAGGACGCCACCAGCCGTTCAATCAACGCCAAACCCTGGCTGGCGCCGTTGCTTAAAAGCAGCGGGCCTATGCGTGCTCCCAGCTCGCGTAATTCCAGTGTTGAAGCCCGCAGCCGCCACGGCCGCCAGCCCAGGCGCAGCATCGACGGCACCAGCGCCAGCGGCATCAGCAGGCTGCCGGTGAGGCAGGCCAGTGCCAGCGAGTGCGGTTGCGTGGCGGTACCGGCGAGGGCGAGGTAGGTCACCGGCGGCAGGTTGAACAGCAACGAGCCGAGCCCCGCGACCACAAAGCGCTCGTTGGCCTGTAGCGGGATACTGAACAGCGCATGCAGCATCAGCCCCGGCACGCTCCAGGCGAGAATCTGCAAGTTGCTGCTGGCGAGGCTGGTGGCCGTCGCCGCCAGCCCCGGGCCGAGCAGTTGCACCAGCCATGGCGCCAGCAACGTCAGCAGCAGGCTGGTCACCAGGGCGATCAGCAGCAGCGCCGGGAACAACACCGCCAGCCAGTCCAGGCGCTCGCCGTCCTTGCGTTGCAGGTACAGCGGCAGGGCGGCGGCACTCAGTACGCCCCCGGCCAGCGACATGCGCAACGCTTCGGGCAAAAACAGCGCGATCAGAAACGCATCGCTGCGCTCGCCCGCACCCCAGGCCGCCACCAACAACCACTCACGGGCAAACCCGAGGCATAGCCCCAGCAAGGTCGCCAGGGTCAACCAGAACGCCGATCCCAGCATGCCTAGGGCCCGACGCTATCGAGCACGGGCTTGCGGTAGGACACGGTCTTGACCTTTGGCAGGCGCGCCGGAAACAGCCGCCGCGCCTCCAGCACGTTGATCCCCACCATCAGCCAGAACAGCGCAATCATCACCAGGGCGAAGCTGAAGTAGTGGTCAAAAAAGCCGCTGACCAGTGCCGACAGAATCCCCGCCGTGCTGCCCAGCCAGATCGCGTTGTCCTTGGTCAGGCGGATCGGGCCGATCTCCGGCCGAGACTCGCGCCACCAGCGCCAGGTCACGGCGATAAACAGCAGCATGCTGATCACGCCGGTCTTGTAGACGAAGTTCAGCCACAGGTTGGAGATCCCCAGCAAGTGCGTGCCGGGTACCGGAGGGTCAACCTTGAAGCCGATACCCAGCGGGTAGCTGGCCACGGCCTGAGGGAACATCCGGTATTCGTCGAAGCGCACTTCGGTACTCGCGTTCTGCGCCGAAAAGATCGTCGCCAGACGTTCCTGCAGCGGTGGGTACGACAGCACCAGCGCCACGGCCAACGCCACGCCGATCATCAGCAAACGCCCGGTGTAGGGCACCCGCCGCGACGCCATCCAGATCAGTACCAGCGCCAGGCTGACCATCGCCCCCCGGCTACTGGCCAACAGCAGGGCTGCCGCACCCAGGCACGCAACGCCCAGGCCGAGGCCGCGTTTCCAGCCGGTGTTGGTGATGCCGTAGCAGAACGCCAACGGCAGCAGCAGCGCCATGATCCCGCCGGTGGCATTCGGGTGCATCCATGGCGAGCCCATCCGCGACGCCATGGCACCCAGGCCCAGGGACAGGGTGTCGAGGCTGCCGTAGTTCATCAAGGTCAGGATCGGCAACATGCCCGAGGCGGAGCGCGAGCGGATAAATACGCCGATGGACATCACCAGCATCGCCAGGGTGCCCAGCAACAAGGCGATCACCAGGGCTTCGCGGTTCTTCTGTTCAACCAGCAGCTTGGCGGCGAGGAACAGCACCGACAGGTTCAGCAACCAGCGCAACCAGTTCGCCAGGCCGCTGGCCTCGGCGGTGATGCTGACCTGGCCGACGATAAACGGCACCACGGTGAAGATCATCAGCCACATCAGCATTCGGTCGGTAGGGCGCCGCGACAGCGGAGGCGCGGCCGGCAGGCGCGAGAGGAAACCGTGCCAGATCACCGCCGCCCAGGTCAGGGCGATCAGCGCTTCGCTGACCGTACTGCGAATCCCCAGGTTGAGGGTGGAGTAGGGCATGAACGTTGCCACCAGGGCGAACAGCAGCAGTCCCCAGAACGGGAACCGCAAAATCGTCACGGCAGCGGCCAGGCCGATCACCGCCAGCAAGGCCTTGACCGGGGAAAGGAACAGGATCAACCCACCAAACAGCAGGCCGAAGACGATGGCGACGAGGCTACCCAGTGAGATTCTCAATTCAATTCCTCGATCAGTTCGGCCAGGCGCCGACGATAGGCCTGGTGGTTGAAGCGTTCGGCCCAGCTGCGTAACTGTTCAGGTGGCTGTTCAACGGGTTGGTCGGCCAGGTGCAGCATCAATTGCACCAGGGCTGCGCCGTCGGTGGGTGAAAAACGTGGCGCCAACGGCGGGGTGATTTCGTCCAGCGAGGTACCGCTGGCCACCGCAACCGGGGTGCCGACACTCAGGGCTTCGATCACCGGCAAGCCAAACCCTTCCGCATAGGAAGGCTGCCACAGGCGCGAGGCCTTGCGGTAGAGGCCGTGCAACTCGGCGTCGGATACGCCGCTCAACGCGCGTATCCCGGGGTAATTGCGTTGCGCTTCGGGCAAATGCTCCAGGCTGCCCACCAACACCAGTTCAGGCACGCTCGGCGATTGGCTGCGGGCCTGGTGCCAGGCGTCCACCAGGAACGGCACGTTCTTGCGCAATTCCCGGGTGCCCACCAACAGCCAGTAGTGCTCGGGCAGTTGCCGGGCCGTGAGGTCCGCCGGCAGTCCGGTAAAGCCGACCACCTGATTGGGCAACACGCGAATCTTGCCCGCCGCTTTGGGAAACAGCCGCGCCGTTTCATCGGCACTGTACTGCGAAGGCGTCCACACCCGGTCTGCCGTGTGCACCGCATAGGTGATCGACGCGCGATCGCTGGCCTTGTAGATCAGCGCCTTCAGGCGATTGGCGTGGTAGTTATCCAGGGTGATCTGAAACAGATCATGCAGCAGCACCACGGTGCGCAGGCCTTTGGGTTTGGGCGGCAGCGGCAGGCCCATATTGAAGGTGCTGATGTATACATCAATACGCTCATCGCGCAGGGCCTTGGGCAGGAATCCGGCCTCGAAACGCAGGCGCTGATGGGGCTGGTGCATGGCGGTCTTGGCGCAACCCCAGTCCGGGCAATGGGCATGCAGGCGCAGCTCATCGCCGAGCGGTGCGACGCTGAAGCGCTCAAGCTCGATGCCCGGCATGGCGCGCAGGGCGTCTTCCAGGGCGTACACCTGGCGGCTGATGCCCGATTGCGGCGAGGTGCCGACGGTGCGGTAATCGAGGCCTACGCGCATGCCGGCTCCTTTTGGCTCAGGGGCGACAGTTGTGCGTACACCTGCTCCAGCTGGCTGGCGGCGACACTCCAGTCATGGGCGCGGCGCACATAGGCGCGACCGGCTTCGCCCATCGGGGCGGCCACTTCAGGCTGTTGCAGCAGGCGCACCACGGCGTCGGCCAGGCTGTCGGCGGTCTGGCCGCCGAGGTAGTCCAGGCCTTCCACCAGGTCCAGGCCAGACACGCCCTGGTCGGTACTTGCCAGCGGCAGGCCGGCGGCCAGGGCTTCCAGCACCTTGAGCTTGGAGCCGCCGCCATGGCGCAACGGCGCCAAAAACACCGAGCAGCTCGATTGCAGGGCCAGCAGGTTGGGCACAAACCCTTGCCACTCGATGCGCCCGTCTTTCCAGCGTTCGCGCCAGCTTTCCGGCATGCCGAAGCCGCACACGCTCATGCGTGCATCGGGGCAGCGTGCCCAGACCTTCGGCAGGATTTCATCCAGGGCCCACTCGATAGCATCGACGTTGGGCGCGTATTCGTAGTTGCCCAGAAACAGCACACGGCGGGTCGTCGGGTCGGGGCGGGCGGCGGCAAAATGCGCGCAATCCACGCCATTGACCACCACCGGTACCGGCTTGCCGGCAATCTGCGCCAGGGTCTGGGCGTCAGCGTCAGTCACGGCCACCACCTGCGCCGCCTGGCGCATGACCCGGTGTTCCCAGCGGCCGTAGCGCCATTGATCGTAGCGAATGAACGGCAGTGCCCAGCCGGGCAGGCGGTCGTAAGTAGCGGCCCCGAGGGACGATTCGACATTGTGTTCGGTCAGCACAAACGGCTGGGAGCGACGGGCCAATGCATCTTCGTAAGGCTGGAAGGTGTAGGTGTGTTCGATCTGCACCACGTCCCAATGCTCGGCCAGCAAGCGCTCGAAGGTGTCCTGCAGCTCACCCGACAGGCCATTCACACTGGCCAGCAACGGGTACGGCGCAAACAGCCCGGCCAGCAGGGTTTTCAGGCTGCGCAGCGGGCGGCGCGGCAGGATGATCACGTGCTCCAGGAAGGCTTCCAGTACCTGGCGATCCGTCAGCGACACCGGGTGTTTGTCATGCAACAGCAAGGTGATCCGGTGCCCGCGCGCAGCCAGGCTGCGCAACAAATGAAACTGGCGCGTCTTGCCGCCGCTGGTAGCGGGCCAAGGCGAGTAGGGCAGGATCCAGAGGATGCGCATGGGTGGCTTCAATCCCATAACAGAATTTGCAGGTTCGGCTTGACCGGTACGTCCAGGCCATTGGTGCCACTCAAGGGTGTTTCGGTGCCGCGCAAGGGGTCATACAAGGTGGCAGTGGTCATGCCGGGCAAGTGCGCGTTGCCGCCACGGGCCGACCAGAAGAACCACACCTTGCGCCCGTCGGTACGGGTCCAGCCGATGCTGAACAGGCCGTCGGGCAACTGGTCGGCGGTGGGTGGGTCGCCGGGGGTCAATTTTGGCCCGCTCACCTGGAGGAAATTCTGCAACGCGGTATAGGACGGCTTGGGGTTGGTGTCGATATCCAGCAAGCCGTAACTCCGGTCGCGCACGCTGGCGCGCTGGTCCAGGTCGCTCAGGGTGAACAGGAAAATCTTGTCGAAATCCAGCGCGCTCATCAGCGCGATGCGGCGCACGATGTAGTCGGCCTGGCCTTGCGGGGTGATGAAATCCTGGACCTCTTTCGGGCCTTTATAGGTCGACCAGCCCCACTCGGTGCTCCACAGGGTAGTCACCCCGGCAGCCCGCAGTTTCTGGTTGAGTGCGCTGGTCTTGGCGACAAAGTCCAGGGTCGACGGGGTGTTGCCCTCGGGCAATTGGGTGTAGGGGTGATACGACATGACCGTATTCAGGCTCGGCACGCCCAGTTGCAGCAGCCCGTCGAGCATGTTCTGCCCATTGGGCATTTCGCTGAAGAACGCCATGCCGGCGGCCACCACCGGTTTGCTCGGGTTCACCAACCGCAGCGCGGCAGCGGTGACTTGCAACAGGTTGGCGTAGCCGGCCGGGTCGGCGACGGGGCGCCAGAACCCCAGCAGGTTCGGCTCGTTCCACACCTGCCAGGCTTCCACGCTGGGGTAACGCTGGGCCAGCAACGCCATGCGGTTGGCGAAGATGTTCGGGTCTTTGGGCGGGAACTGGTCCTGATACGGCGAGGAGGCCGGCGCAGTGGTGGCGAACTTCGCCGAGCCCACCAAGTAGAACACCGACTTGATCTGGTTCTGCTGCAGCTTGTTCACCAGTTCGTCGAGGGTCGCGACGTTGTACTGGTTCTCGGCGGTTTCCAGCTGGTCCCAGTGCAGGTCCAGGCGCACCCATTCCAGGCCCAGGGCCTTGAGGCGGTCGATCTGCTTCTGATAACGCTCGGGGCTGAACCACAGGAACTGCGCGTTCACCCCCAGGAAATCCTTCCACACGATCTCTTTGTTGCTCTTGAGCACATGGCTCTCGGCGTCGGCCGGGCGGCCCCAGAGAAAGGCGGTCAAACCCAGTGCGGCGACGACCGCCAGGGTGGCCAGGTAAGTCCGTTTACGTGCCATGGTTGCCTCCTGCAATGGCGTGTTCAAACAGGCTTGCGAACTTCTGTGCGGTCAACGGCCACAGCCGTTCACGGCCAATCGCGGCGGCACGTTCGGCCCAGTCCCTGGCCCGTTGCGGGTTGCGCGCGAGCAACAGCAGTTGTTCGCTCAGCGCAGCCACGTCGCCTTGTGCATAGATGGCGCCGTTGCCGGTGGCTACTTCCTCGGCAAACGCCCGGGCATCGGACGTAATCGCACCGCGCCCGCAAGCCGCTGCCCACGACAGCGCGCCGCTGGTGCCGCGCTGGCGGCCCAGCAGGCCGAGTTTTTTCGATTCGCGATACGGCAGCACCATTACATGGTGCGCCTGGATCGTCTGCGCAATGTCGCTGGCCGGTAAATTCAGCCGCCAGTCGATGGAGCTTGCCAGGCCGAGTTCGGCGATCTGGCTTTTCAACTGCTCCAGGTAATTGCCGCCCGCGCCAAACGCCATTTCGGCGGCAGTGCCACCGGCCAGGGTCAGGCGCACACGGTCACGCAATTCGGGGGCTTTTTCGAAGACGGCGGCCAGTGCCTGCAACAGGTCTTCGATGCCTTTGCCACGGTAGATAAAACCGAAATACAGCAGGTGCAGCGTGTCCAGTGGCGGCAACGCCACGGGCGCAATATCCAGGTTGGCGTGGTTGATCACCGCCACCTTGCCGGCGGGCAATTGCATGCGCGCCGTCAGGCAGTCGGCGCCCAGGCGGGTGAGGGTCACCAGCCGGGTCAGGCCCTGGGCGACGTGACGTTCTTCGCGCAGGGTCAAGGGATCGGCCAGCACCACTGCCGCCTGGGGCAATGGGCTGGGCAAGGATTCCAGCAGGTTCAGCGGAAAGGGCAATTGCTCGCGCCGCCAGACCATGCGTTCCGGGTCATGCACCGTGGCCGTCAACGGCAGGGCAGGGAAGGCCTTGCGCAACTCGCGCAGGGCCAGAAACTCCCCCAGCCGCCCACCGCCCAGCTCGGCGTGGACCAGGTCAACACCCTGCCAGTCGAAACCGGCAAGGGCTTGCTTGATCGACGCCGTGCTGCCGACCACACCCGTCAAGGGTGTAGCCACCTCGACGCCCAGTTGCTCCAGTGCCGTCTTGAAGTGGTTCGCGTAGTCGGCGATCCCGTTCTTTTCCGGCGGCAGGGGAGCGAGCAGGGCAATGCGCATCAGAACGAACCCCGGTACTTGGCGATGGTTTTCAGCACCTTGACCGGCACCTCGAACTTGCGGCGGTTGATGATGATGCCATCGACCTTGCCGAACGCCGTGGTGAGGATCGACAGGGCGTGTTCCACCACCGGCACCGTGCTTTTTTGCGCTTCCACCACCAGTGCAATCAGGTCGGCACGGCGCAGGTTGATGAACGCATCGCGGTTGTCCAGCAACGCCGAGGCATCCAGCAACACCACCTGGCCCGGAATCGCCGGCTCAATCCCACCGACCCGCACCCGCACGCCGTTCTCTTCCAGCAACTGGCGCAACTGCTCGACGATAAAGCTCACGCCTTCACCGTGTCGCGCGGACGTCAGCCCCAGGGTCAGGCCCTGTTCGGCAATACGCTCCAGCGGCAGCAAGCCGTACAGGCGATAGATGCTCGCGTTGAAGGCGTTGGTGCTTTGCGCGGTGCTGGTGTCCAGCTCCGGCAGCGTGGTCCACAGCGGCAGGCCGAACTTGCCTTCCACCAGGCCGCCGTCGTGGATCCGTTGATCCAGCAGGTAGCACAGGTAGATCACCAGCAGCCCCACCACGATCGAGAACGGGATCGCCAGCAACAGCATCAGCAGGGTTTTCGGGAAGACGCGCCCAGGGTTCAGGGTGGCTTCTTCGATCACCGCGATGTTACTGATTTGGCTCTTGTCCAGTTCACGGTCGATCCGCGATTTTTCCAGGCTGTCCACATACAGCGCGTAGTTTTTCTCGGTGCCGTTCAGCTCACGGGCCAGGCGCGCCAGTTCCGGCTCAATGGCCAGGGCCTCCTTGCGTTGGGCTTCCAGTTCCGTCAGTTGTTTTTGCTGTTGCACCAACTGTGTACGCAGGGACTGGTTGCGGCTGGTCTCATCCAGCAGTACCCGTTGCAGGTGGATTTCCAGGGTGTTCGGCGCGCGGTTCTCGGAGCTTTGCACCGTGTCGCTTTCACCGGCCACCTGGGCCTGCATGGCACGGATCGAGGCGTCCAGGGCTTTGACCGGCGGCGCGTTATCCGTGTAGGTACGCATCATGTCGGCTTTTTCCAGAAGCTTCTGGTTCAGCAGGCGACGCAAGTCTTGTTGCTGCGGGTTCAACGCGATCTGGCGAACCGTGGTCACCTCTTTGGGCTGGCCCTTGAGTTGGTCACGGGTGCTCTGCAACGCCACGTCGGAGGAGGCGATCAGGCGAGTGGAGTTGAACACTTCGCCACGCAGCACGTTGATCCGCTCGGACAAGTCTTCCAGGCGATCAGTGATGCTCGACGCGCCGATCTCGTTCAAGTGCGTAAGGATCTGGTCCTTGTAGCTCTTGATCTGGGCAGCGCTGGAAGACACCTGGCCTTCATAGAACGCGTACAGGCTCTTGCGGCCCAACGCCTGGGTGCGTTCGTCGATGTAGGTTTCGACCCAATCCTTGACCACCGCCTGGGCGATTTGCGGGTCATCCCAGCGGAAGCTGATGTCCATCACCGTAGAGCCGACGGCGTGGGTCACTTCGAAGTTTTTCTCCAGGCTTTTCGCCAGGCGTTCCACCGGGGTGGTTTCTTCGACGATACCGACGGTTTCCAGCACCACTCGCACACCGTCAAACACGGCACTGATGCCTTTTTTGACGTACCACTTGGTGCGCTTCCACACGCCTTCCGGCGGCTGCATCTTGTCCATCACGTCCAGGTAATGCTCGGCCACTGCCCGCACGATAGGACGCCCGGTCAGCAGGCGTTCTTCGTCGACAATCGGGTCGCGCTGGGTGCTCGGCATGACGATTGGCTGACGGTTGTCGACCTCGATCGGCATCGTCGAGTCACGGCCCGGTTTGACCAGCAGTCGCGCGGTGGATTCATACTTGGCCGGCAGCAAAAACGCCCCCAGCAAAATGATCACCAGCGCGGCAATCGCCGCCAGTTTGAACTCGTGCTTGAAGATGAAGAACAGACGCAGAAGATCACGAAAAGAACGGATCTCGATCATGGGATGTCGCTCCTTTAGTGGTTCGTGGTGTAGCTGTAGCCCACACCAATGGATTTGGTGAAGGGAATCAGCTGGTTCAGGTAAGTGTCCACGCCCTGGATCCGTTCGCCGACGTTGGACTTGGGTACAAACACCACGTCACCGCGTTGCAGCGCCACGGGCTTGCGGCCCAGTGCGCCGTTCTTCAGGTACTGGCTGAAATCGAGGAAGTAGGCGTGGTAGACGCCTTGGCCGTCCTCACGCAACAGGGCCACCATGCTCGCGTTGCCCACCGGGCTCACGCCGCCGGCACCGAGAATGGCCTGTTCCATGGTCGGCGCCGTGGCGATGGAGATTGCCGACGGGTTGAACACCGCGCCACCGACGATCACCGTGTTACCCGGTGCCTGGTTGATGTTCACCGTCACCCGGGGTTCGCGATACACCGGTGCGAGCTTCTGGCTCAGCTCGGCGGCGACTTCCGCCGGCGTGCGTCGCGCCACCTGGATCGGCCCCAGGAAGGGGTAGTTGATCTTGCCGTCGTTCTGCACGGTGTACAGCGTCAGCTCATAAATCGTGCTGACGTTGAACGCCGACAGGGTCGGCATTTCCCCGGCATCGCGCACAATCCGCAGCTGGTCGCCGATGCGGATCCGCTCCACGGCGGGTGGCAACTGCGCCATGCGGTCGAGGGCTTGCTTGCCCTCATCCACGGTTTTCCCGTCGGGCGCGACGATCCGCGCCGGGGTATTGCAGGCGGCCAATGCCATCATGGCCAGGACGAGCAAGGTTCGTTTCATCAAAGGGGTCTTCCTGTAGGTCATGATGCTCACCTCCAATAACCGGGGAACATGCTGATGCGCCGCTTAAGGGCGAGGGGGAGCTGGCGCTCCAGATGGCCCAGCCGGTAGCCGAGCAATTTGAACGCGCTGCGCACCAGTACTTCGGGTACGCGGTGCAATGCACCGGCTTCGCGTAATGCTCGAAGCTCGGCCAGTACATAGCGTTTACCTTCACCGCCGGCATCGCCAAAAGCCTGGCGAATCCACGGCTCGCGGCCGTAGAACACGCCAATGTCGAAGTAGCGGTGAAACTCATCCATGAGACGGTAATCGTGGGAGTGATAGACCAGGGCGGTGGCGGCATAGCGCACCTTGTAGCCTTCCAGCAGCATGCGGGCGGCGACGTAGGCGTCCTCGCTGCCGATCACGTCCGCGGGAAAGCCACCGACGGCTTGCAGGGCGCTGCGCCGGTACACCGAAAAAGAGTCCGAGCTGAAGCAGGTCTTGATCCCGAGCTCCGGCGCATCCGCCAGGCTTTTGCTTCGGCTTTGCGGCGGGTAATTGAAGTGGCGCGACTGGGCGCCCAGCACGCCGGCATCCGGGTGCGGCAGTTGGCGGCCATACGCAACGCCATTGAGCGGGTCCAGTTCCAGCTCGCCCACCAGGTTGGCGAAGGTCTCGGGTTCGGCGGGAATTGCGTCCTGGGTCATGACGATCAGCGCGTCGCCGTCGACTTGCTCGCTGGCCCAGCGGCGCGTGCCGCCGTGGTTGAAATCCTTGGCGTCGATCACTTCGACCCGTACGCCGAACTCGCGAAAACGCGCCACGGTGTCATCGCTGGAGGCACTGTCGACCACCAGGGTTTCGTCCGGTTGCAGGGTTTGCATGCGCAGCGCCGGCAGCAGCCGGTCGAGGTGGCTGGACGCGTTGCGGGTCGGGATGATCAGGGCGGTACGCATCACTTCTTCACTTCGGCCGGAGCCCGGCCGTAGATGTCGTCAAACCGTACGATGTCGTCTTCGCCCAGGTACTCGCCGCTCTGCACTTCGATCATCACCAGGTCGATGATGCCGGGGTTGGTCAGGCGGTGTTTGTGCCCGGCCGGAATGTAGGTGGACTCGTTGGCGTTGATCAGGAACTCGCGGTCACCGTTGGTAATCATTGCCGCGCCGCTGACCACTACCCAGTGCTCGCTGCGGTGATGGTGCATCTGCAACGACAGCGAGGCCCGTGGCTTGACCACGATGCGCTTGATCTTGAAGCGGCTGCTTTCTTCCAGCACGGTATAGGTGCCCCACGGCCGGGTGACGGTGCGGTGCAGGCTGAACGCCGGATGGTCCTGGCGCTTGAGCTCGGCGACGATGTAGCGCACGTCCTGGCTGCGCCGGGCGTCGGCAATCAGGATCGCGTCCGGGGTGTCGACGACGATCAGGTTGCTCACGCCCACCGCGCCCAATACGCGTTTGGGCGAGTCGATGTAGCAGTTGTGCACGTCATGCAGGATCGCTTCGCCATTGACCTGGTTGCCATTGGCGTCGCTCGGCGTGAGCTGGCGCAGGGCCTCCCAGGAACCGATATCACTCCAGCCGATGTCGCAGGGCACCACGGCCACTTGTGCGGATTTTTCCATCAGCGCCACGTCGATCGAGATATCGGGCGCGGTGCCGAAACCTTCAGCGTTCAATTCACGCTGGCGGCAATTGTTGTTATTCAGGCTGTGGCTGTGGTCGAGGGCGGCTTTTGCAGCGTCCAGTACCGCAGGCGCGTGCAGTGCCAGTTCCTCCAGCAGGACGTTTGCCTTGAAGCAGAACATCCCGGCATTCCACAGGTGTTTGCCGCCGTCCAGATAACCCTGGGCAGTGGCGAGGTCAGGCTTCTCGACGAAGCGCTTGACCCGGAATCCCTGGCCCAGTGCGTCGCCTTGCTCGATGTAGCCGAAGCCGGTTTCCGGGTGGTCGGGCTGGATGCCGAAGGTCACCAGATAGCCGGCTTCCGCCAGCTCGCGGGCTTGGGTGACGGCGTCGGCGAAGGCGCTTTCATCCAGAATCAAATGGTCGGCTGGCATCACCAGCAACTGCGCTTCGCCGCCAAAATTTTCCTGCACATGCAGGGCGGCCACGGCGATCGCGGCGGCGGTGTTGCGCCCGAACGGCTCCAGCAGCAGGTCAAGGGCCAGGTGGGTCTTGTTGACCACGCGGTAATCATCGAGGGTGCGGAACAGCAGGTCGCGGTTGGTCACCGTCAGCACGCTTTCCACGCCCGGCAAGTGACTGGCCCGCAGGAAGGTCTTCTGCAACAGGCTCTGGTCGTCACGCATGCGCATGAAGGGCTTGGGCATGTTCTGCCGCGACACCGGCCACAGGCGGGTGCCCGAACCACCGGAAATGATGCAGGGAATTAATCCGTTGAGGGTATTCATCAATAGACTTCCTTGGTCGAAAGGACGGCCGGAACCGTCATGAAAACGATGTACAAGTCGAACCACACCGACCACTTCGAGATGTACTCCAAGTCGTACTCAACGCGTTTCTGAATCTTGAACAGGGTGTCGGTCTCACCACGATAGCCGTTGATTTGCGCCCAGCCAGTGATGCCCGGTTTTACCCGGTGCCGCGAGCTGTACTCGCTGACGGCCACTTCGTAGGGAACCCCGGCGGCCTTGGTCGCGGTGGCGTGGGGGCGCGGGCCGACCATCGACATGTTGCCCAGCAGCACGTTGAACAGCTGCGGCAACTCATCGATGCTGGTCTTGCGAATAAAGCGGCCCACGCGGGTGATGCGCGGGTCGCCACGGGTGGTCTGGCGGTCGGCGTTGAAGTCACTCATCTCGGCGTACATAGAGCGGAACTTGAACACCCGGATCACGTTGTCGTTGTAGCCAAACCGGTTCTGGCGAAACAGCACCGGGCCCTTGGAATCGAGCTTGATGGCGATCGCGGTGATCAGCATGATCGGCGACAGCGCCACCAGGCCGAGGGCCGCCAGGATCAGGTCTTCGCAGCGCTTGATAAACGGCGACCAGCCCCGCAGCGGCACATGGGACGTGTTGAACATCAGGATGCCGCCCACATCGGTGATGCGGCTATGGCCGTAGCGCAGGGCTGCCATGTCGGGCACCAGCATCACGTTGACCGACATCTGGCGCAGGCGCTTCACCAGCCCGTTGATCCGCTGTTCGGCGGCCCAGGGCAGGGTGATCATCACCTGGTTGACCTGCTCGGAGCGGATCAGTTTTTCCAGGTCGCGGGTATTGCCCAGCAGCGGCAGGTTGCTCAGTTCCTTGGGAATGCGTTCGGTGCGGTCGTCGATAAAACCGATCAGGCCGGAGCGGATATCGCCATTGCGCTGCAAGTGGTCGGCGACGTGCACGGCGGTGTCGGTGAAACCGAGGATCACCGTACGTTGCAGGTATTTGCCGTTCATCATCAGGTTGCGGAACAGGCGCAGCATCACCATCCGCTCCAGCCCGAACAGCCCCAGGCTGGTGACAAACCAGAACGCCAGGTTGCGTGGGCTCAACTGCGGGAACATCTGCAGGATCTGGTACATGAACAGCAGGATGCAAAACGCGGAAGACCAGGCCACCAGCATGGTGCGAAACCGCAGGCGGTTGCTGAACAGTTCCTCGGAGTACACCCCCATGGCCTGGAACAGAATAATCGTCAGGATCGCGAAAAACAGCAGCAAGCCTAGAAAGTGGGCGCGCAGCTCGGTGGCCATCGGGTCTGGATAAAACAGCAGGATCAGTGCTGGTAAAACGGCGGTGAGGCCGTGCATCAACTTTACGAAAACAACAAAAAACTCAATGAAACCGGCCCGGGTCAAAAACAGGCTGTCGACTGACGACTTCTCGCGCATAAAAACATCCCTCATTGCACACCAGGGCTTCCTTGTTCGGCTGCTCATCCATAAAGGCAGGGCTTGCTTTATAAGTGGCGCCAGACGAACAGCTGCTTCGCTGGGTAAAACGCAATTACCTATCTATTTGCAGGGAATTTGCGGGGTAATGGCTAAATGATGGTTCCCTTTCTTCGATTCGTCAAGGTTTTGACTTTTTTATAAGAGCACTGTGCTAGACGCTCCAGGTATTATTGCCCGTGACAAATTGTTGACTTTCCTGGTCGGGTTCTCGGGTTTATTGAGAACAAAATGCTGGCGTTTTGGAGTGTAGGAACAAAATTGAGAATTTTCCTGCGGCTGAGGAAAACCTTTTTTTGACGGGGGCAGGATGCGGGGGTTTTGGGGGACAACCGACGAGTGGTGAAGACGAGGGTCCTTCACCACCTCGGGGCGCTACTAGGCTTGGGAGTTGCCTTTGAAACTGACAGTCACGTTGTGTGTTTTTACGGCCTGCGCACGTGCAAACATTCAATCGACCGGTCGACCGTGGTCTTGGCAATTTCCAGCAAATGCCACACCGCCAACAACCTCGCCCGCTCGGGGCTTTGCAGCAGTTCGCCGCAGTCGAGCGCGGTGGCGGAGGCGCTGCTGAGCAGGCTGGCGGTGTAGAGCAGGGAGTCTTCGAAGCTCAGGTCTTCGTTCACGGTGTGGAAACCCTGGGACGGCAGGTAGTGTTCAAGTGCGCGATTGAAGGCGGCGCGGTTTTTAAGCTGGTCGAGGGGTGGGTCGGGGACGGGTTTATTCATGGTGTAACTCCTTTTCGGGTAAGGAGCCGGCGCCCTTCGCGACTAAACGTAGGGTGGCGGCTGTACGCAGGTTAGTCGACCGGCTGAAAAGGAAAACCCGGCGCACCCGAAGGTGCCCTGCGCACAGCCACCATAAAACCTCATGATGAAACCATGCGCCTTTTCAGAACCGGGCGACTAAACCCGTTCACTGATGAGCAGTGAAGCGGCGAAGACTAGCCACCGGTTCCGGCAGGCACAAGGCCGAAAGATTGTCTCGGAAACGTCCCGCAAATTAAAGGGATTTACCCTGCTGGCCCTTTATTCATGTCCGAAAAAACTCGCGAATTTTCCCCCGCCTTGCGAGGCCTCCGGGCCTGTGCAAAGCGTATCCAGAACAATTTTTTGTGTGGCTCAGGCGGGCTGACTACTCTACGAACTTTCCCGGCGGATGGCTTGAGCATGATCGACTTCGCAACCCTGGCGGTGTTCTCTGGCGCCGTACTGCTGCTATTGCTGTCCCCGGGGCCCAACATGGCCTTCGTTATCAGCCACGGCGTGACCTACGGCTGGCGGGGCGGAGTGGCGTCGGGGTTGGGCATCAGCGTGGCGGATCTGCTGCTCACGACACTGACCGCAACCGGCGTGACCGCGCTGGTCGCCAGTTGGCCGCCGGCCTTCGACCTGATTCGCTACGCCGGGGTTGTGTACCTGCTCTGGCTGGTGTTCAAAACCCTGCAAAAAACACCCGCCCTGGACCCCGCCCACGTCACCCGCGTGCCCTTGGGCCGGGTGTTTGCACGGGCGATGCTCAACAGTTTGCTCAACCCCAAGGCGCTGCTGTTTTTCATGGTGTTCCTGCCGCAATTCGTCAACCCCGAGGCGGGGCCCATCGCGCTGCAACTGGTGCAACTGGGGATCATCCTGACGTTGATCAGCGGTGTGTTTCATGCCGTGCTGGGGGGCTTTGGCGGGGCGCTCAGCCGGTTTTTTGCCGGCCAATCCAAGAGTGCAGGCTTACAGAAGTGGGGTTTGGCGACCGTGCTGATGGTGCTGGCTGTGCGGTTGGCGCTGATGTCTCGCCCAACGTGACAAACCGCCGTGCGTACGGCGGTTATCACTACGTGCGGCGAGCGCTTAACCCAACCGCGCCGCCGCCCGTGCCACGATTTCACCCCGGGTCTTGCGCGACTCGGCGGTGCGTTTGCGGGCTTCTTCCAGCACGTGGGGCGGTGCGCTTTCCGGCCGGCCTGCATTGAACGGCGGGGCCGGGGCGTATTCAATCTGCAACTGCACCAGTTGCGCCGCCGCTTCGCTGTACAGCTCGGCCGCCAGGGTCAGGGCAAAGTCGATCCCGGCGGTAATCCCGCCACCGGTCAACAGGTTGCCGTCACGCACCACACGCTCCTGCACCGGGATCGCGCCGAGCGGCGCCAGCAGGTCGTGGTAGGCCCAGTGGGTGGTCGCCCGGCGCCCACGCAGCAAGCCCGCCGCACCCAGCACCAGGGAACCGGTGCACACCGACGTCACGTAACGCGCGGTGTGCGATTGGGCCTTGAGAAACGCCAGGGTTTGCTCATCTTCCATCAACACGCCGACACCCGAGCCGCCGGGTACGCAGATCACATCCAGCGTTGGGCATTGCTCAAAGGTGGTGCTCGGGCTGAACACCAGGCCGGTGCTGGAGGTGACCGGCGCCAGGTCCTTCCAGACCAGATGCAGCTTCACATCCGGCAGCGATCCCAATACGTCGTAGGGCCCGGTGAGGTCCAGTTGCTGGATGCCGGGGAACAACAAAAAGCCGATCTGTAGAGTCATGGGGAATACGCCTGATAAAGGGATGGACGGCTTCACTCTAGTCACCTAGGCTTTGGCGCATACGCCATTGAGCCCACGAATTACGCCAATCATGCCCAGAATCATCAACGTGCTCGCGTTTCCCAATGTTCAAGTGCTCGACGTCACCGGGCCCTTGCAGGTGTTTGCTTCGGCCAATGACCTGGCGCGCCAGCGGGGATTGCCGGTGCCCTATGCGGTGAGCGTGATCGCTGCACAATCGGAGCCGGTGATGACCTCGGCGGGCCTGGCGCTGGTGGCCGAGCCGTTGCCGGCCGCCGACGCGCCCTGCGACACGCTGGTGATCGCCGGCGGTTGGGGCGTGTACGGTGCCGCCGAAGACCCGGCCCTGGTGGACTGGGTTCGGCAAAAAGCCGCACAGTCGCGGCGCATGACCTCGGTGTGCACCGGCGCGTTTCTGCTGGCGGCCAGCGGTCTGCTGGACGGCTGCCGCGTGGTGACCCACTGGACCCGTTGCGAAGAACTGGCGCGCAAATACCCGCACCTGACGGTGGAGGCCAATCCGATTTTCATCCAGCAGGGCAACCTTTGGACGTCGGCGGGTGTGACTGCCGGCATCGACCTGTGCCTGGCGCTGGTGGAAGAGGACCTGGGCCGCGCCGTGGCCCTGGACGTGGCGCGGCACCTGGTGGTGTTTCTCAAGCGGCCCGGCGGGCAATCGCAATTCAGCGTGACGTTGTCCCTGCAAAAGGGCGGTAGCCGTTTTGCTGAGCTGCACGCCTGGATCGCCGAACACCTGACCCTGGATTTGAACATCGCCACGTTGGCCGCCCAGGCGGGCATGAGCGAGCGCAGTTTTGTGCGCCACTACCGCGCCGAAACCGGCCAGACGCCCGCGCGGGCCGTCGAGCTGATACGCGTGGAGACCGCCCGTCGGCAACTGGCGGACAGCAGCGCGTCGATCAAGCGCATTGCCGTGCACTGTGGTTTTGGTTGCGAAGAAACCATGCGCCGCAGCTTCCTGCGGGCGGTGTCGATCACGCCCCAGGCCTACCGCGAGCGGTTTTCCTCGCCTTGTTAGAACTGATCGAAAATGAACGAATAGGAATGTTTTTGTATCAAGGTGCTATGTTACCCACAGTCCATTGCGCAGTGACTTGATCCCAGGCCTCTACGTCGCGGTTTCGACCCTTCCGGCGTACGCACTGCTTATGAATTCACCACCTCCTGTCCTTGTTGAATTGCGCGCGGCGACCGCTGCCCTGCATCGACGCCTCGATACCCGGCTGCCTTTTTCCCGCATGGACCTGGCGCTCTACCGCGAGCTGATGAGCGCCTACTACGGCTTCTACCAACCGCTGGAGCGAGCGCTGGCACCCTGGGGCGAAATCATCCCTGGGCTGGAATGGGGACGGCGTAGCAAAACCCCGTATTTGCAGGCAGATTTGCTGGCGCTGGGCCTGAGTGCCCCGCAAATCGACGCCTTGCCTCTTTGCTCCGAGTTGCCGGCCATCACGAACGTGGCCCAGGCCCTCGGCGCCCTGTATGTGCTGGAAGGCGCCACCCTCGGTGGCCAGGTGTTGCGCAACCTGATCGAGATCAAAATTGGTGTCGGCTCGGTCAACGGCGGCGCGTTCATGAATGTGTACGGTGCTGAGACCAGTGCGCTGTGGCAACGCTTCCTTGAGTGCCTTTCCCCACTGCAGGCTGCGGCCGAACGCGTGGCGGCGGTGAACGTCGCCGAGTCGACCTTTGTGTGTTTCGAGCAGTGGCTGGAACGCTGCGGGGTGCTGCGATGACCACGGTCGATACGCCGCTGGACGATTGCGCCAGTGAACCCATCCACATTCCCGGCTCGATCCAGCCCCACGGGCTGCTGTTGACGTTGAGCGAGCCGGCACTTGAGGTGCTGCAGGCCAGTAGCAACCTGAGCGTCGCCTTGGGCCTGGACGCAGAGCGCGTGTCGGGCCAGGCCTTGGCCAGTGTGCTGGGCAGCAAGGCCGCGGCAAAGGTCATTCAGGCCTTGGCAGACCTGGACGCCGACGAAGACGAGTTGCATCAACTGACGCTGGAGGGCTACGCCTACGACATCCTGCTGCATCGTCATCAGGGCCTGCTGGTGCTCGAACTCGAGCACGCCATGACGGTTCAGCACAGCGCCGTCGGCCAGCTCGGCCGCACCCTGCGCCGCTTGCAGTCGGCCAAGACGCTTGACGGGTTGTACCAGACCAGCGTCACCGAGATTCGCGCCCTGACCGGTTACGACCGGGTCACCTTGTACCGTTTCGAGCAGGAAGGTCACGGCAAGGTCATCGGCGAAGCCCTCAGCGACGGCATGCAGCCGTACCTGGGGTTGTGTTTTCCCGCCTCGGACATCCCGCCCCAGGCCCGCGAGCTGTACCGGCTGAACTGGGTCCGGGTGATTCCCGATGCCCAATATCAACCGGTGCCTATCCTGCCGGCCCTGCGCCCCGATACCGGCGCGCCCCTGGACCTCAGCTTCGCCGTGTTGCGCAGCGTGTCCCCGGTGCACTGCCACTATTTGAAGAACATGGGCGTGCGTTCCTCCATGAGCATTTCGCTGCTCAAGGACGACCAGCTCTGGGGCCTGATCACCTGTGGCCATCGCGAGCCGTTGCGCGTGCCCCATGAACTGCGCACCGCGTGCACCAGCATCGGCCAGTTGTTGTCGATGCAGATCACCTTGCTTCAGGAGCGGCAGGAGCGCCGCCACCAGCTCGACAAGGCCGCCATGGTCGAAGAGTTGGTGGCGGCCATGTCGGCCGACCAGTGCGACGTGATGGAAAGCCTGTTGCCCTATGCGCAAACACTGCTGAACCTGACCGATGCCGGTGGCCTGGCAATTCTGGTGGAAGGGCGCCTGCACGTGTTCGGTGTTTGCCCCACACGCGCAGAAATCCACGGGTTGTACCGGTGGGTGCGCGAGCAGGGCAAAGGCGTGGTCCACAGCCATCAGTTGTCCGTGGACTTTCCCCCGGCGGCGGCCTATCAGGCTCATGCCAGTGGCCTGTTGGCGTTCTGCCTGCCCAAGCCGGTGGACAACGCGGTGATGTGGTTTCGTCCGCAGGTTCAGTCCACGGTGGAGTGGAGCGGCCAGCCCGTCAAACATCAGGAGCCCGGCGCCACGTCCCTGAGCCCGCGCCTGTCGTTTGAACTGTGGAAGCAGCAGGTCGACGGCAAGGCGCTGTATTGGACACTCGCGCAATTGCAGGCGGTGGAAAACCTGCGGCGCAATGCCCTGGAGCACGACCTTGCGCGGCAGGTCCAGCGCGAGCACGAAGCCGTACGGGCGCGTGATGAACTGGTGGCGGTGGTCTCCCACGACCTGCGCAGCCCGCTGACCATCCTGCTGATGCAATGCGGCATGATGCGCAGCATGCTGCCTGCCGACGACAACAAGGCGAACCGGCGCCTTTCCACCGCGATTGAAACCATGCAGAACGCCACTTCACGCATGAACACCTTGCTGGAAGACTTGCTCGATATCTCGCGCATCGAGGCCGGGCGCTACAGCGTTTCCCTGCAACCGCTCGATGTGGCGGCGACCCTGGAGCAAATCTGCTCGATGTGGCAGCCGCTGGGAGCCGCCAAGGGCGTTGACCTCACGTGGCGTTCTGCTGCGGCGTTGTGTGTGCAGGCTGACCCTGAGCGTTTGTTCCAGGTGTTTTCCAACTTGCTGGGTAACGCCTTGAAGTTCACCCCGGTGGGCGGGGTGATCGAGGTGATTGCCGAGCCGGCGGGGGACGAGGTGTTATTTCGCGTGTGCGACAACGGCGTGGGTATTGCCCCGGCGCAACTGCCGTATATCTTCGATCGTTACTGGACCTCCCGCGAAGGCAACCCCACCGGCAGCGGCTTGGGGCTGTACATTTCCCACGGCATTATCGAAGCCCACGGCGGCAGCCTGTGGGTGGAAAGCGTGGCGGGGCAGGGCAGTGTGTTCAGCTTCAGGATTCCGGCCGGGGACTGAGCGCCAGCAATTCGAAGATCGCCCCAAGGGTGGCTTGTGGCGCCTCCTGGGGAATGTTGTGGCCCACACCGGCCAGCACCTCGCGGCGATAAAACCCGCTGAACAGCCCCAGGTCTTCATCTTCCACCGGGGCCGGGCCCACGCCGTCATCGGCGCCGCACAGCGAGATGCTCGGCACCGAAATCGGCGGCGGCTGCACCAGCGCCTGTTCGATGCTTTCCAGCGCTGGGTCACCCGGTGCGTACATGAAGCGGTGACGGTAGGAGTGCACCACCACCTCGACAAAATCCGGGTTATCGAACGAA
This sequence comes from Pseudomonas sp. PAMC 25886, assembly GCF_000242655.1. Lineage (NCBI taxonomy): Bacteria > Pseudomonadati > Pseudomonadota > Gammaproteobacteria > Pseudomonadales > Pseudomonadaceae > Pseudomonas > Pseudomonas sp. PAMC 25886. The sequence goes on from NZ_AHHC01000012.1 coordinate 46,516, forward strand.
GGCGCGGTGTTGCCGTACAGGCTCGGCCCCTCGGCCCAGGACGGCGACCAGAGCGCCCACAGCAACTGGCAGAACTCACGCCGGTTGGCGGTCAAACCGTCGACGCCGCGTTGGGTGTGAAGGTAAAACTGGTACCACAGCCGATGCTCTTTTTCCGGCGCCCGAGGCCGGGTCGACGCGGCAATATCCTGAATGTTGTAGCCATCGCCCGTCACCAGGCCACGCACCCGCTCAGGCCATAGCGCGGCGACGATACACGCGGCGCGTCCACCCCAGTCATAGCCCACCAGCGTGGCGGTCTCGATGGACAGGGCGTCCATGAAATCCAGCAAGTCTTTGGCCAGCGCCGCTTGCTGGCCGGAGCGCATCACCCCGGCATTGATAAAACGCGTCGGGCCATACCCGCGCAAGTACGGCACCAGCACCCGGTAGCCACGCTCGGCGACCACCGGAGCGATCTCGTCATAGCCGCGCGGGTCGTAGGGAAAACCGTGCAGCAGAATCACCACCTCGCCGCCTTCCGGGCCATGGGCTTCGTAGGCGATATCGAGCATGGGCGTGCGCACGTGCAGCAATGGGGCGAGGGCGGGCATGGAGGCTCCGAGGGTGGAGAGAACGTGGTGGAACTGTAGACCAAACGGGTTACCGAACGTCATCCGAAAGGCTGCAATTGCTTTACTTGTCTAGACCGGCTTGGCGCAAGCCGATGCAATTGCCCCATGGGTCGCGCACCTGGCACATCCACTCGCCGCCTTCGATTTCCATTGGCCCTCGATACAACGTGGCGCCCAATGCAACCAGGTGCTGCACCTCTTGAGTCAAGTCCGCCACCCGCCAATACACCACCGACCCAGCCGCGCCGCTCGCGACCTTGTTGTCGGCATTCACGATTTCAATAGCCACGCCGTCTACGTCCAGATGACCGAAGTCATCGGGCGCGTGGTAGATTCGGATAGCTCCAGGAAAGGCCTTGGCATACCAATCGGTAGCGGTGTGCCAGTCGGGGACGTGAATCAGGATGGAGATGATAGGAGTCAACCGAACAGTACCTGCTGCCAATGGGTTTCACTGATGATTGCGATCGGAATGCCGCTATTTCTCAGCTCGACGGCTTTTTTGATCTTCGTGCCATATGAGCTATGCAGCCACTGTTCATTACCAACACTTCCGACCACGAGGAAATGAACCTTCTTGCTGACCGAGTTGCCGATAAGGCCGCCGCGCTCGACCACCAGCGACTCACATTCCTTGCGCGGCCCATACGCCATGACACCGGTAAACAAAAACGTCCGGTCCTGCCACTCTAGTGTCGGCGCCGGATTGTTCAGTGGAAGGCTGGTGACAGAGGAGGGGCGTTGAGGTGATCCCACCGAGACGCCGGAAAACTGATGCAGCATTTCTAACAACTCTGTGGACTCTTCCGCGTCCAGAACGCCGTCACTCAGCATGCTGGCAAGACGCTGATAAAGAATGTTTACCACCGGGTCCTCCAGTTGGAGCAGGTGGGTTTCTATCCAGTTCTTAAGAAACTCAGCTTCCAACTGATTGATGTTCCCGTCGGCGACCAATCCGGCGGTGACGCCAAGTAATGCGTCGGCAGAGCGTCGATCCATTCGCGCCTTGTGGAAGAAGTGACTGCGTTCGAATTCCTGATGAAGATCAGTCATGCGTCCTTGCTCCTTACTCTTCGGTTTCGGTGGCCTGATTAAAATACTTGGTCTTGTCTGGCGTGAAGGTCACGATCATGTGGGTGCGTGAACAGGTCATCACTGTTTCTACCGTTGGGTCGATGTCAAGACTTTCACCACGAAGACCTTGCCACTGTGCCAGATAGTTGAGTGAGCCGAACTTTTCCAGCTTTTTCAGGCTTCGGCTGACGCCTCCTTTCCACCCAAGTGAAGGCAGCTCGCCAGCCAGGCATGCTTGCGAAAGGTCTGGGCGTTTTGTCGCCAACGCTCGCCCCACCTCCCAGCATTGGATTAAGCCTTTGTCGCTGCTTTCCCACGTCTCGCTCCAACTCAGGATGGGCCGAGGGGGCACGTTGATGCTTTGTCGTATGCGCTGGGTCATATTCCTTCCTTGAATATTTGGCGGTGCGGTAAACAGTGGAGCTGATATACACATATCTAGTGATTTTTGCCAAATACCTGTGGCGAGGGAGCTTGCTCCCGTTGGGCTGCGCAGCAGACCGCTTTGTTAGCTGTGTGCTTTCTGGCTGGTTGCGGTGAGCTTTTTGGGGCCGCTTCGCGCCCCAGCGGGAGCAAGCTCCCTCGCCACAGTGGGGGGCGGGTCAAATTTCTGCGCGGGTGACGATGTGCTTGAAGTGATGCCGCCACAAGTCCGCCCCCAGTTTCCCCGAGCGATCCAGCGATGAGCCCACGGTCAAGTCGCTGATCAGGGTGGGCTGCAAGCCCGCATCAAACAACGCAAACCCGGCCGCCAGTACGCAGGTGTCGGTCTGGATGCCGCACACCAGTACCCGCTCCGACGCGAGGCTTTTCAGGTGGCTGATGGTTTCAGGCGTGGGGGCGTAGCCGTGTTTGATGAAGACATGGTCGGCGGCAATCAGGCTGTTGTCGTCGGGCGCTGGCTGCCAGCCGAGTTGGCGGGCGAACGGGGTGATGCTTTCGTCGTGGCGCTCGACGGTGGCCACTGACGGCATGCGGCCCAGCAGGGCGTTGATGCCGTCCACCAGCCAGTCGGGCGGAGCGAAGGAGGGTTGTACATCGATGATCAGTAGAACCTGGCGCATTGGAGTCCTGGCATGGATCGAAGGGCTACGCATTGTGCATCGGGAATACTTGGCCTCCAAGTCTGGTGCGGTCCTCGTGGGAGCTGGCTTGCCTGCGATAGCGTTGGATCAGCTCATGCATCAATAACTGAAACACCGCTATCGCAGGCAAGCCAGCTCCCACAGGGTTAATCTGTTGTGGTCAGAGGGGGTAAGGCCTCACGGCTGCCAAACCGTCTTCACCCCGCTCAACTTCCGGTCCAGGAATGTCGCCGCGCTGATCAACGCCAAATGGCTCAACGCCTGTGGTGTATTCCCCAAATGCCGTGCCTGGTTATCGAACTCTTCGGCATACAACCCCAACGGATTGGCATAGCGCAGCAACTGCTCAAACTCCAGGTGGGCCTTTTCCACTTGGCCGGCCCGCGCCAGGCATTCCACGTACCAGAACGAACACGCGGCAAACGCGCCTTCGGTGCCTTGCAAACCGTCAATCTGGCTGTCGTCGTTGCGGTAGCGGTACACCATGCCGTCGCGCACCAGGCTTTTCTCGATTGCTTTCAGTGTCGACAACCAGCGCGGGTCCGTCGCCGCCACAAAGCGCACCAGCGGCATCAAGAGCATCGAGCCATCCAGCGCGGTGCTGCCGATATGCTGCACAAAATGCCCGCGTTCTTCGTTCCAGAAGTTGCTCCAGATGTCTGCGTAGATCGCCTGCCGCGTTTGGTCCCAGCGCGCAAACGGCGCCGGCAGCGAACGCTTGGACGCCAGGCGGATCGCCCGGTCCAGGGCCACCCAGCACATCAGCCGCGAATGCAGGAAGTGATGTTGCTCGCCGCGCATTTCCCAGATACCGACGTCTTTGTGGTTCCAGGTTTCGCAGACCTGATCGGCTACTTCCACGGTATGTTTCCAGCCCTCGTGGGAAATGGCTTCGCCGTATTTGTTGACCAGGTACACCGCGTCCATCAGCTCGCCATAGATATCCAGCTGCACCTGGTCGTAGGCTTCGTTGCCGATGCGCACCGGTTGCGCACCGCCGTGGCCGCTGAGGTGGCTCAGCTCGGTTTCCGGCAGTTCCTGGCGGCCATCGATGCCATACAGGATGTTGATTTTCATCGGCTGATCACTGCAGTCACCGACGCGGCCTTTCAGCCAGCGCATGTAGCCGTTGGCTTCCTCGATAAACCCCAGGCGCATAAAGGCGTAGACGGTAAACGAGGCGTCGCGGATCCAGGTGTAGCGGTAGTCCCAATTGCGCTCGCCGCCGGGGGTTTCCGGCAGGCCGAAGGTGGCGGCGGCAAGGATGGCGCCGTGTTTGCGCGAGGTCAGAAGCTTCAGGGCCAGGGCCGAGCGATTGACCATCTCGCGCCAGCGCCCACGGTAGTTGGACTGGGCGATCCAGCCGCGCCAGAATTTCAGGGTGCGTTCCAGGCACAGGTCGGTGCAGTCGCTTTTGACCCGGGCGTCGTCCACGCCGCCGAGGACAAATTCGGCGCCTTCTTCGTGGCCCAGGTCAAAGGTCGCCACAGCAGCATCGCCTTCCAGCTGCATGGCGTGGCTGCCGGTCAGGCGCAGGCCCGGTTGGCCTGCTGCCTCAAAGCACACGTCGGCGTCATCCAGCGTGGCGCGGGTGGGCGCGCGGGCATAGTCATGGCGAACCGCGCAGCGCAGGTGAATGGTCGCCTTGCCGCTGACCACCCGCACCCGACGGATCAGGATGGGCAGGTCGTCGGCTTCTTCGCTGATGGTCAGGAAGTCGGTGACTTCCACCACCGCGTCATTGCTCAACCAGCGGGTTTGCAGCACGTTGGTGTCCGGCAGGTAGATCTGCTCGCGGCGGGCGTCGGGCAGGTCCGGCGTGAGCTGGAAAATCCCGGCGGCGGGGGAGTCGAGCAATGAGCAAAAGATCGAGGGGCTGTCGAATTCCGGCCAGCAGAAAAAGTCGATGCTGCCCTTGTCGTTGACCAGCGCCGCACTGCGCATGTCGCCAATGATGCCGTGGGCATCGATCGCACTTTGTGGTTCGTTTTTCAAATCAACCATTGCCACGAAACTCCGGATAAAGGCTCATGCCGCCGTCAATAAACAGGGTGCTGCCCACCACGTAGTCGGAGGCGTCACTGGCCAGCCACACCACCGCATTGGCCACGTCTTCGACGTCACCCACGCGGCCATAGGGAATCAGTTTGAGCAGTTCCACCTCGGCCGCGCCTTCGGTGGCGGCACGGTTGATCGCGGTGCGAATCGCGCCGGGTGCGACGCCGTTGATGCGGATGCGCTGCTGGCTGACTTCCTGGGCCAGGGTGCGCATCAGCATTTCAACGCCGCCCTTGGACGCGGCGTAATTCACGTGCCCGGCCCAGGGAATCACCTGGTGCACCGAGCTCATGTGGATGATTTTTCCGGCGGCCCGGGACACTCCTTCGCGGATGCCCTGGCGATTGAAGATTCGCAGGGCCGCACGGGCGCACAGGAACTGGCCGGTGAGGTTGACGCCGATCACGGCGTTCCAGTCGTCGAGGGTCATGTCGACGGCGGCGGCATCTTTTTGCATGCCCGAGTTGGCCACCAGAATGTCCAGGTGCCCGAACGCCTCAAGGGTTTGCGCAAACAGCCGCTCCACATCGGCTTCTTTCGACACATCGGCGCCAATCGCAATCGCCCGGCCGCCGTTGGCATTGATCTGCGCCGCCAAGGCTTCAGCCGGCGCGGCCTGGGCGTTGTAGTTCAGCACCACGGCGGCACCGGCCTCTGCCAGGGCCTTGGCTGCCCCCGCGCCGATCCCGGAACTGGCGCCCGTCACCAGCGCCACTTGTTGCTCCAACGAAATACGCATCGCCCACCCAACCTTTTTCAGAGTGCCCCATTAGCTGACTGACGGGGCGGCTCACAAGTTCACCGGCTGTCTGGAATGCGACGATGGCTGTCTATATCTATCGTTTTCGCCACGGGGCTTTTCGCTAGAATCAATGCCTGATTGACGCGAGACCTGAGCCGATGAACAGCCAACCCCGCCCATGGCTTGAAGCCTATGCCGACAACTACCGCAACGATGACGTGGTGCATCCCCATTGCCACGCCCAGGCACAACTGATCCACGGGGTGTCCGGGGTGATGGTGGTCAGCACCGCCCAGGGCAGTTGGCTGGTGCCGTCCGGGCATGCGCTGTGGGTGCCTGCCGGCACCCCGCACGAAATCCGCATGGCTGGCGAAGTGCACATGCGCACGCTGTTCCTGATGCCCGAGGCCGAGCCGGGGCTGGGGCGTACCTGCCAGGTGATCGAGGTGTCGGCGTTGCTGCGGGAACTGATCGTTGCCGCCACCCTGATCGCCGGGCATAACAGCCCGCGGTTGCAGGCCATGGTCGAGTTGATCCGCATGGAATTGCTGGCCGCACCGGTGGTGGCGATGCACGTGCCGGTGCCCGGCGAGGCGCGGCTGGCCCGGCTGTGCACGCATTTCATCCGCAACCCCTCTGACGACAGCAGCCTGGAATCCTGGGCCGACAGCCTGAACATGAGCGCCCGTACCCTGAGCCGGGTGTTCCAGCGGGAGTTGGGCATGAGCTTCGGCGAATGGCGCAAGCGTGCCCGGCTGGCCTTGAGTTTGAAGCTGCTGGCTCAGGGCGTGTCTATTCTGGAGGTGGCGCTGGAGCATGGGTATCAGAGCCCGAGTGCGTTCAGTGCGATGTTTCGTCGGTCGTTGGGCTATCCGCCGAGCCATTTCCGGCCAGGGGCGTAGTGTTGCGTCATGTAACGTTGTTGTCCGTTTAGCGACGATACATGGCCCTGACGCGGGCGAATCGGACAGGCCACCTGCCTAACCTGCAAGGCTCCTTCTTGAGCGAGCCTTGTGATGCACAGCCCTTCTTTTCATCCCTGGATACCCTTCGCCCTGTTGAGCGTATTGGCCGGGTGCAGTGGCGTGGCCGGCAAGCCGACGACCGTCACGGCGCAGGTGCCGCCGCGGCTCTCGGTCGAGTCGGCCGAGCCGTTGCCCGCCCGTTGGTGGCAGCTGTACCGCGACCCGCAGCTGGACGCCCTGGTAGCACGGGCCCTGCACCAGAACAAAGACCTTGAGGCCGCTGCGGCCCACGTCGACGCCTTGCTGGCGCGGCTGGAACAGGCAGATGGCGAGCGCCTGCCGTCCACTTCCCTGGACTATGGCCTGGCCTACGGTCGCAGCCGGGATGACCAGACCCTGGCCCAGGCCACCCACGGCCATGCCGGTGCCGAATGGAGCCACACCCCTGAGTTTTCCCTGAGCTACACCCTCGACCTGTGGGGCGAGGTGCGCTACCGCATCGCCGCAGCACGGGCGGATGCCCAGGTGGCCCGGGCGCTGGAGGACGAGTTGCGGGTGACGGTGGCCGCGCAGACCGCCCGTGCCTATGCCCAGGCGTGTGTCTATGGGTTGCAAGCGCAGGTGCAGGCGCACTCGGTGCAGGTGCTGGAGCAAAGCGTCGCGGTCACGCAAAAGCTGCAAAAGGCCGGCGCGGCGACGGACCTGGACCTGAAACGTCTGCAAGGCCTGCTGGAAGAAACCCGCGCGCCCTTGCCGATGTTCACGGCCCGGCGCAGCAGCGCCTTATATGAGTTGGCGGTGCTCAGCGGTTTGCCGCCGGAACAAGTGACGCCACACCGTTGTGCCCAAAGCCCGCAGTTGCAAGCGCCGTTGCCGGTGGGCGAGGGCTGGGCGCTGGTGCAACGCCGGCCGGATATCCGCCGCGCCGAGGGGCAACTGCGCGCTGCCACCTCGACAGTGGGCCTGTCCCGGGCCGAGCTTTATCCGCGCATTACCTTCGGCGCGATGCTCGGTTCGTCTGCCAGCAGCCTGGGCAAGCTGGGGGACCACTACGCGACGGTGTATTCCGTCGGCCCGCTGGTGTCCTGGCGTTTTCCCAACCGCCAGATCGCCCAGGCACGGGTCAAACAGAGCCAGGCCGAAGCCCGCCAGGCCCTGGCGAAGTTTGACGGCACGGTGCTCAACGCGCTGAAGCAGGTCGAGCAAGCCATGGCCTTGTATCAAGGCGAGCAGCAGCGTCGCCAGGCGTTGACCGCAGCCCTGGACAACAACCGTCGCGCCTTCGACCTGGCCTCCCGCGGCTACCACGCCGGCGCACTCGATGCCCTGCAACTGCTGGACAGCGAACGCAGCCTGGTAGGCCTTGAAGCCCGCGTGGCCGAGTCCGACCTGCGTTTGATCAATCGCCAGATCGACCTGTTCCAGGCCCTCGGTGGCGGCTGGCAGCGTGACGATCAAACCGCCCCCTTATCTGTCGCTGTAGTCAATGGAGCCACACCATGAACCAGGCTGTTGAACCCATTCGCCTGTCTGTAATGCAACGTCATCGTCGTGCCCTGGTGACCACTGCTTCTCTGGCTACGCTGGTGGGGCTCGCCGCCTTTGCCGGGTACTGGTGGCAATGGGGGCGCTTTCTTGAGGAAACCGACGACGCCTATGTGCGCGCCGATTGGGTCGCCATCAGCCCGCGCATCGCCGGGTATGTCGCCCAGGTGCTGGTGGAGGACAACCAGCCGGTCAAGGCCGGGGATGTATTGGTGCGTATCGACGACCGGGACTTCACCGAGCGCCTCAACAGCGCCCAGGCACAACTGCAACAGGTGCAGGCAGCCGCCACCGCTCAACAGGCCAGGGTGCAAACCCTCGACGCGCAAATGAGCGAGCAACAGCAACGCATCGCCCAGGCGCGGGCGCAGCTGAGCAGTGGCGAGGCCGAAGCCCGGCGCGCGCGGCTCGATTATCAGCGTTACCGCGAATTGGTCGCGCAGCAGGTTGCCAGCGCCCAGCACCTGGAAACCGTCAGCGCCAGCCAGGCCAAGGCCCAGGCAGCGCTGGTGCAAGCGAACGCCCAGGTCGCCCGGCAGCAAGCGCAGTTGCAGGTTTTGCAGGCGCGTCGGCAGCAGGCGCAGGCGCAAATTGTCGAGCATCAGGCGCGCATCGGTGAGGCCCAGGCCAACCTGGCCCTGGCTCGCAATGCACTGAAGGACACCGAGATTCGCGCGCCTTTCGACGGGGTGGTGGGCCAGCGCAAGGTCCGTCGCCAGCAATACGTGATGCCCGGCCTGCCGCTGCTGGCGGTGGTGCCGGTGGAGCAGGCGTATGTGATTGCCAACTACAAGGAAACCCAGTTGCAGCACATGGCGCCCGGGCAATCGGTGGACATCTCGGTGGACAGTTTTTCCGGCGCGCACTGGCACGGCCAAGTGGAGAGCATCGCCCCCGGCTCCGGTGCGGTGTTCGCGCTGTTGCCGCCGGACAACGCCACCGGCAACTTCACCAAGATCGTCCAGCGGTTCCCGGTGAAGATCCGCCTGGAGCCCGGCGAGTCGCGGATTCTGCCGGGCATGTCGGTGATCGCCACGGTCGACACCCGCCCGGCCGCCCGCCAGGAGCATGTCCATGGAGGTTGAAGGGCGTGTGCCGTTTCGCGCCTGGGTCGCGGTGATCGGCGGGTTGTTCGGCTGCTTCATGGCCGGGATGAACGTGCACGTCACCAGCGCCGCGCTGCCGGAAATCGAAGGCGCACTGGGCGCGACCTTTGAGGAAGGCTCGTGGATTTCCACCGCTTACCTGGTGGCCGAAATCATCATGATTCCCCTCACGGCGTGGCTGGTGCAGGTGTTTTCCCTGCGCCGGGTGATGCTGTGGGGCTCGGGGATCTTCCTTGTGGCTTCGGTGGCGTGTTCGCTGTCGCCGAACCTGCAAGTGATGATCTTCATTCGGGTGGTGCAGGGCGCGGCCGGGGCGGTGCTGATTCCCTTGTCGTTCCAACTGATCATCACGGAGCTGCCGGCGAGCAAGATCCCACTGGGCATGGCCTTGTTCAGCCTCGCCAACAGCGTCGCCCAGGCGGCGGGGCCGTCGATTGGCGGTTGGCTGACCGATGCGTATTCCTGGCGCTGGATCTTCTACCTGCAACTGTTCCCGGGGATCGCGTTGCTGGCAGCGGTGGCCTGGTCCATCGACCGCCAGCCGATGCAACTGAGCCTGCTGCGCCAGGGTGACTGGCTGGGTATAGGCTGCATGGTGCTGGGCCTGGGGGCGTTGCAGATCGTGCTGGAGGAGGGCGGGCGCAAGGACTGGTTCGGCTCGACCTTTATCGTGTGGATGACACTGCTGGCGGTGATTGGCTTGATCGGTTTTGTGGCGCGCCAATTGTGGGGCGCCCACAGCTTTATCAACCTGCGGTTGTTGGGGCACTACAACTTTGGCGTGGCCAGCGTGGCGATGTTTATCTTCGGTGCCAGCACCTACGGCCTGGTGTTTCTGGTGCCCAATTACCTGTCGCAGTTGCAGCACTACAACGCCAGTGAAATCGGCGTGAGCCTGATCGCCTACGGCCTGGTGCAACTGATCATGGCGCCGTTTCTGCCGCGCCTGATGAAGTGGGTCAGTGCCAAGATGCTGGTTGCCTCGGGGTTTGCGATCATGGCGTTGGGCTGCTGGATGGGGGCGCACCTGTCGGCAGACAGCGCCAGCAATGTGATCGTGCCTTCGATCGTGGTGCGTGGCATGGGGCAGCCGCTGATCATGGTGGCGTTGTCGGTGCTGGCGGTCCATGGGCTGGCCAAGGCGCAGGCCGGGTCGGCGTCGGCGGTGTTCTCGATGTTGCGCAACCTTGGCGGTGCGGTCGGTACGGCGCTGCTGGCGCAATTGGTGGTGGTGCGCGAGCGGGTGCATTCGGCGCGTATTGGCGAGTCGGTGACGCTGTTTGACCCGGCCCTGCAAGCGCGTTTGCCCGATGGCGGGGTGCTGCAGGAGCAGTTGCCGGATCACCAGGTGGTGCTGACTGTGCTGGACCAGGGTGTTCGCCATCAGGCGTTTTTGATGGCCTACAGTGATGCGTTCTTTCTGGCGTGTGTGGCGTTGGCGGCGTGTGCGGTGGCGGCGTTGATGTTGCGGCGTACCTAGGGTGGTCAATTCTGGGGTTGACTTAGGGTGTCTGAGGGTTGAGTACATATCCGTTATTTGGGTGATGGCTGATATGGGTTCCGCTCTTACAGCGGCTCACTTTTGAACAGCGCAAAAGTAAGCAAAACGCTCTTGCCCCACCACTCGGCACCTCGCTCGGGCTCGGTGTGCCCTCACTCCGGCTTTGGAGCGTGGGCCGCCGCGATGGGCCATCCTTGGCCCAGCGCGGCTAACCCGGCGTCCTGCCGGGTTACCCACGCTCCAAAGCCTGCGTTCGGCCAGCGTGGTTTAACGGGGCGCCTAAGATCAAGATCCAAAGCAGATCAACAGCACAGCGGCCTACAGGCCGGCTTGAGTGGTGTGAAGCAAAGGCAAGATCAAATTCTAAAGCGGGCACGGTCAAATGTGGGAGCTGGCTTGCCTGCGATAGCATCGCCTCGGTGTACCTGAAAAACCGAGGTGTCTGCATCGCAGGCAAGCCAGCTCCCACAGAAAAGCAGAGCTGCATCAGTTTCAGATTTGGTTTTCGCTTTGGCTTTTGATCTGGCTTCTACCACTCAAGCCGGCCTGTAGGCCGCTGTGCTCTTGCTTTTGATCTTGATCTGACTGCCCCACTCAGCCCGAGGCCGAACGCAGGGATTGAGGAGCGGGTAAACCGGCAGGACGCCGGTTTAGCCGCGACGGGGCAGGGACGCCCCGTCGCGGCGGCCCGCGGAGCAATGCCGGAGTGAGGGAACACCGAGCCTAGGCGAGGTGCCGACAGGCGGGGCAGAGCCTTTTGCTTAGTTTGGGGCTTTTCCAAAGTGAGTCGCTGTAAGAGCGAAACCATAGGCAGCCGTTACCGCAGCAACGGATATGTACCCCATCTGACCCTGAAAACCCCGACCGCACTCGTTCAGCAAACGGCATTAGGCTTCAAACCGCGCAATAACAACTCCAGCCCCTGCAAGGCTTCTTCCAACCGCTCGCCCGGGTGCTCATCCTGGGCGATCCAAAGCGATGCGCTCACCAGGCTGCCATTGACCAGCCTCGCCAACGCCTGGCTGCACGCATGCTCGATGAACCCCGCGTGCATCAGCTCATCAAGCAACCGGCGCAGCGAGTCCACGCATTGCTGCTGGTCGGTTGCCCCCAGCACCGCCGGCGCATCCTGCAGCACAATGCGCTGGACCTCGGCATCCTGGGCCATACGCAAATAGGCCCGGCAGCGTTCGCAAAACCCGTCCCAAGGGTTCTCGGCCCGCTCCGAGATAAGGTGCAGGCTCGCGTCCATTTCACCGTCGAGCTGCGCAACCACCGCCGCCAGCAAGCCTTTCTTGTCGCCAAAATGATGGTACAACGCACCCCGGGTCAGGCCGGCGCGCGCGGTAAAATCATCCATCGACGTCTGGGCGTAACCTTGCGTGGCGAAGGCCTGGCGGGCGCTGGCGATCAGGCGGGCGCGGGTGTCTTCGATCATGTCGGCGCGGGCTCGGCTCATGGGTAAGGCTCACAATAGATGATTGACATACGACGCGTATGTTACGCATGATTTGTCACATACGCACCGTATGTATTTTGCCCCGAAAACCTCGAATAGCAAGTTTCAGGGCGCTCAGGAAGAGGTGACACACCATGGCAAACCCCTACGCCGAGCTGTTCCAGGCGCCAGGTTCCAGGGCTTTTGTATTGGCGGGCATGCTCGCCCGCATGCCGATCTCCATGACCGGGATCGGCTTGATCACCATGCTTTCGCAGGTGCACGGCGGTTATGGACTGGCCGGCGCCGTGACCGCCACCTTTGCCCTGGCCACCGCGTTTTGTGCGCCCCAGGTTTCGCGGTTGGTGGACCGTTATGGCCAGGGCCGGGTGTTGCCGGTGGCCGCCTCCCTCGGCGGCGGCGCGCTGTTGCTGTTGTTGCTCTGCACCCGCATGCAGGCGCCGACCTGGACGCTGTTCATCTTCGCCGCCCTGGCCGGTTGCATGCCCAACATGTCGGCCATGGTGCGGGCGCGCTGGACCGAGCTGTATCGCGGGCAGCCCAAACTGCAAACCGCGTTTGCCCTGGAGTCGGTGCTCGACGAGGTGGTGTTCATTATCGGCCCGCCGGTCTCGGTGGGTTTGTGTGTGTTGCTGTTCCCCGAAGCGGGGCCGTTGATTGCGGCGCTGTTCCTGGCAGTGGGGGTCACCGCTTTCGTGCTGCAACGCCAGACCGAACCACCGGTGCACGAGCACCACGCCGAACACGGCCGTTGGCTGATTGCCTCGCCTTCGGTGTTGATCCTGATGGTGCTGTTGATGGCCATGGGCGTCATCGTCGGCGTGGTGGATGTGGTCAGCGTCGCCTTCGCCCAGCATCAGGGCCAGCCAGCTGCCGCGAGCATTGTGCTGTCGGTGTACGCGATCGGTTCGTGCCTGGCCGGGCTGGCATTTGGCGCCCTGAAATTGAAAGCCCCGTTGCCTCGCCAGTTCCTGTACTGCGGCGTGGCCACGGCGGTGACCACGCTGCCGTTGTTGCTGGTGACGAACATTCCCGGGTTGGCGGCGGCAATCTTCATCTCCGGCCTGTTCTTCGCCCCGACATTGATCGTGTCCATGGCGTTGGTGGAACAAATCGTCCCGCCGAGCCGCCTGACCGAAGGCATGACCTGGCTGATCACCGGCCTGAGCATCGGCGTGGCCATTGGTGCCGCCAGCTCGGGCTGGATGATCGACCACTTCGGCGCACCCAGCGGGTTCTGGGTGGCGCTGGCGGCGGGTGCGGTGGTGCTGGGTGCGGCGGTGTTGGGGTATCGGCGGTTGGGGTGATTACCCTGTCACCAGTGCGCCGCGATGTTGCAGGAATTCGTTCAGCGCTTGCCGCGTGAGATCGTTCAACGTCACTTTTTGCCGGGTTGCCGCGAGGGCAGCGGCCAAGTGGAGGTCATGGCCGACACGGACGTTGAACGAGCCCTTGCAGGGCTTTTCCGGTGTTTGCCCAAGGGCCTGGCAGGTCTCGATGTAGTCGTCTACGGCGCTGCAAAAAGCCGCGTCCAACTCGGCGACGGTTTTTCCCTCGTAGCTGACCAGGGCCTTGATGAAAAGCAGCTTCCCGAACAGGCAATTGTCTTCGATGCTGGCTTCGATGGAGCCGATGTAGCCTTTGTGTTTCAGCTGGTTGTTCACTGAATCAGTTCTCCTGATTTCAATTGTTCGATGATCTGGCGCCGAATGTAGTGTTTCAGTTCGTTGCCGGGGTGAGGCTTGTGCAGGGTAATCATTGCACTGGGGTCGCCCCTGTCGAACCTGACCCGGCTACCCGCCCCTTCGATTTGCGTGTATCCCAGGCGCCGCAGCAGTGTGACGAGTTCGGGCCAGGTAAAGGCCGAGTGCTCATTGAGCAGTTTGGCCAGCAGCTTTTCATTTTTCGACACGGCGATCCTTGCCTGTAACTAAATGTAGTTGCAATTGATGGGGTGCGTCAATGATAGGACAGCCTCGCCGAGGCTCTCGGTGTTTGATGTAACCCTTGATGACGCCGTTGTCTGCGCTCCAAATCCCTCGCTAATTTTTCCCCTCCGGATTCGTTTTATAGGGACGACGTGCCTTTGTGCTTCCTGCCTATTGCCCCGGATCCCAAGAAATGAACGCTGAAGACTCCTTGAAACTTGCTCGCCGGTTTATCGGGTTGCCCCTGGAAAAACGCCAGATGTTCCTCCAGGCGCTGCAGAGGGAAGGGGTGGAGTTCTCGCGGTTTCCGATTCCTGCAGGAGTGGAGGCCGAGGACCGGCAGGCGCTGTCCTACGCGCAGCAGCGGATGTGGTTTCTGTGGCCTGAGACTGCCAAGGCACACAGGGGATAGG
>NZ_AHHC01000011.1:0-66699 GCF_000242655.1 Pseudomonas sp. PAMC 25886
CCGTCGCGGCGGCCCGCGGAGTAATGCCTGCGTTCGGGCACACCGAGCCTAGGCGAGGTGCCGAGTGGTGGGGCAAGAGCGTTTTGGTTACTTTTGCGCTGTTCAAAAGTGACCCGCTGTAAGAGCGGAACCCTAAGCGGCCATCACCCAAACAACGGATATGCCCCCGATTCATCGCGCCCACCCCGGCTTACGCTTCTGCACAAAAGCCTGTGTCCCCTCAATCCCTTCCTTACCACCCACCGCCTCGGCAAACCACTCGGCAGCCTGGTCCAACAACGGCCCCAAAGCCTGCTCACCACTGGCCAACACCAACGCCTTGGTCCGCGCATTAGCCCGGGGAGCACAGCGCAAAACCTGCCCCAACACCTCATCCACCCGCTCCGCCAACGCCTGCGAATCGTGCTCCACAAAATGCACCAACCCCAACCGCTGCGCCTCAACCCCATCAAACCGCGCCGCGGTCAAAGCCAGCCGCCGTGCCTGAGTCAACCCAACGCGCTTCACCACAAACGGCGCAATCTGCGCCGGCAGCAGCCCCAGGCTGGTCTCCGGCAACCCGAACTGCGCCTGATGATCCGCAATCGCCACATCACTGACACACACCAGCCCAAACCCACCGCCCAACACCGCCCCCTGCAGCACCACGATCACCACCTGCGGCAGCGCCTCAACCTCCTGCAACAGCGTGCCAAACGCCCGGTTCAACGCCTGCAAGCCACCCGTGGCCCCCGCGCGAGCCATGTCCTTCACATCCCCGCCCGCCGAAAAATGCCCACCCGCGCCACTGATAACCAGTGCCCGTACGCTCTGGTCCCCAGCCACATCCGCCAGCACCGCGCGCAGTTCCTCGACCATCTCCAAGCTCATGGCATTGCGGCTGTCGGGCCGGTTGAGGGTCACGTGCAACACCCCGTTATGCGGCTCCAGCAGCAACGTATTCACGACTTTTTCCCCGGCAGGGTGCCCATCAATTTGCAGATGATCCCCAGCATGATCTCGTCCGCCCCCCCGCCAATCGACACCAGCCGCACATCCCGATAAGCCCGGGCCACCGGGTTGTCCCACATGAATCCCATGCCGCCCCAGTATTGCAGGCAACTGTCGCTGACGTCCCGACCCAGGCGCCCGGCCTTGAGCTTGGCCATGGAGGCCAGGCGTGTCACGTCCTGGCCCTTGATGTACTGCTCGGTGGCCTGGTACACCAGCGCCCGCAGGCACTCGATTTCGGTGGACAGTTCGGCCAGGCGAAAGTGGATCACCTGGTTGTCGATCAATGCCTTGCCGAAGGTCTTGCGCTCCTTGCAGTACTCGATGGTGCTGTCGATGCAGTACTCCAGGCCCTTGACCATATTGGCCGCGCCAAACAGCCGCTCTTCCTGGAACTGCAACATCTGCATCATGAACCCCGCGCCTTCGTGGCCGATGCGGTTGCGCTGGGGGATGCGCACGTCGTCGAAAAACACCTGGGCGGTTTCCGAACTGTGCATGCCGAGTTTTTCCAGGGGCGGACTGACGCTGATGCCGGGGGTGTTCATCGGCACCATGATCAGTGACTTGTTGATGTGCGGCTTGTCGTCCGACGTGTTGGCCAGCAGGCAGATAAAGTCGGCACTCGGCGAGTTGGTGATCCACATCTTGCTGCCGTTGATCACGTAGTCGCTGCCGTCCTTGCGGGCATGGGTTTTCAGCCCGGCCACGTCGGAGCCGGCGCCGGTTTCCGAGACGCCGATGCAGCCCACCTGTTCGCCGCTGATGGCCGGGCGCAGGAATTCGTCGCGCAGTTCATCGGAGCCGAAGCGGGCCAGGGCCGGGGTGCACATGTCGGTTTGCACACCGATGGACATGGGGATGCCGCCGCAACGGATGCTGCCGAACTCTTCGGCGGCGACGATGGAGTAGCTGTAGTCGAGACCCATGCCGCCGAATTTTTCCGGCTTGGAGATGCCCAGTAATCCAAGTTCACCGGCCTTGCGGAAGATCTCGTGGATCGGGAAACGCCCGGCCTTTTCCCATTCATCCACATGCGGGTTGATCTCGCGTTCGACAAAGCCACGGACGGTGCGACGCAATTCTTCGTGTTCCTGGGTGAAGATCATTTTTATTGTTCTCCTGAAGGTTTAGAACCGCGCCACACCAAAGCTGTTGGGCTGCAACTGCCGCACTTCGGCCTCATGGCAGATGTCCAGCAGAAACCCCAGCAAGGTCCGGGTGTCCCGTGGATCAATCAGCCCGTCGTCCCACAGGTTCGCACTGCCGTAGAGCGCGGTGGACTGGCTGTCGAGTTTCTGGGCGGTGACCTGTTCGAGCATGTCGAGCACCTTGGGATCAGGCACCAGGCCGTCTTTCAGTTGCTTGGCCTCGGTGACGATCCGCAGCACCTTGCCGGCCTGGGCGCCGCCCATCACGGCGGTGCGGCTGTTGGGCCAGGCGAAGATAAAACGCGGGTCGAGGCCTCGGCCGCACATCGCGTAGTTGCCGGCGCCGTAGGAGCCGCCGACGACGATGGTCAGCTTCGGTACCCGGGCATTGGCCACCGCCTGGATCATCTTCGCACCGTGCTTGATCACGCCTTGCTGTTCCGACTCGGTGCCCACCATGAAGCCGGTGGTGTTGTGGAAGAACAGCAGGGGCGTCTGGCTCTGGTCGCACAGCTGGATAAATTGCGCGGCCTTGCTCGCGCCCTTCGGGGTGATCGGCCCGTTGTTGCCGATAAAACCGCAAGCGCGGCCCTGGATATGCAGGTGGCCGCAGACGGTGTGCGGGTCGAACTCGCCCTTGAATTCGAGGAAGTTGGAACCGTCCGCCAGTCGCGCAAGGATTTCCCGCACGTCATAGGGTTTTTTCGGGTCGTCGGGGATCAGTCCCAGCAGCTCTTCAATCGGGTACAGCGGCTCGGCATACGCGCGCTTTTGCACGACCGGCAAACGGTCATCCCACGGCAACAGGCTGACGATCTCGCGCACGATGCGCACACCGTCAGCGTCGTTTTCCGCCAGGTACTCAGCGGTGCCGGCGGTTTGTGCGTGCATTTCGGCGCCGCCCAACGCTTCGTCGGTGGCGATTTCGCCGGTGGCGGCCTTGAGCAGTGGCGGGCCGGCCAGAAACAGTTTGGCTTTACCGCGCACCACCACCACGTAATCCGAAAGCCCTGGCTGATACGCGCCGCCCGCCGTGGCCGAGCCATGCACCACGGTGATCTGCGGCAGGCCCATGGCCGACATCCGCGCCTGGTTGGCGAAGCTGCGGGCGCCTTCGACGAAAATCTCGGCGGCGTAGTTGAGGTTGGCGCCGCCGCTTTCCGCCAGGGTCACGACGGGCAGTTTGTTTTCCATGGCGATCTGTTGCAGGCGCAGAGATTTTTTCAGGCCCGAGGGGGAGATGGTCCCGCCCTTGATCGCGCTGTTATTGGCCACCACCAGCATACGCACGCCGCTGACGTAGCCGATACCGGCGATCAACCCGCCGCCGGCGGCACTGCCGTCCTTGTCGTCGTGCAGTTTGTAGCCGGCCAGGCTTGCCAGTTCGAGGAACGGCGCGCCGGGGTCCAGCAGCAAATTGAGGCGTTCCCGCGGCAGCAGTTGCCCGCGCTTGTCGAACTTGGCCTTGGCTTCAGCTGCCTTGGCCAGCAGGTTTTGCTCCAACTGGCGCAGTTGATTGACGCCCGTGAGCATCGCTTCGCGGTTCTGCGCGAATGGCACGCTGTGGGCGTCGAGTTGCGAGTCGATCACCGGCATGGCTTATTTCTCCTCCTTGAGCACATCCGGCACGTACGCCCGGTGGAAACCATTAAAGGACGCGCTCGGCGGTTGCGCCTTGTGCAGCGGCCAGGCGCGGCTGCCGAGGCTGGCGGCGCCGTCGATGCGCAGGGTGCTGCCGCTGACGAACGCGGCGGCGGGGCTGAGCAAAAACACAATCGCCGCGCTGACTTCCGATTCGGTGCCGATGCGCTTGAGCGGCACATGCTCGCGCAAGGTCGGAATCACCGCCTTGAACGCACCTTCGTAGGTGTCCATGCCGCTGGATGCAATCCAGCCCGGCGCCACGGCGTTGACCCGCACCCCGGCGTAACCCCATTCGAAGGCGGCGGTCTTGGTGAAGTTGTCCATGCCCGAACGCGCCGCGCCGGAGTGGCCCATGCCCGGCATGCCGCCCCACATGTCGGCGAGCATGTTGACGATCGACCCGCCGTGCTTGCTCATGCACTGGTTGAACACTTCCCGAGCCATCAGGAAACCGCCCACCAGGTTGGTGCGCAACACGGTTTCAAAGCCCTTCTGGTTGATCGACGCGAGCGGCGAGGGGTACTGGCCGCCGGCGTTATTTACCAGGCCATGAATCGGGCCGTGTTCCTGCAGAACCTGGCTGACCAGCGCCTTGACCGCTTCTTCATCACGGATGTCGCAGGCCTGCCAGCTGGCGCGGCCGCCGTCTTCAACAATCTCTGCCGCCACCGTTTGCAGTTTTTCCGGCTTGCGCCCCACCAGAATCACATGGGCGCCAAGGGCCGCCAGTTCGTGGGCGGTGCAGCGGCCAATGCCACTGCCGCCGCCGGTGACGATAATGCTCTGCCTCTGGAACAGGTCGGCTTTGAAGATCGAGTCGAAGGCCACGGCGTGGGTCCTTTAAGTGAGTTGATCGGCGATGTGCTGCGGCACGGCAATCGGGATTTCCAGCAGTTGCTGGGCGAAGGCCTTGCCTTGCGGGTCGATGCGCAGGCTGGCAATCCCGCCGCCACCCAGGGCGTTTTCCAGCAGGAAGTTCAGGCTGTTGCTGCCGGGCAAGTACCAGCGTTCGACGCGGCCGTGAATCGGGTCGAGCACGTGGCTCATCCAGTCGACGATCACTTCGGGCGTCAGCGCTTCGGCGATCCACGGCAGGTACTCGGGGTCGCGGGCGATCACCCCGATGTTGCTGTGGTTGCCCTTGTCGCCGGAGCGGGCCACGGCCAGTTTGACCAGCGGCACGTTGGCATCGGCGCGACCCTGGGGTTTGGGCGGGTCGAGCAAGGCGATCGCAGTGTTCAGCGGCTCGGCTGTCGGCAGCTCGCAGGCATGCCGCTTCCCAAGGAAATCGACCTGCAATGGGCAGACGCTTTTATCGATCAGGAACGAAAACAGCCGAATCAGCGGGTACACCGTGGGCCGCCCGCCGACGATGCCGGTAAGCCCTGGCGCCATGCCGGTGGCTGCCTGGGCAATCTCCCGGGCGAACAGCACCAGCGCCTGTTTGTTGGGGTGACGCACC
This sequence comes from Pseudomonas sp. PAMC 25886, assembly GCF_000242655.1. Taxonomy (NCBI): domain Bacteria; kingdom Pseudomonadati; phylum Pseudomonadota; class Gammaproteobacteria; order Pseudomonadales; family Pseudomonadaceae; genus Pseudomonas; species Pseudomonas sp. PAMC 25886. The sequence continues at coordinate 5,248 of NZ_AHHC01000011.1, forward strand.
GCCAGTTTCACCACCACTTCGCGGCAGTCCTGGCGTTGGGCGTGGGGGCCGTAGGTGGCTTCGCTGCCCAGTAGTTCGATGTTGACGTCGGTGTAGGGCGCCCAGCCGCGCTGGTTGAACAGTTCTGATGTCTTGTTGATGATCGCCTGGCTGACCCGCTCGGCCTTGGCCACTGCGTCGATCCCGGCGATCAGGCAACTGGCGGTGCAGCGAAAGCCGTCCGGGTAGGTGGCGCTGACCTTGTATTGGTCGGTCGGTGGCAGGCCTTTGGCGCCGTGCAGGTGCACGTGGTTTTTACCTTGCTGCTGGAGTTTCACCTGGCTGAAGTCGCAGATCACGTCGGGCAGCAAGTAGGCGCGCGGGTCGCCGATTTCATACAACAGTTGCTCGGCAACGCTCAGTTCGCTGATCAGCCCGCCGGTGCCGTCGACTTTACTGACGGTGAACTGGCCGTCGGCACTGACCTCCACAATCGGGAAACCGATGTGTTCGTAGTCCGGCACTTCCCGCCAATCGGTGAAGTTGCCGCCGGTGCACTGGGCGCCACATTCGATGACATGCCCGGCCAATGCCGCCTGGGCCAGGCGGTCGTAATCCTGCCAGGACCAGTCGAACTCATGCACCAGCGCCGCGCTGACCACCGCGCTGTCGACCACACGGCCAGTGATGACGATATCGGCACCGAGCTTCAGCGCCTGCACGATGCCCGGCGCGCCGAGGTAGGCGTTGGTGGACACGCACATCGCCGGCAGCGGCGCGCCGCTGAACATGTCGGTGATGCCGTGCAACTGCTTGAACTGCGGTTGCAGGTCATCCCCCAGCAGCACGGCGATCTTCAATGGAATTCGGGCCAGGTCGCAGGCCGCCTGCAACGCGGCAGCGCAGGCCTGGGGGTTGATCCCGCCGGCATTGCTGATCACGCGAATGCCCTGGCGCTGGATATCCGCCAGCAGCGGCGTCAGCACTTCGACGAAGTCCGTGGCATAGCCGGCCTGGGGATCCTTCATCCGTGCCCCGGCCAGGATCGACATCGTGACTTCCGCCAGGTAGTCGAACACCAGGTAATCCAGCGCGCCGCCGTGCACCAACTGCGCAGCGGCGGTGCAGGTGTCGCCCCAGAAGGCGCTGGCGCAGCCGATGCGTACCGTCTTGTTCATGGGGCGTCCTTCCTCCGGTTGGATGAGTCGAGACTACCAAGCAAGCGCTTGGTTTGTAAACTCTGGTCACAACTTTGCCCCAAGCGCTTGCTTGGTTGGCTGCCACGGCCTAAATTGCCGGCCAAGACGTAATCAGAAGTTAAGGAGAGCAGCATGGATGAGCAAAAAGCCCTGCGGGTGATGCGCACCATGGTCGACGCCGGCCAATTGACCGACCCCGACAGTGCCCGTGGCAAGCTGCTGCAAACCGCGGCGCACCTGTTTCGCAACAAGGGCTTTGAGCGCACCACCGTGCGTGACCTGGCCGGCGCGGTCGGGATTCAGTCCGGCAGTATCTTTCATCACTTCAAGAGCAAGGACGAAATCCTGCGGGCGGTGATGGAGGAAACCATCCACTACAACACCGCCCTGATGCGCGCTTCCCTGGCCGAAGCGAATAACGTGCGTGAACGGGTGCTGGCGCTGATTCGCTGCGAATTGCAGTCGATCATGGGCGGCAGCGGCGAGGCCATGGCGGTGCTGGTGTACGAGTGGCGCTCACTCTCGGCCGAGGGCCAGGCCCAGGTGCTGGCCCTGCGTGATATTTATGAAGACATCTGGTTGCAGGTGCTGGGAGAGGCCAAGGAGGCCGGTTATATCAGGGGCGATGTATTTATCACCCGGCGCTTTCTGACCGGCGCGTTGTCCTGGACCACCACCTGGTTTCGCGCCCAGGGCAGCATGACCCTGGAGCAACTGGCCGATGAAGCCTTGCTGATGGTGTTGAAAGCTGACTAGCCCGTTCGCGCAAGCTATTAATTGTGTGGCAGAAAGTTGTCTCGATAGACAAAAACGCCTAGCTTAGCGGGATCAAAGTTTTCGACGGTGTGTGCCTTGATGTTTTCGCCTTGGCGATTGGCTGCAGGACTCTCAATATTGGCGCTTGGCGCACTGTGGCTGATGCCGGCTTCGGCCGCCCAATTGGTGAGGATCGGTGCTGCGCATTTTCCGCCGTACACCGTGCGCCCGGAGCAGGGCGCCGACACCGGTTTACTGCCGCAACTGGTAGAAGCCTTGAACGCGCTGCAAACCGACTACCAGTTTGTGCTGGTGCCCACCTCGATTCCCCGGCGTTTTCGCGATTTTCAGCAAGGCCGGGTCGACATGGCGATCTTCGAAAACCCGAAATGGGGTTGGCAGGATATTCCCCACACCGCGGTCGACATGGGCCTGGAAGACGCCGAAATCTTCGTCGCCCAGCAGGAGCCCGGCCGCGACCAATCCTATTTCACCGACCTGGCCGGCAAGCGCCTGGCGGTGTTCAGTGGTTATCACTATGCGTTCGCCAATTTCAACCCAGACCCCAAGTACCTGGCGGAGCACTTCAACGCCACCTTGACCTATTCCCACGACAGCAACCTGCTGATGGTCGCCCGGGGTCGGGCCGACATCGCCCTGGTGACGCGCTCCTACCTCAGCGATTTCCTGGTGCGCAATGCCGACACGGCGGGGCAATTCCTGGTGTCCGAGCGGATTGACCAGGTGTACCACCACTACGCATTGCTGCGGCCCAAGGCACCGATCACCGGGCCGGCGTTCGCCGGGCTGCTCAAGCAGTTGCGGGACAATGGCCAGTTGTTGAAGATCTTCGAGCCTTACCGCATCGATGTGATGCCGGTGCCCTGATCGTCTAAATTTTTGCCCGTGGCTCACGTCACTTGTTGAACTGTCGACGATTCGTGAGCCCACCCCATGTCCAATCTGAATGACCTGTCTTCCCTGCCGTTGCCGGCGGGGCCTGCCCTGAATGCTGATGAAACTGACACGCGCCTGAGCCTTACCCTTGAAGGGCAGCCGCTGATTCGCCTGCGCCTTGAGCGGGGCGATGAGCTGCAGGTGCACTTGCAGGAGCCCGGCAGTGTGCCGGCTGCCCGTGCGTTGTGGGCGGCCTGTTACTGGTTGTTTGCCAGGGAGCCCGGGCGGCAGCGGCTGGTCTGGCGCCTTGAGCATGTGCCGGAGGATGCCTTGCGCAGTGGGTTGCTGGTGGCCACCGAGGTTGCCGGGCAGTTTTATTGCGAGCGCACGTTGTTTTGGCAATTGCCGCAACCGTGGCTGGGGCAATCCCTCACAGGGACTTATCCGCAGCAGATGATTATCAGCGCGGGTAAGCGTCATCCTGCCCGTGCGCCGAAGCCTCGGGGTGAGGTTTATCGACGGTTCGATGCGCGGTTGGGGGCGTGGATTTCACTGCGCACGGTGGAGATTGATGTTGATCTGGCGCGGTTTAATCGGTGGCAGAACAGCACGCGCGTGGCGAATTTCTGGCAGGAAAGTGGCAGCCTTGAGCAGCATCGGGAGTATCTGGACACGCTGGAAGCGGATCCTCATGCGTTGACGTTGATCGGCTGTTTCGATGATGAGCCGTTTGCGTATTTCGAGGCGTATTGGGCCAAGGAGGATCGGATTGCGCCGTTCTATGACGTGGCGGATTACGATCGTGGGATTCATATGCTGGTGGGGGAAGAGCATCACCGGGGGCCGCACAAGGTAGCGAGTTGGTTGTCGGCGTTGGTGCATTACCTGTTTCTGGATGATCCGCGTACGCAGCGGGTGGTGGCTGAGCCTCGGGCGGATAACGGGAAGATGATTGGGTATATGCAGAATCAGTGTTTCCACTGTGAGAAGGAGTTTGATTTTCCGCATAAGCGGGCGGCGTTGATGATCCTGGGGCGGGAGCGGTTTTTTGAGCGGTGTGGGTTGGTTTGAGTGTGTACATATCCGTTATTTAGGTAACGGCTGAATATGGTTTCGCTCTTACAGCGACTCACTTTGGAAAAGCCCCAAAGTAAGCAAAGGGCTCTGCCCCGCCTGTCGGCACCTCGCCTAGGCTCGGTGTTCCCTCACTCCGGCATTGCTCCGCGGGCCGCCGCGACGGGGCGTCCCTGCCCCGTCGCGGCTAAACCGGCGTCCTGCCGGTTTACCCGCTCCTCAATCCCTGCGTTCGGCCTCGGGCTTATTGGGGCAGTCAGATCAAGATCAAAAGCAAGAGCACAGCGGCCTACCGGCCGGCTTGAGTGGTAGAAGCCAGATCAAAAGCCAAAGCGAAAACCAAATCTGAAACTGATGCGGCTCTGCTTTTCTGTGGGAGCTGGCTTGCCTGCGATGCAGACACCTCGGTTTTTCAGGTACACCGAGGCGATGCCATCGCAGGCAAGCCAGCTCCCACATTTGACCGTGCCTGCTTTAGATTTTGATTTTGCCTTTGCTTCACACCACTCAAGCCGGCCTGTAGGCCGCTGTGCTGTTGATCTGCTTTTGATCTTGATCTTAGGCGCCCCGTTAAACCACGCTGGCCGAACGCAGGTAGTACGGAGCGGGTAAACCGGCAGGACGCCGGGTTAGCCGCGACGGGCCAGGGACGCCCCGTCGCGGCGGCCCGCGTAGTAATGCCGGAGTGAGGGCACACCGAGCCCAAGCGAGGTGCCGAGTGGTGGGGCAAGAGCCTTTTGGTTACTTTTGGGCTCCTTTCAAAAGTGACCCGCTGTAAGAGCGGAACCCATACCAGCCATCACCCAAATAACGGATATGCACTCAGCAGCAGGGCAGGGCAAAGCAAAGCCAATCAAACCCGCCGCGCAAACGTGTCGCTATGGGTCCCGGAAGCCTTGCGGCAATGCACCAACGCATCCCGAATCATAAAGTTCACCAGCGTCGGCGACACCCCCAGCTCCTTGGCAATATCCTTCTGCGGCACCCCATGCAACCGGTACATCTCAAACGCATAACGCGTGCGCTGAGGCAACTCCGTCAACGCATCCGCGATGTTTTCCAGCGTAGAAAAATTGATGTGCGAAGTCTCAGGTGAAGCCCCGTGAATAACCACATTCAACCCTTCCTCTTCAGTGCCGGAATATTTCAACTCCAACGCCTGCTTGCGGTAATGATCAATGGCCAGGTTACGCACGATCTGGAACAGGTAACTGAGCTGCGCCTTGAACGATGAGGTGATAGTCGGTGCCGATTGCAACCGGAAGTAGGCGTCTTGCACCACATCTTCGGCGCGGGAGCGACAGCCGGTAATACGCGCCGCGATCTTGACCAGGATCAGCCGGTTATCGACGAAGGCCTGGAGGAGGGGTGAGTCGCACCTGCCTGTGGATACTTGTTCCGTCATGGAAATCACCTTGTTGCAAGAGAAGGTTGGGGGAGGGCGTCCTTGCTGAGGCCTCCTACACATCGGGCAACAAATTATGCTTAATGATAATGATTGTCAAATGAGAAGACGAACTAATCTTATGCCTTATCGAGAGGTGTGAACCGCGTCTCGCTGACTAATTATTTCCAGGGGCCATCCGTTCTCATGGGTGACAGGCCAGTTAACAAACCGGCCAAGGATCAGCGCCTGGAGGAGGACAAAATGGGTTTTTATCGTGTGAGCGGGAGTGGTCTGAAATGAACACGCCGGCTCGATTACGCCTGTTTTGCCTGCCTTATTCCGGCGCCAGCGCCATGGTTTACAGCCGCTGGCGGCGGGTGCTGCCCGAGTGGTTGCAGGTGCGGCCGCTGGAGTTGCCGGGGCGCGGCATGCGCATGGACGAGCCGTTGCAGCGCGACATCAAGGCCCTGGCGGGGCAACTCGCCGAAGAGATCAGCGCGGAGCTGGACGGCCCCTACGCCTTGTTTGGCCACAGCCTCGGCGGCCTGCTGGCATTCGAGTTGGCCCATGCCCTGCGTGAGCGAGGTGTGCCGCAGCCACTGGCGTTGTTTGCGTCGGGCACTGCCGGCCCGGCCCGTCGGGATGTCAGCGAGTACGCCATCGAGAAAAACGACGAACAACTGATCGCCCGCCTGCGTGAACTCAAGGGCACCGGCGAAGACGTGCTGGCCAATGCCGAGCTGATGCAGTTGATGCTGCCGATCCTGCGGGCCGACTTCCTCCTGTGCGGCAGTTTTGAATACGGCGAGCGTGAGCCGTTGGCCCTGCCCATCCATGTGTTTGGCGGCAAGCAGGACAGTGTGCGCGCCGATCAACTACTGGATTGGCAGCAAGACACCGCCAGCGGTTTCTCCCTCGACATGTTTGACGGTCACCACTTCTTCCTGGTGCAGCACGAAAGTTCTGTACTGCGCTGTGTGCGGCGCTATGCCGACGAACACCTGGCCCGCTGGCGCAATGGCGCGGCGCGGCAGATGGCCCGGGCGACCGGCTGAACCAGCCCACTCCGGCCACACATTCCCCGATTTCCCAGTAAGCCGATTTCAGGCAGGAACCCCATGATGGACGCCTTCGAACTTCCCCGCACCCTGGTTCAGTCCCTTCAACGCCGCGCCGCGCGAACCCCGGATCAAACGGCGTTGCGCTTTCTCGCCGAGACGGCTGAGCAGGGCGCTGTCCTCAGCTACCGTGACCTTGACCTGCGCGCCCGCACGATCGCCGCCGCCTTGCAGGCCAGCGCCGGGCTGGGTGATCGCGCGGTGCTGTTGTTCCCCAGCGGGCCGGATTACGTCGCGGCGTTTTTTGGTTGCCTGTATGCCGGGGTGATCGCGGTGCCGGCGTATCCGCCGGAGTCCGCTCGCCGTCATCATCAGGAGCGGCTGCTGTCGATCATCGCGGACGCCGAGCCCCGGTTACTGCTGACCACCGCCAGCCTCGGTGATTCGCTGCAGCAACTGGAAGGTGCGCCGCAGCTGCTGTGCGTCGACCAACTGAGTGCCGACATCGCCACCGACTGGGTGGCGCCGAACCTTTCGGACGATGACATCGCGTTCCTGCAATACACCTCCGGCTCCACCGCGTTGCCCAAGGGGGTGCAAGTCACCCACGGCAACCTGGTGGCCAACGAGCTGCTGATTCGCCGGGGCTTTGGCATCGACCTGAACCCCGATGACGTGATCGTCAGCTGGCTGCCGCTGTACCACGACATGGGCCTGATCGGCGGCCTGCTGCAACCGATCTTCAGCGGGGTGCCGTGCGTCTTGATGTCGCCGGCGTACTTCCTCGGCCGGCCACTGCGCTGGCTGGAAGCGATCAGCGAATACGGCGGCACCATCAGCGGCGGGCCGGACTTTGCCTATCGGCTGTGCAGCGAGCGGGTCAGTGATTCGGCCCTGGAGCGCCTGGACTTGAGCAAGTGGCGCGTGGCGTATTCCGGCTCGGAGCCGATCCGCCTCGATACCCTGGAACGCTTCGCCGAGAAGTTCGCCGTCTGCGGTTTCACCCCGAACAGTTTCTTCGCCTCCTACGGGTTGGCTGAAGCCACGCTGTTTGTTGCCGGCGGCACCCGAGGCCAGGGCATCCCGGCCCTGCGCCTGGACGACAAGGCCCTGGCCGCCAACCGCGCCGAGCCGGGGCAGGGCGCGGCGATCATGAGTTGCGGCACCAGCCAGCCTGAACATGCCGTGTTGATTGCCGACCCCGCCACCCTGATGACGCTCCCTGACAATGCCGTGGGTGAAATCTGGGCTGCCGGCCCGAGCATCGCCCACGGTTACTGGCGCAACCCGCAAGCCACCGCCCAGACGTTCGTCCAGCACGCTGGTCGCACCTGGCTGCGGACCGGCGACCTGGGTTTTATCCGCGAAGGTGAGGTGTTCATCACCGGCCGCCTCAAAGACCTGCTGATCGTGCGCGGCCACAACCTGTATCCCCAGGACATCGAGCAAGCCATCGAGCGTGAAGTGGAAGTGGTGCGCAAGGGCCGCGTCGCGGCGTTTGCGGTGAATGACAACGGCCAGGAAGGCATCGGCATCGCCGCGGAAATCAGCCGCAGCGTGCAAAAAATCCTGCCCCCCGAAGCGTTGATCAAGGCGATCCGCCAAGCGGTGGCCGAAGCCTGCCAGGAAGCCCCAAGCGTGGTGGTGTTGCTTAACCCAGGTGGCTTGCCGAAAACCTCCAGCGGCAAGGTGCAGCGTTCGGCTTGCCGCACGCGCCTGGCGGATGGCAGTCTCGACAGTTATGCGCAGTTCCCCGGCGTGCAGGCCCAGGCCGGTGATGCGGCGCTGGAATCCGAACTGCACAGCCAGATTGCCGCGATCTGGTGCGAGCAATTGCAGGTGGCGCAAGTCGCTGCCGACGATCACTTCTTTCTGCTGGGGGGCAACTCCATCAGCGCCACCCAGGTGGTCGCCCGGCTGCGGGAAACCCTGGGTCTGGAGCTGAACCTGCGCCTGTTGTTCGAAGCGCCAACCCTGGCTGCCTTCGCCGCCAGCGTCGCGCAATTGCAGCAGGACGGCGGCGTCGCCCAAGGCGCGATCCATGCCCTGTCGCGTCAGGAAGACTTGCCGCAATCCCTGGCACAAAACCGCCTGTGGATCACCTGGCAACTGGACCCGCACAGCAGCGCCTACACCATCCCCGGCGGCCTGCGTTTGCGCGGCGAGCTGGACGAAGACGCGGTGCGTGTGAGCTTCCAGCAACTGATCCAGCGCCACGAAGCCTTGCGCACGCGCTTCTTTGAACGCGATGGCCAAGGCTTCCAGCGAGTCGACGCTCAGGTTGATTTCGAGCTGCAAGTCATCGACCTCAGCGACCTGCCTGCCGCCGAGCGCGAAGCCCGCGCGAACCAGATCCGCGAAGACGAAGCCCGCACCCAGTTCGACCTGGAGAAAGGCCCGTTGCTGTGGGTGACGTTGGTGCGCCTGGACGACGAAGACCACCAGTTGCTGGTGACGATGCACCACATCATTGCGGACGGTTGGTCGCTCACTGTATTGATCGACGAATTCTCGCGCCTGTATGCCGCAGCGTCCCAGGGCCAAACCCTTGAGCTGCCAGCGCTGGCCCTGCAATACGCTGACTACGGCAGTTGGCAGCGCCAGTGGCTGGCCGAAGGCGAGAGCCAGCGGCAACTGGCTTACTGGAAAGCACAGCTTGGTGACGAACACCCGACCCTGAGCCTGGCCACCGATCACCCGCGCTCGGCTCAAACGGTACGCGGTGCTTCACGCCACAGTGTGCGTTTGAGTGCGAGCCTCGGCGAAGCCATTCGCAAGACCGCCCAAACCCACGAATCCACCCCGTTCATGCTGTTGCTCGCGGCGTTCCAGAGCCTGCTCCATCGCTACAGCGGTCAGCGCGATATCCGCATCGGCGTGCCCAACGCCAACCGTCCGCGCCAGGAAACCCAAGGTCTGATCGGGTTCTTTATCAACACCCTTGTGCTGCGCGCCGAACTGGATGCACGCCTGCCCTTCGCCGAGTTGCTGGCGGCGACGCGAACCACCGCGCTGGGTGCCCAGGCCCATCAGGACCTGCCGTTCGAGCAGTTGCTGGAAGCCTTTCCGCAAGCCCGGGAACAAGGCCTGTTCCAGGTGATGTTCAACCACCAGCAACGCGACCTGAGTGCCTTGCGTCGCCTGCCGGGCCTGCTCGCCGACGAGCTGGCGTGGCACAGCCGCGAAGCCAAGTTCGACCTGCAACTGCACAGCGAAGAAGACCGTAACGGGCGCCTGAGCCTGTCCTTCGACTACGCCGACGAACTGTTCGACGCCGCGACTATCGAGCGTCTGGCCGAGCACTTCATCAACCTGCTGCAAGCCGCCTGCGAACAACCGCAACAGGCCATCGGCGACTTGAAACTGCTGCACGACGACGAGCACACGCAGCAACACCAGTGGAGCGCTGCCCCTTGCGCGGCGGCGCAGCAGTGGCTGCCGGAACACCTCAACCAACAGGTCTCGGAACGCACCGCGCTGGTGTGGCAGGACGGCAGCCTGACCTTCGCCCAACTGCACACCCAGGCCAACCGCCTGGCCCATTACCTGCGGGACAAGGGCGTCGGCCCGGACGTGTGCGTGGCCATCGCCGCCGAGCGCTCGCCGCAACTGTTGATCGGCCTGCTGGCGATCATCAAGGCCGGCGGCGCCTACGTGCCCCTGGACCCGGATTACCCGGCGGACCGCCTGGCCTACATGCTCAAGGACAGCGGCGTGCAACTGCTGTTGACCCAGACTTCTCTGCTGGAACAACTGCCTACGGCTGAAGGCGTCAGTGTCATCGCCATGGACAGCCTAAAGCTGGAAAGTTGGCCAACCCACGCGCCGGGCCTGCACCTGAATGGCGACAACCTGGCCTACGTGATCTACACCTCCGGCTCCACCGGCCAGCCCAAAGGCGTAGGCAACACCCATGCTGCGCTAGCCGAGCGCTTGCAGTGGATGCAAGCCACCTACCTACTGGATGAAACCGATGTGCTGATGCAAAAGGCGCCCATCAGTTTCGACGTGTCGGTGTGGGAATGCTTCTGGCCGCTGATCACCGGTTGCCGGCTGGTACTGGCCGGGCCGGGTGAGCACCGCGATCCCCATCGCATCGCCCAGTTGGTGCAGGAATACGGCGTGACCACGCTGCACTTTGTGCCGCCGCTGTTGCAGCTGTTTGTCGATGAACCTTTGGCGGCCGAATGCACCAGCCTGCGCCGCCTATTCTCCGGCGGCGAAGCGTTGCCCGCCGAATTGCGCAACCGGGTGCTGGCGCAGTTGCCGGCGGTGCAGTTGCACAACCGGTATGGCCCCACCGAAACCGCGATCAACGTGACGCACTGGCATTGCCGGGGGGATGACGGTGAGCGCTCGCCGATTGGCCGGCCACTGGGCAATGTGATTTGCCGAGTGCTGGATGATCAGTTCAACCCGCTGCCGGCGGGTGTGCCGGGTGAATTGTGCATCGGCGGCATCGGCCTGGCGCGCGGGTACCTCGGGCGTGCGGGGCTGACCGCTGAACGGTTTGTCGCCGACCCGCTGGGCGAGGCGGGCGCACGCCTGTATCGCACCGGTGACCGCGTGCGCTGGGCTGCCGACGGTGTTTTGGAATACCTCGGGCGCCTGGATCAGCAGGTGAAGTTGCGCGGCTTCCGTGTCGAACCGGAAGAAATCGAAGCGCGTCTATTGGCCCTCGACGGCATCGCCCAAGCGGTGGTGCTGGTGCGCGAAACCGCTGCCGGTGCGCAGTTGATCGGCTACTACACCGCCAGCGAAGCGCTGGATGAACAGGACGTAAAAACCGCCCTGGCCGCCGAGCTGCCGGAGTACATGGTGCCGGCGCAGTTGATGCGCCTGGACGCAATGCCCCTGAGCCCCAGCGGCAAACTGGATCGGCGGGCCTTGCCGGAACCGGTGTGGCGGGTGCGTGAACACGTCGAGCCTGAAACACCGCTGGAACAGCAAATCGCCGCGATCTGGCGCGAAGTGCTGGTCCTGCCGCGCATCGGCCTGCGGGACGACTTCTTTGCCCTCGGCGGCCATTCGTTGCTGGCCACGCAAATCATCTCCCGTACCCGCCAGGCCTGCGACGTCGAGCTGCCGCTGCGCACGCTGTTCGAAGCCAGCGAGCTGGGGGCTTTCGCCGAACAGGTGCGGCTGATCCAGGCCTCGGGCCAACGCAATCAACAACGGGCCATCGGCAAGGTCGACCGCAGCCAACCGGTGCCGCTGTCCTATTCCCAGCAGCGCATGTGGTTCCTCTGGCAGATGGAACCGGACAGCCCGGCGTATAACGTCGGCGGCATGGCGCGGCTGCGTGGCGTGCTGGACGTGGGGCGTTTCGAGGCGGCGTTGCAGGCTTTGATCATGCGTCACGAAACCCTGCGCACCACCTTCCCGAGCATCAACGGCGTGGCGCAGCAGAAGGTTGCGGCGCAAACCGGCGTGCGCATGGATTGGCAGGATTTCTCGGGGTTCAATCAAGCCGAGCGGGAACGCCGTGTGCAGCAACTGGCCGACCATGAAGCCCACACGCCTTTCAATCTGGAAACCGGGCCGTTGCTGCGTGCCTGCCTGGTCAAGGCCGGCGAGCAGGAACATTACCTGGTGCTGACCCTGCACCATATCGTCACCGAAGGCTGGGCCATGGACATCTTTGCCCGTGAACTCAGCGCACTGTACGAAGCCTTCATCGACGACCGCGAATCGCCACTGGCGCCGCTGCCGGTGCAGTACCTCGACTACAGCGTGTGGCAACGGCAGTGGCTGGAATCCGGCGAGCGTCAGCGCCAGCTGGATTACTGGACCGCGCAACTGGGCACTGAGCATCCACTGCTGGAGCTGCCGGGCGACCGTCCGCGGCCACCGGTGCAAAGTCATCAGGGCGAGCTGTACCGTTTCGATTTGAGCGATGACCTCGCCGCCCGTGTGCGAGCGTTCAACGCCGAGCGTGGTTTGACCTTGTTCATGACCATGACCGCCACCCTCGCCGTGTTGCTGTACCGCTACAGCGGCCAGACCGACCTGCGCATCGGTGCGCCGGTGGCCAACCGGATTCGCCCGGAAAGCGAAGGGCTGATCGGCGCGTTCCTCAACACCCAGGTGCTGCGTTGCCAGCTCAACGGGCAGATGAGCGTCGGCGAATTGTTCGAGCAGGTGCGTCACACGGTGATCGAAGGCCAGTCCCATCAAGACCTGCCGTTCGACCACTTGGTGGAGGCCCTGCAGCCACCCCGCAGCGCGGCGTACAACCCGCTGTTCCAGGTGATGTGCAACGTGCAGCGCTGGGAGTTCCAGCAAAGCCGCACGCTGGCGGGGATGACCGTCGAGTACCTGGCCAATGATGCCCGCGCCACCAAGTTCGACCTCAACCTGGAAGTCACCGACCTCGACCATCGCCTGGGCTGCTGCCTGACTTACAGCACCGATCTGTTCGACGAGCCGCGTATTGCCCGCATGGCCGCGCATTGGCAAAACCTGCTGGAAGCTTTGCTCGCCGATCCGCACCAGCGCCTGAGCGAGTTGCCGTTGCTGGAAGCCGCCGAACAGCGCGCCCTGCAAGACAGCCTGGGCATTGAAGCCGGCGAACATCGCCTCGACCAGTGCATCCATCACCTGTTCAGCGAGCAGGCCCTGGCCCGTCCGGATGCCCCGGCGTTGACCTTTGCCGGGCAGACCCTGAGCTACAGCGAACTCGACGGCCGCGCCAACCGCCTGGCCTGGATGCTGCGCGAGCGTGGCGTAGGCCCGCAGGTGCGGGTCGGCCTGGCGCTGCCGCGTTCGCTGGAGATGGTCGTCGGCCTGCTGGCAATCCTCAAGGCCGGTGGCGCCTACGTGCCGCTGGACCCGGAATACCCGCTGGACCGCCTGCACTACATGATCGAAGACAGTGGCATCGGCCTGCTGCTCAGCGACGCCGCGATGTTCGACGCGCTGGGTGAATTGCCCGCCAGCGTGGGCCGTTGGTGCCTGGAAGATGACCAGCCGACCCTGGCCGCGTACCCGGCCAGCGAGTTGCCGTTTATCAGCCTGCCGCAACATCAGGCGTACCTGATCTACACCTCCGGCTCCACCGGCAAGCCCAAGGGCGTGGTGGTGTCCCACGGTGAAATCGCCATGCATTGCCAGGCGGTGATCGAGCGCTTCGGCATGCGCCCGGATGACTGCGAGCTGCACTTCTATTCCATCAACTTTGACGCCGCCACCGAGCGTCTGCTGGTGCCGTTGCTCAGCGGTGCGCAGGTGGTATTGCGGGCCCAGGGCCAATGGGATGCGGAAGAAATCTGCGGGCTGATTCGTCAGCACCGCATCAATATCCTCGGCTTTACCCCGAGCTACGGCAGCCAGTTGGCGCAATGGCTGGCCACGCAAAACCAGACCCTGCCGGTGCGCATGTGCATCACCGGCGGGGAGGCCTTGACCGGCGAACACCTGCAGCGTATTCGCGCCGCGTTCAAGCCGGCGCTGTTTTTCAACGCCTATGGCCCGACAGAAACGGTGGTGATGCCGCTGGCCAGTCTTGCCCCGCAAACCCTGGAGGAGGGCGCCGGCAGCGTGCCGATCGGCAGCATCATCGGCGCGCGCGTGGCCTACATTCTGGACGCGGATCTGGCCCTGGTGCCGCAAGGTGCGACCGGCGAGTTGTATGTCGGCGGTGCTGGCCTGGCTCAGGGTTATCACCAGCGCCCGGGCATGACGGCGGAGCGGTTTGTGGCTGATCCGTTTGCCACGAACGGCGGTCGGCTGTATCGCACCGGCGACCTGGTGCGCCAGCGTGCCGATGGCCTGGTGGAGTACCTCGGCCGTATTGACCATCAAGTGAAGATTCGCGGTTTCCGTATCGAGCTGGGGGAAATTGAAACCCGCCTGCTGGAACACACAGCGGTGCGTGAAGCGGTGGTGTTGGCGCTGGACTCACCGAGTGGCAAACAGTTGGTGGCCTACCTGGTCAGCGACGAAGAACAGGGCGCCTTGCGTGAATCCCTCAAGAACCATCTGAAAGCACAGCTGCCGGACTACATGGTGCCCGCGCACCTGATCGTCCTCGACAGCATGCCGCTGACCGCCAACGGCAAGCTCGACCGTCGCGCCTTGCCGCAGCCGGACCCCGAGGCGAACCGTCAACAGTACGTGGCGCCGCGCAACGAGTTGGAGCAAACCCTGGCGGCGATCTGGTGTGCGGTATTGAACGTGCAGCAGGTCGGACTCGACGATAACTTCTTTGAGCTGGGCGGCGACTCGATCCTGTCGATCCAGGTGGTCAGCCGGGCACGGCAGGCGGGGATTCATTTCAGCCCGCGTGATCTGTTCCAGCACCAGACCGTACAGACCCTGGCCGCCGTAGCGACCCGCACCGAGCAGGTCATCGCCGAGCAAGGCGTGTTGACCGGCGCGTCCGGGCTGACACCCATCCAGCACTGGTTCTTCGACACCGACATCCCGGAGCGCCAGCACTGGAACCAGGCATTGCTACTGGAGCCGGTTCAGGCCCTCGAACCCCATCGCCTGGAACAAGCGTTGCTGGCCGTACTGGAGCACCACGACGCCTTGCGCCTGAGCTTCACCCGGCGCGACGCGCAATGGCACGCCGAACACTTGGCGGTACCGGAAGGCGGTTTGCTGTTGCAAGCCCAGGTGGCGGACATGGAGCAGTGCCACGCGCTGTTCACCGACACCCAGCGCAGCCTCAACCTTGCCCATGGCCCGCTGCTGCGCGCGTTGCTGGTGGACGGGCCGCAAGGCCAGCGTCGCCTGCTGATCGCGATCCACCACCTAGTGGTGGACGGCGTTTCCTGGCGCGTGTTGCTGGAAGATTTGCAGACTGTGTATCGCCAGTTGAGCGACGGCCAACCCGTCAGCCTGCCCGCCAAGACCAGCGCCTTGCGCGACTGGGCGGCGCGTTTGCAGGCCTATGCCGGCAGCGAATCCCTGCGTGAAGAACTGGACGTGTGGCAGCAGCAGTTGGCTGGCCCCACCGTTGAATTGCCGGTGGATCGCCCGCAAGGTTCGCTGCGCAATCGTGACGCGGATACCGTCAGCGTGCGCCTGGATGCCGAGCGCACGCGCCAGCTGTTGCAGCAGGCACCGAGCGCCTACCGCACCCAGGTCAACGATTTGCTGCTGACCGCCCTGGCCCGTGTGCTGTGCCGCTGGAGCGGCCACACGTCGGCCCTGATCCAGCTCGAAGGCCACGGCCGCGAAACCCTGTTTGACGAGATCGACCTGACCCGCAGCGTCGGCTGGTTCACCAGCGCTTACCCGCTGCGCCTGACTCCGCTGCACATCGAAGAAGCGGCCGGGCAGGGCGCCTCGATCAAGGCGATCAAGGAGCAATTGCGCGGCGTACCCCACAAGGGTTTGGGGTATGGCGTGCTGCGCTACCTGGCCGACGACCTGTGCCGCCAGACCATGGCCGCGTTGCCGACGGCCAGCATCACCTTCAACTACCTTGGCCAGTTCGACCAGAGCTTTGGCGCCGACGCGCTGTTTCACCCGCTGGACGAATTTGCCGGGATTGCCCACGACCCGGACGCGCCGCTGCCTAACGAGCTGAGCGTCGACAGCCAGGTGTATGGCGGTGAGCTGGTGCTGCGCTGGACCTTCAGCCGCGAGCGCCACGACAGCCAGACCATCACTGAACTGGCGGACGCTTACCTGGCGGAATTGCAGAGCCTGATCGAGCATTGCCTCAAGCCAGACGCGGGCGGCCTCACGCCGTCGGACTTCCCGCTGGCGCACCTGACCCAAGGGCAACTCGACGCGCTGCCGGTGCCGGCCGCGGCCATCGAAGATGTGTACCCGCTGACGCCGATGCAGGAAGGCTTGCTGCTGCACACCCTGCTGGAACCGGGCACTGGCCTCTACTACATGCAGGACCGCTACCGCATCAACAGCGCCCTGGACCCGGAGCGTTTCGCCCAGGCCTGGCAGGCGGTGATCGCCCGGCATGAAGCGTTGCGTGCCTCGTTCTGCTGGAACGTCGGTGAAGACATGCTGCAGGTTATCCACAAGCCGGGCAGCACGCGGATCGAATACCTCGACTGGAGCGCCGACCCAGAAAGTGAACAGGAACCGCGTCTGCAAGCACTGCTTAAAAGCGAGCGTGAAGCCGGCTTCGATCTGCTCAACCAGGCGCCGTTCCACTTGCGGCTGATCCGCGTGGGCGAGGCGCGCTACTGGTTCATGATGAGCAACCACCATATTTTGATCGATGCCTGGTGCCGCTCGCTGTTGATGAATGATTTCTTCGACATCTATATGGCCCTCGGCGAAGGCCGTGACGCGCAACTGGCGACGCCACCGCGTTACCGCGATTACATCGCCTGGCTGCAACGCCAGAACCTGGCCGAGGCGCGCCAGTGGTGGCAGCAGAACCTGCAAGGCTTTGAGCGCACCACGCCGATCCCGAGCGACCGGCCGTTCCTGCGCGAACACGCGGGCCACAGCGGCGGCATGGTGGTGGGTGACTGCTACACCCGCCTCGATGTGCGCGATGGCGCGCAATTGCGCGAGCTGGCCCAGGCGCATCAACTGACGGTGAACACCTTCGCCCAGGCGGCGTGGGCCCTGGTGCTGCGGCGCTTGAGTGGTGATCGCGACGTGCTGTTCGGCGTCACCGTGGCCGGGCGCCCGGTGGAAATGCCGGAGATGCAGCGCACGGTCGGGCTGTTTATCAACAGCATCGCGTTGCGGGTCAAGTTGCCCGAGGATGACCAGACGTGCAGCGTGCGCCAATGGTTGAGCGGCCTGCTCGACAGCAACATGCAACTGCGCGAGTACGAATACCTGCCGCTGGTGACTATCCAGGAGCACAGCGAACTGCCCAAGGGTCAGCCGCTGTTCGACAGCCTGTTCGTGTTCGAAAACGCCCCGGTGGAAGTCTCGGTGCTGGACCGTGCGCAAAGCCTGAATGCCACCTCGGATTCCGGTCGCACCCACACCAACTTCCCGCTGACCGCCGTGTGCTACCCAGGCGATGACCTGGGCTTGCACCTGTCCTACGACCAGCGTTATTTCGATGAAACCACCGTGCAAGGCATGCTCGGTGAGTTCAAGCGCCTGCTGCTTGCGCTGGTGCAGGGCTTCCACGGTGACATGGCCGACTTGCCGCTGATTGGTGAGCAGGAGCGTGAGTTCCTGGTGGACGGCTGCAACCAGAGCGCGCATGAATACCCGCTGGAGCGTAGTTACGTCGAGCTGTTCGAGGAGCAAGTGGCACGGCATCCACAACGGATTGCCGCCAGTTGCCTGGATCAGCAATGGAGCTATGCGGAGCTGAACCGGCGCAGCAACCGCCTGGGCCATGCGCTGATTGCCGCCGGTGTCGGGCTGGATCAACCGGTGGCGTTGCTGGCCGAGCGTAATCTGGATTTGCTGGGCATGATCATCGGCAGCTTCAAGGCCGGGGCGGGTTACTTGCCGCTGGACCCGGGGCTGCCGAGCCAGCGCTTGAGCCGGATTATCGACCTCAGTCGTACGCCGTTGCTGGTGTGCACCGAGGCGTGCCTTGAGCAGGCGCAGGTATTGCTGGAAGAGTTCGCCTGTGGCGCGCGGCCGAAGCTGTTGGTCTGGGAAGAACTGGTGGGTTCAGAGCAGAACCCGGGCATCTACAGCGGCCCGGATAACCTGGCCTACGTGATCTACACCTCGGGCTCCACTGGCCTGCCCAAGGGCGTGATGGTCGAACAGCGCGGCATGCTGAATAACCAGTTGAGCAAAGTGCCGTACCTGAGTTTGAGCGAGAGCGATGTGATTGCCCAAACCGCTTCGCAAAGCTTCGATATCTCGGTGTGGCAATTCCTCGCGGCGCCGCTGTTCGGGGCGCGGGTGGACGTTGTGCCGAACACCCTTGCCCATGATCCCCAAGGCTTGCTGGCTCACGTCCAGGCCCAGGGCATTACCGTGCTGGAAAGCGTGCCGTCGCTGATCCAGGGCATGCTCGCCCAGGATCGGATCAGTCTGGATGGTTTGCGCTGGATGCTGCCGACGGGTGAGGCAATGCCGCCGGAGCTGGCTCACCAGTGGTTGCTGCGTTACCCGGAGATTGGCCTGGTCAACGCGTATGGCCCGGCGGAGTGCTCGGATGACGTGGCGTTCTTCCGCGTCGACCTGGCGTCGACCCGTGGCACTTACCTGCCGATTGGCACGCCGACCGACAACAACCGTTTGTACCTGCTGGATGGCGCGCTGGAGTTGGTGCCCCAAGGCGCCGTCGGCGAGTTGTGCGTGGCCGGGACTGGCGTGGGTCGTGGCTATGTCAGCGACCCGTTGCGCACGGCGCAAGCGTTTGTGCCGAATCCATTTGGTGCGGACCGGTTGTACCGAACAGGGGATTTGGCCCGCCGTCGCAGTGATGGGGTGTTGGAATATGTCGGTCGCATCGACCATCAGGTGAAGATTCGGGGTTACCGGATCGAACTGGGAGAAATCGAAGCGCGCCTGCATGAGCAACCGGAAGTTCGCGATGCGGCCGTCGGGGTGCAGGAGGGCGTCAATGGCAAACATCTGGTGGGCTACCTGGTGGCGGCGGATGCGCAGCTAAACCCGGGTGAGCGCCTTGATCGCATCAAGCAACGCCTGCGGGCCGAGCTGCCGGAGTACATGGTGCCGTTGCATTGGCTGTGGCTCGACCGTTTGCCGCTGAACGCCAACGGCAAGCTCGACCGCAAGGCCTTGCCGGCGCTGGAGATCGGCCAGTTGCACAGCCAGGATTATCTGGCGCCGCGCAATGAGCTGGAGCAGACGTTGGCCGGCATTTGGGCCGAAGTGCTCAAAGTCGAGCGTGTGGGGGTGCAGGACAACTTCTTTGAACTGGGCGGGCATTCGTTGCTGGCCACGCAGATCGCTTCACGGGTGCAGAAGACGCTGCAGCGGGATGTGCCGTTGCGGGCGATGTTCGAGTGCAGCACGGTGGAGGAATTGGCGGGGTATATCGACGGGCTGGCGGCGAATGAGATCAGCGCGGAGAAGGTGGATCGGCTGAGTGATTTGATGGCGGAGCTGGAGGGATTGTAAGGCGCTGAATCTTCGCTGTTTGTGACGGCCTCATCGCAGGCATCAACACCCCCATTTTTCAGGGCATCGGTACGCTAGTCTTGACTGGCCGGGATTGATTACCACCGGTCTGAAATTCGCCTGTTTCAAGGCGAACCTGTGAATTCTGACAGTAGGCGGTGACTGCATTTCAGCGTGTGATAGGACGGTGCCAGAGGAAATTCTGGCCCTCTATCCACTGGAAAGGAGTACCACCCATGTCAGAGTCAACGCCGTTAGCCCTTAATCTTTATGCACCTTGGATAGTTGAAGCCGGGCAGGGGGCAACCACCGTTCCTTCGAGACTATTGCTGAAGGGCGCTACGATTGAGGTGTGCTACAAGGACATGAATGCCGAGGACCTCATTCGGGTGTTCTGGGAATCCACGTTTGGTGATTACGCGCCTATCGAACCCCTGTACGGTGTCGAAGACGGGTGTGTCGAGTTCTATATCCCGCCGCTGTATGTCGGCATGCGCCTGGATAATTTCACGCATTTTTATTACACCGTCACCCGTGAGGGCGAGGAGTATCGCTCACCCACTGTCACGGTCAGAATTCCGCTGCCGGACAATTTGACCCGCCCGTATTTTGATCAGTTACCGCACGATATTCTGGATATTGGCCGGTACTGCGAAGACCCCGTGATTCATGTTGATCCTTGGGATTTCATTGGGACGACCCAACTCACGATGCTTTACATGAGCGGCATCAATCCGGATGGCACCAAGGTCAGAATCGAGCTTTTTAAAGACGAACCGGTTACTGAAGAGGAGGTACGCAACGGGTGGAGCCGGCGCGTGCCGAGGGAAATTCTGGCGTCACTCAAGCATGACAGCGAGTTTTATGCTTACTTCCTGGTGGAATATATGCCCAGGAGAGAAGGGGGTAGAGAGGTGTATCGTGGGTTCCCCGGGCGTGTTCTGACGCTGCTCACGGAAGACCACCTGGAGCTGCCGCCTCCCAGTGTGGTTGAGGCCGTCGAGCTTCACCCGGGTGGTTCCACGCTCAATCCGGCCCATGCCGAGCACGGTGCAAACCTTCGCATCAGCTACGACCACATGTGTCCCTGCGATTGGATCTGCGCTTATTGGGAAGGAACGCCCGGAGAGGGGACACCGGCGCTTACCTGTACCTTCGCGGGCGACGCGGCGTTTGTCACCATCCCGGTGCCCGCCTCGGCGATCGTGGCCAATTTATGTGAGACGGTCCCTGTGAGTTACACCGTCTTGCGCAGGGGGCGTTCCTGGGCCTCTCCAGCGCGCCCGGTCAGAATTCTTGGAACGGCTGATTTGCCGCTCCCTGAAGTACTGCAATCCACCGGTCCGGTTTTGGATCTCAATACGTTCACTGATGATGCCGAGGCGACGGTCGTCCCCTGGCCCTTCATCGCAGCAGGCCAGCCTTGCGATCTCTGGGTAACGGGTGAACTCGAGGGCGGAGGCAATTATCGCTTCGACGTACTGGAAGGTGTACCGGTCAGCGAGAAATGGCTGAACAGTGGCGTCAGTGCGTTATTACTGCGCCATGAGTTGCAGAGACTGGCCGATTGCAGTGATTTCACCGTGCACTTTGCGGTGCGGCTCAACGATCAGGCCGATAACCCCTGCGCCAAAAAATACTCGATGCGCACGCTGAATATCGTTCAGGCAGATCTCGTGCTCAAGGCACCCACTGTGCGTGAAGCCGTGGGTTCGGAACTCACCGCCTACAATGGCCGTGAGGGTGTGACCTTGCGCGTGCAATACGATCACATCAGCCCTTACCAGAGTATCCAGCCTTGTTGGCAGCGTGCGGACGGCAGCTGTTTACCGTTGGCGGCAAAACCTGGAAACAGCACCCCCGGCTACGTCGATTTCCACATCCCGAGAGAGGCAGTGATTCACGCAATCGGCAACACGGTGCCCATTAATTACACCGTGACCAGTCGATGCAAGCTTGCGACGTCACCTGCGCTGAAACTGCACGTCAGCTTCCCTGGCCCCAATATCTTGCCTCCACCGGTGATACCGCAGGCAGTTGAGGGAGTTCTGGACCTGCGCACCTTTGAAGGCGACGCCAATGCCACGGTGGCGCAATGGTGGTTTATTTTGGAACACCAGAACGGCTGGCTTAACGTGGCCGGCACGAAGGAGGATGGAACGCCTTATGTTATCCAGGTGATGATCGGCGAGGCGGTGACAGCGCAGGATGTCGCCAATGGCCTGGATCGGATACTCAAGCGTTCTGAACTGTTGCTGTTGCGCAATCTCACATCTTTGAGGGTGACGTATGAATGCACACCGGATGACAGTACCCACCGGAGTGACGCGATCATGTTCCCGGTGGCGGAGTACATTTTTACCAAGCCCTTCGAAGATCTATCGGATTTTGATAGCAGTGCCGACCTCAACGGTTGGCAGCGTGGCCCGGCGGCGACCGACCCGAGGGATTTGGTGTTTTACAGGGAGGAAAACGGCAATGGGTGTCTGTGGAACTACACCTATACCCAAATCAGTAATGGTGTTTTGTTGTTTAAATCCCTTACTGGTTTTGAAGTCGGCCGCCGTTACAGCTTCAGCATCGAGGTGAAGCGTTTCAATCTGGCAGGTGCTGTTCCTCGTATGTCGCTGAGCGTGAATCAGGTTCCCATCACCGCGCAAACTGATTTTCCAACCATGGTCTGGGTACAACTGGTGGGTACGTTCACGGCGACTTCGCCGACCATGGACCTGGATATCACCAGTCATGTCTTTACTGGCCAGGGCAATGACTACCTCCTGGACAAGATCTATGTAAGGGAGGTGTAGAAGTTACGCCAAAACGAGACGGGTACTGTCGAACACTCCTACGATGGGTAGGAGTGTTCAATTGCTGACGATTGTGTCAGTGGACTATTTAGGCCCCAGAATCTTCACCAACTTATCCGGCGACGGTGCCCCTTGCTGTTGCTGCAAACCACCCTTGTCATCCAGATAGAAAATCGCCGGCGTCGCCGACAGCTCCAGCTCATCCATCAGCTTCATGTTCGAATCGAGCTTGGCCTGGATATCCGCCGGGATCTTTTCCAGCGCCTGCAATTTGCTGCCTTTACCGGCCGACTCATGGGCTTCCAGAGCCTGCTGGGGATCCTTGGCTGCAAACAGCGCCGCCGACTTGCCCGGGCTGTCCTCACGAATAATCCCCACCATGATGTGCCGCAACTGCACCTTGCCTGCCTTCACCCACGGCCGCGCCTGTTCCCAGAACATGTTGCAGTACGGGCAGTTCGGATCGCTGAACAGGTAAACGACGCGTGGCGCATCCTTGTTGCCGTCCTGGATCCAGTTGCTGTGTTCCATCTTGGCCCAGACTTCCTTGGCCATGGGTGCATACACCAGTTTTTCCAGGGGCGCGGTGCTCAGGTCATTGCCGGCGGCGTCGTACAGGTTGCCGGCGATCACGCTTTTGCCGTCTGCGGTCAGGTACAGCGCCATGCCGCGGTTCTGGTATTGCGCCGCATAACCCGTGAGGCCGCTGGGGGCATCGAACTTGCCGATGATCTTGGCGCCCTTGGCCTCGATGTTCTTGATCGGCGCTGGCCAGTCCTCGGCGTGGACCAGGCTGGCGGCCAGGGTCAGGGGCAGGAGTGTCAGCAGGTGGCGGAGGCGGAGCATGGCGAATTCCTTGTGGTGGCCGGCAGGGCCGGTTTGGCGTTGATCGGTTCGAAGCGCTCCATGGCGCGGGCCAGGCTGGCCTGTGAGAGTTCGCCCAGGTGGCTGTTGATCAGGCGACCGTCCGGTTGATAGAAGAGGGTGGTGGGCAAGGCCATGGAGCCAACCGCCTGGCCGAGGCGGCCGCTGGCGTCAAACAGCACGTTGTCCAGGTTCAGGCCCTGGGTCGCCAGGTAGGTGGCGACGCTTTGCATGCTTTCGGCCTGGTTGACGAACAGGAAGGTCACGTCCGGGCGTTGGCGCTGGGCGCTTTCCAGTACCGGCATTTCACGCCGGCATGGCGGGCACCAGGTGGCCCACAGATTGATCACCAGCGGGCCGCCCTTGTAGTCGGCCAGTTGCACGGTTTCGCCATTGGCGTTGCGCAGGGCGATGTCCGGCAGTTGGGTGCCTTTTTCGTAGAGGGTCAGGGACAGGCTGGTCAAGGCCCAGAACGCCAGGCCGGTGATCACACCGGCGCCCAGTGGCTTGCGCAATAGCGGGCGGCGCCAGCCGTAGATCAGGGTGCCGACGATCAGCGCGATGACGCCGGGCCAGGCGAGAAAACCGCCGTCGCGCAGGTCGACGATTTGCAGCGGGTCATTCTGGTAGTACGTCCAGTACATCAGCACGAAGCTGACGCGCGCGGCGAGCATGCCCAGCAAGAACAGGGTGAACAGCACTGACTCCGGGTTCTCGCCGCCGCGCTTGGCCACCCGCCAGCCCACCAGGGTGGCGAGGATCAACGCCGTGATCAGCAGCAAGTGATTCAGGGCGATGGCGAACGTGCCGATGGTCAGTGTCAGCATCAGAGGGTGTCCCTGGCTTGGGTCCAGCGTTGCAAGAAAGCGGCGGCGTCGACTTCACCGGTGATGCGCTGGGCGCGGCGTTCTTCACCGTCGGGGCCGATCCAGACGAAGCTCGGCGGGCCGGGCACCTTGTAGCGGCCCAGCAGCTCGCGGCTGGCGGCGTTGTCGGCGGTCACGTCGAGGCGCAACAGGCGTACGTCCTTGAGGGCGTTCAGTACTTCGGGTTTGCCGAATACCTGTTTCTCCATGATCTTGCACGACACGCACCAGTCGGCGTAGTAGTCCACCAGCACCCATTGGCCCTGCGCTTTGGCGCTGTCGAGCTGGGCTTGCAGCACAGCCGGGTCGTTGATGGTCATGAAGGCTTCGTGGGCGGTGGGGGCTCCGGCTACCCGCGAGCCGCTGTAGACCTTCAACGGTTGCCACAGGTCGTCGCTGCCGCCGGCCGCGCCGATCACCAGTACGCTGCCCCAAAGGCCCAGTACCAGCGAGCCGGCACCGAACAGCATGGCGGTGCGCCCGAAATCCCGGGCCAGGCGCCAGCCGCAATAGGCCATGACCAGCGCCAGCACACCCCACAAGCCGAGCCACAGGGTTTCGCCGACTACCGGGCGAATCATCAACACGGCGGTGGCAAGGAACAGGAAGCCGAAGATGCCCTTGAGGATATTCATCCAGGTACCGGGCTTTGGCAGGAAGCGGTTGCCTACGGTCACCAGCAGCAACAGCGGCACGCCGATGCCGATGCCCATGGCAAACAGGATCAGGCCGCCGTGCAGGGCGTTGCCGCTTTGGGCGATGTAGAGCAAGGCGCCGGCCAGGGGGGCGGTCATGCAGGGGCCTACCAGCAGGCCGGACAAGGCGCCGAGCACGCCGGCACCTACCAGGCTGCCGCCGCTTTGGTTACGGCTGACGTTATCCAGGCGGTCCCGCAGGAAGGCCGGCAGTTGCAGTTCAAAGAAGCCGAACATCGGCAAGGCCAGGATCACAAACAACGCGGCGAAACTGCCGAGGATCCACGGGGTTTGCAGCAGGGCGGCCAGGTTACCGCCGAGCAGTGCGGCCAATACGCCGAGGGCGGCATACACCAGCGCCATGCACACCACGTAGCTGGCGGCCAGGGCAAAGCCGCGGCGTGGACTGGCGCCGCTGCCGACCACAAGGCCGGCGAGGATCGGCAGCATCGGCAAGGAGCACGGGGCAAAGGCCAGCAGCAGGCCCAGGCCGAAGAACACCAGCAGGCTCCAGCCCAGACTGCGCTGTTGCAGGCCGCTGGCCAGGCTTTGGTCCTGGGCCTGGCCGGTGGCGGCGACGGCGGGGTTGCCCCCAAGGTCCACAGTGATCGATTGCGGCGGGTAGCACAGGCCGGCATCGGCGCAGCCCTGCCAGCCGACCTTGACCTGGCCGGTGGCGCCGGCAGGAATCTTCACTTCCAGGCCCTGGCGATAAACCTGCTGCTCGCCGAAGAATTCGTCGCTATGGGCTTCGCCCTGGGGCAACGCCGGCTTTTCGGCCAGGCCGTCGAATTTCATGCGCTGCTGGTACAGGTAATAACCGTCGGCAATCTGCCAGAACAACTGGGTTTCGCCGGAGGCCAGACGTTCGGAGGTAAAGGTGAAGGCTTTGCCTACCGGGAGGAAGTCGGGTTTGGTCTCGAAAGGATTGCTGCCAGGCGCGGCCTGGGCAAATCCAGCAAACAACACCAGCAGAAAGATAAACAGATGCCGCATGATCAAGCCTTAGTTCGAAGCAAGTGGGACACACAATGTGTGGCGTTGATTAACCGATGATTAACCGGGCTATCCTAGAAAGAAGGGATTATCCGGGATTCTTGGCGTTGGCGGCATAATGCACGCTTAATCCAGCGCCTTTTAAATCAGCCTCACATTTTGCAAAGGGTTCACCATGCACGTACTGGTTTGTGAAGACGACGAACTGATCGCCAGCGGCATTGTTGCCGGGCTCAGCGCCCAGGGCCTGACGGTCGAGCGCGTCGGCACGGCTGCGGCTGCCCGGGCGATGCTCAAGGTGGCGGAATTCGACGTGATGGTACTCGACCTCGGCCTGCCGGATGAAGACGGCTTGAAGTTGCTGCAGCAATTGCGCAGCCAGGGCCTGGAGATTCCGGTGCTGATCCTCACGGCGCGGGACTCGGTGACCAACCGGGTTGACGGCCTGCAGGCCGGTGCCGACGATTACCTGCTCAAACCCTTCGACCTGCGGGAACTGGCCGCGCGCCTGCACACCCTGTTGCGTCGGGTGGCCGGGCGCAGCGTCAACCTGATCGAACACGGGCGCCTGACCTACAACCCCAGCAGCCGCGAAACCCTGCTGGGTGGCGAGTCGGTGGACCTGTCCCGTCGCGAGCAGGCGCTGTTGCAGGCCCTGCTGCAAAACCGGGGCCGGGTGCTGTCCAGCGAGCAGCTCAAGGACAGCGTCTACGGCTTGAATGACGAACTGGAAAGCAACGCCCTCAACGTGCACATCCACCACCTACGGCGCAAACTCGGCAACGGCATCGTTGAAACCGTGCGTGGCCTGGGCTATCGCCTCGGCCCGGCTGACGGTGGAGAGGACGCTTCGTGATGAGCCTGCGCCTGCGGCTGACCTTCAAGCTCGGCGCGGCCTTCGTGCTGATCTGGGCACTGGCCGCCGCGTGGATGCTCAACGACCTGCGCAATCAGATGATGTTTTCCCTGGACCAACGCCTGGTGGCCTCGGCACGCATGGTGGCCGGGCTGATGGAGCAGATGCCGGGCCTGTCCAGCACGGGCGAGGGCGCGCACTTCAGCGCTGAGCAATTGAATGTGCCGGGCGGCATGGCGTGCCAGGTCAGTTCCTTGCGTGGCGTGGTGCTCGCCCGCAGTCACACCACGCCGGACCAGGGCCTGGAGTCGCGCAAGAGCGGCTTTCGCGACCAGATGATTGATGGCGTGGGGTGGCGCAGCTTCACCCTGTCCCGTGGCGATTTGTTTATCACCACTGCCGACCGGCAAGTGGAGCGTGAAGCGCTGAACCTGTCGATCCTATTGGCGGCGTCGGTGCCGGTGGGCGTGGCGCTGTTGGGCTGCCTGTGCCTGCTGTGGCTGGGTATTGGCCAAAGCCTGTTGCCGCTCAACCGCATGCGTGACGCCTTGATGCGCCGCAGTGCCGACTCCCTCGAACCCTTGCAGATCAGCCCGCTGCCCAGCGAACTCAAGCCGCTGCTCGACACCCAGAACCAGTTGCTGCAGCGCATCGCCAAGACCATCGAGCGCGAGCGCCGCCTGACCGGCGACGCCGCCCACGAACTGCGCAGCCCGTTGACTGCGATCAAGACCCACCTGCAAGTGGCGCGCATGACCGAAGGCGCCGCCCGTGACCAGTCCCTGGCCCACGCCGAGGAAGGTGCCGACCGCTTGCACCGTACCCTGGAGCAGTTGCTGCTGCTGGCGCGGGTCGAGGGCAGCCTGTCGTTCGACGACGGCCTGCAATCGAGCGCCGAGCAGGTGGCACAACTGGCGATCCAGGATGCCAATGGCGGCGACAATCAGCGTATTGACCTGATCCTGGCGGACGACCTTTCCGAAAAACCGGTGGAAATGCCGGTGGGCCTGGCCGTCGCCGCCTTGCGCAACCTGCTGGATAACGCCCTGCGCCACACGCCGGCCGATACCCGGGTGGAGCTGAGTGTGTCCAGTGCGGGCGATAACGTGGTGTTCCGTGTACGTGACCACGGCGCACCGATCTCCAGCGAAGACCTGCAACACCTGACCCAGCGCTTCTGGCGCAATGGCAACAGCCCCGGTTGCGGCTTGGGGCTGGCGATTGTCCAGGCGATCGTGCAGCGATGCTCGTGCTCGCTGAAATTCGACAGCCAGGCCGATGGCCTGCGGGTCGACCTGGGCATGCCGCTGCGTCGCTGAACCTTCTTTTCTCGGCACAAATAGGTACCGCCATCCTCAAGCGCAACGCTTCAGGATGGCGGTAATTTTTTTGTGTTTGAACGGGCTGAATGACTCGGCCTGTGTTGAAAAGGACAGCTTCCATGTTGGTCATCGACTCCACTTACCCCGCAACAGACTTTAACGGCCGTAACGGCGAAGCCGTGCGCCAGGTGATTGTGCATTACACCGCCTCGGCCTTTGCCCCGTCACTCAAGACGCTGACCTGTGGCGGCGTCAGTTCGCATTACTTGTTGGCCGATCCCCATGACCCCGGTTACCGCGCGGCGGGTTATCAGGAGTTGCGGGTGTTTCGCCTGGTGGATGAAGCCCATCGCGCCTGGCATGCGGGCGCCAGCCATTGGGCCGGGCGCGACAACCTCAACAGCCGCTCCATTGGCATTGAAATCGTCAACCAGGCCCGGGACGACGCCGGTGTGTTTACCTTCCCTGCGTATGGCGCAGAGCAGATCGACGTGTTGATCGACCTGCTCCGGGACATCCAGGGACGGTACCCGGCGATCGGCCCCACCGACATTCTCGGGCATTCGGACATTGCCTATTGGCGCAAGAGCGACCCGGGGCCGCGTTTGCCGTGGCGCTGCCTGTTCGAGGCGGGCGTGGGTGCCTGGTATGAGGACGTGGCCAAGATGGCCTTTCAACGCCGGTTCGACATCAGCCTGCCGCCAGAGGTTGAGGTCGAACGGGCGTTTCAGCGCTACGGTTATGCCCCGGCAAAAAATCGCCTGGGTTTTCAGCAACGTGTCCGCGCGTTCCAGATGCATTTTCGTCCCTGTGACTACAGCGGGCGGCTGGATGCGCAGACCTGCGCCATCCTGTATGCGTTGAATGAAAAATACACCGGGGTTGCCGGGTAAAACCGCTAAAGCGGTTTTTAACGACCACAGGTGTAAATCCTCCCCGCGCTGATGCGTTTCCAGAACAGGAAATCCGTGCGCTGCTCTTGGGCCAGACGCCAACGGGTTGGCAGTGTGGTCACCATCATCAGCGTATTGAGGGATCTAGAGATGTCAGTCGCTACCAGCCGTATTGAAGAGACCCAGGCGGTCCCTGCGGAAACGCTCTACCAGTTCGACGAAACCCCGTTGCTGGCCCGCCAGCGCCAGCAGGAGTCCAATGCCCGCAGCTATCCGCGGCGCATTCCCCTGGCGCTCAAGCGGGCGCGCGGGATTTATGTCGAGGACGTCGAAGGCCGCAGCTTTATCGATTGCCTGGCCGGTGCCGGTACCCTGGCGCTGGGGCACAACCACCCGGTGGTGATTGAGGCGATTCGCCAGGTGCTGAGCGATGAATTGCCGTTGCACACCCTGGACCTGACTACGCCGGTCAAGGACCAGTTCGTGCAGGACCTGTTCGGCCTGCTGCCGCCGGCGCTGGCGCGGGAAGCCAAGATTCAGTTTTGCGGCCCTACCGGCACCGACGCGGTGGAAGCCGCGCTGAAACTGGTGCGCACCGCCACCGGGCGCAGCACGGTGTTGTCGTTCCAGGGCGGTTATCACGGCATGAGCCAGGGCGCGCTGAGCCTGATGGGCAGCCTGGGGCCGAAGAAACCCTTGGGCGCGCTGCTCGGCAGTGGCGTGCAATTCCTGCCATTCCCTTACGACTATCGTTGCCCGTTCGGGCTGGGCGGGGCGGAAGGGGTGAAGGTCAACCTGCACTACCTGGAAAACCTGCTCAACGACCCCGAGGCCGGTGTATTGCTGCCGGCGGCGGTGATCGTCGAGGTGGTCCAAGGCGAGGGCGGTGTGATCCCGGCCGATCTCGACTGGCTGCGCGGCCTGCGCCGCATTACCGAACAGGCTGGCGTGGCGTTGATTGTCGACGAAATCCAGAGCGGCTTCGGCCGTACCGGCAAGATGTTTGCTTTCGAACACGCCGGCATCGTTCCGGACGTGGTGGTGCTGTCCAAGGCCATTGGCGGCAGCCTGCCGCTGGCGGTAGTGGTGTATCGCGACTGGCTCGACACCTGGTTGCCGGGTGCCCATGCCGGGACCTTCCGTGGCAATCAGATGGCCATGGCCGCGGGTTCAGCGGTGATGCGCTACCTCAAGGACCACGACATTCCCGCCCACGCAGCGGCCATGGGCGAGCGCCTCGGCGAACACCTGCGCATCCTGCAGCGCGACTTCCCGCAGTTGGGGGACATTCGTGGCCGCGGGCTGATGCTCGGTGTGGAGTTGGTGGACTCCGCCGGCACGCCCGACACCCAGGGCCATCCACCGGTGCATCGCCAACTGGCGCCGCTGGTGCAGCGTGAATGCCTCAAACGCGGGCTGATTCTTGAACTGGGCGGGCGACACGGCAGCGTTGTGCGTTTCCTGCCGCCGTTGGTGATTACCGCCGCAGAAATCGACCGGGTGGCCGAGATCTTCGGTCGCGCCCTGGCGGCAGCCGTCGCCAGCCTCTAATTTTTTACCGGGCTGGCACGTTCTTTCTTACATCAGCTGTGCGTGGTGCGCAGCCAGCCTTACACCGACGGAGAACAGCAATGACCTCAGTATTCGACCGCGAAGACATCCTGTTTCAGGTAGTGGTCAACCATGAAGAACAATATTCCATCTGGCCCGACTACAAGGCTGTGCCGCAAGGCTGGCGCACCGTGGGCAAGAGCGGGATGAAGAAAGAGTGCCTGGCCTACATCGAAGAGGTGTGGACCGACATGCGCCCGCTGAGCCTGCGCCAGAAGATGGACAGCCAGTCGCTGGCCGGCTGATCCAGGTCTCGGGCATCACATAGAACCCAATGTGGGAGCGGGCCTGCTGTGGTGAGCGGGCTTGCCCCGCGCTGGGCTGCGAAGCAGCCCCTCACCAAGCCCGCTTCCACACTTATTGTGTTTTACCTGTAGGAATCAGGGTTACAACGCCTTGATCACCTGATCCACATTGCCCTCAAGCTCCGCCACCGGGTCGGCGCCATCGGTGCCCAGCACCAGCAACTTCGCCCCGCCAGCCGTGACTGCCGCCTGTACCGCCTCGCTAGGCGTGCGGTGATGCAGCACCACGGCCACCTCATTCTCTTTCAAGCCTTCGCTCAATTGCTGCAACGCCTCGGGTGTCCACTCGGTATCCGCCCGTGGATCGGTGCTGACCAGTTCCAGGTTCAACCCGCTCACCAGATAACCAAAATGATCACTCAGGCTGACCACCGTCAGGTTGTCGGCCTTGGCCAGGCGTGCCTCGCTGTCGGCGGTGAGCTTGAGCAGGCGTTGCTTGAGGGTGGCCAGGTTGGCTTCGATCTGCGGCTTGGCCTCGGGGGCCAGGCGGCTCAGGTCGGCGGCCATCACGTCGGCCATGCGGCCCATGTTGTTGCTGGCCTGCCACGGCTGGCTGTTCAGGCCATCGGTGGAGCCTGGCTGTACGGCAATCCCCGGCAAACCGCCGTCTACCGGGCGGGCGGCGTCGATTTCGACGATGCGGATATTGCTGCGCCGGGCCACCGGGTACAGCGGGTCGTCGGGCCATAACGAGCGCAGGCCGATGGCCGCATCGGCGTCGAGCGCCAGCGTATTCAGGGCCTGCGCGCCGCGCCCGGTGAAATACGCGACTTGCCGTGAGCCGGGCAGGTTGGCCGGTGCTGCGCGCTCAAGCTGCACGTCGGTGCCTTTGAGCAGTACCTGCGCCAGGCCATAGGTGATCGGCAGGGCGGCAAGGACTTTCACCGGCGCTGCGGCCTTGGCCTTGTTCAGGGCCGCATGGCCGACGCCTGGGTTGGCGGTGGTTTGCAACGGCTTGACGCCGTCGGCGGCGAACGCTGGTGTGGCGATTGCCAGGGCCAGAAGCAGTGGTCGAAAAATCGGGCGCATTATCCAAGATTCCCTTTCAGGCTGGGGACCGTGCCGCGGGCAATGGCGGCGAGGGCGAAGGCGATACCGGCTACCAGAATGATTGCGGCACCGGACGGAATCGGCAGGTCGAAGATGATCGGCAGCAGGATCCCGCACAGGGTGCTGACCGTGGCGATCAGCACCGAGATCCAGAAGAAGCCTTTGAGCGATTGGCTCAACAGGCGTGCGGCGGCCGCCGGAATCACCAGCAACGCGCCTACGAGGATCGCGCCGATGACCTTGACCGCTGCGACGGTGATCAACGTCACCAGGATCACAAACAGATAGTCCAGGGTTTTGACCGCCACCCCGCGCACTGCCGCCAATTGCGGGTTGAAGCTGGCGAGCATGATGCGGTTGTACAGCGGCAACGCCAGGGCCATCACCAGCGAGCCGACAATCGCCAGCACCAGCAGGTCATTGCCGTTCACCGTCAGTACCGAACCGAACAGCACGTTTTCGAGGATGTGCACGTTGATCTTGCCCGCCAGAATCAGCAGCAGGCTCGCGCCCAGGGCCAGGGACACCGACAGGAACACCCCGATCAGCGTGTCCGGCGCAAGCCCCGTGCGGTTACGCAGGTAGTTGAGCAGGATGCCGAACAGCAGGCAGTAGCCGAACAGGCTGCCGTAAGGCCCGGTGTAGGGCTCTCCCAGCAGAATGCCCACGGCCACGCCGGTCAGCGCGGCATGGCCCACGGCTTCGGAAAAGAACGCAAAGCGCTTGACCACCACCAGGGTGCCCAGGCCGCCCAGCACCGGGCCGATCAACAGCCCGGCGAGCAACGCATTGACCACAAACCCATAGGCCAGCGCTTCCGGCAAATACCCGGAGGACGCCCAAGCCTGGACCATCAAGCGAAAGGCTTCGTAGCTCATAAGGCCGCGCTCCGTGGATGGGTGGAGAACAGGGTCAGCAGACGGTCCGGGGTCAGCGCCTCCTTGGGCGTGGCATCGAACAGCACGCGGCGGTTCAGGCCGGTAACACGGTCAGCCAAACGGCCGACGGCTTCCAGGTCGTGTTCGATCCACAGCACGGTGATCCCGGCCTGGCGCCAGTCGTTCAGCAGCCGTTCGAACACCTGGATGCCGGCTTCGTCCAGCGCCGACATCGGTTCGTCCAGCACCAGCAATTGCGGCGCCGGGATCAAGCCCTGGGCCAGCAGCACCCGCTGGCGTTCACCCCCCGACAAGGCGCCCATGCGCCGTTTGCGTTTGTCCTGCATGCCGACCCGTTCGAGTGCTTCGCCAATCGCGGCGGCGTAATGTTTGGACAGCCCGAGAAACGCCGGACGCCGCTGGCACATGGCAGCCATGAAGTCGTCCACGGTCATCGGCAAGCCCCGGTCGAACTCCAGCGCCTGGGGCACGTAGCCGATGGTGCCCGGCCCTTCGGGCCAGTGCAGGCTCAACTGGCCCTGGTGCGGCGTTTGCCCCAGCAGGGTCTTGATCAACGAGCTTTTGCCGCCGCCGTTGGGGCCGACCAGTGCATGGATGCTGCCGGGCTGGACCTGGAAGCTCACCGCATCGAGGATCACCGTGCGGCCCAGGGTCAGCGCCACGTTATTGAAGTCGAGGGTCGGGCCAACGCTGGCCACCTTCAAATGTTCCGCCGCCGTCATGCCCCGGACTCCTGAATCGCCCGTACCACGGTGTTGAGGTTGCCGGTCATTTCCACTTCGTACTTTTCAGCGCTGTAGTCGCCATAGGAAATGTGCGACAGCGGGTACAGCTTCACGCCCGACTCACGCTGGATGGTGTCGACATAACTGGACGGGAAATCCATTTCCGAGAAAATCACTTTCACGTCCAGTTCCCGCAACTGGTCGATGGTTTTCTTCAACTGGCTGGGGCTCGGCTCGATGCCGTGGGCGGGCTCTACCACGGCGGTGACTTCCAGGCCGAACTCCCGCAGCAGGTAGTCATAAGCCGCGTGCACCGTGGCTACCCGCAGGTCCGGGTTGGGCGCGCTGGTGAGTTTGGCCAGGGCGTCGGCGCGCATCTGGCGCAGGCGTTTACCGTAGGCGCGCGCGTTCTGGGTGTAGGTCTTGGCGTTGTCCGGGTCGAGCTTGCCCAGTTCCCGGGCGATGTTATTCACCTGGGCAATCGAGGCGCTGATGGACAGGAAGGTGTGCGGGTTGACCACCTTGCCGGCACCGCGCGCCGCGTTGCCGGTGGCGGCCAGCAGCGGCACGTTGGCGTTCGCTTCGATCACCGGGATGTCCGGGCGCTCGCTGGTGGCGATCATGCGGTCGGCGAAATCGTCATGGCCGACGCCATTGAGCACGATCACATCCAGGGTGCCGATGCGCTTGATGTCTTCGGCGCGGGGCTCGTAGGCGTGAGGGTTGAAGCCGGCCGGAATCAGCGGCACCACCTCGGCTTTGTCCCCCACGATGTTGGCGACGTAGCTGTAATACGGGTGCAGGGTGATACCGATGCGCAGGCGCTTGGCAGCGTCGGCACTGGCCATGGGCGCCAGCAGCAAACTGAACAAGCCTGCGAGCACCAGGCGTAATAAGGGCGATGAAATAGACATGGTCTTCTCTCGGCTACAGCGTGAATTCAATGACGATGCTGGCGGGTGACACCGGCATCGAACTGCGCGACCACTTGCTGCCAGCCCGCTCTGATCAGCGCCTGGTCAGTGAGGTCGGTGGGAGGCTTGAGGTTGGCGCTGCGGTTGAGCCAGATATCCGGCTCGGCGCCACTGATGCGCATCAGCAGCGAACCGCTGAGGGCCGGGGTCTGGCTCAGTCCCAGGTAGGCGGTGTCCAGCAACTGCCAGTGGTGGTCGCCACGGCTCACCGAGCTGGCGTCCTGGGCGAAAGGCGCAAAGCCTTCTTCGGCCAGTTGCCCGGGTGTCGGCAGGGCGCTGTGTTCTTCCTGCAGCAAGTGGATTTCATCCAGGGTCACCCGCAGGTCGGCATAGATGCCTTGCTCGGCGGCGCTGAGGTCGCGACGGGCGTCCAGTTGGTGGCTGGGCACGGCGGCGATCTCCTGGCGTTCACCGCGCAAGGCTACCACGGTGCCGGCGACGGCGAGGATGATCAGGCACAGCAGCAGGACGTACAGGGTTTCGTGCCCGGCACCGGCCGGGCGAACAACGTGAGTCGTGCTCATTGGGGCTGGATATCCGCTTGGTCGATTTCCACCACGTGGCCGGGGCCGGCATCAAACAACACGTAGAACTCGGCGGACGGTTTCTTGAAGGTCAGCGTCGAGTCTTCACCCAGCTTGCCGGGCACCAGGATGGTTTCGTCATAGCCGATCACGTCGAGCGTCACGCCGGGGGCGCCGCTGCCATCGGAGAAACCGCCGGTGCACTGGATCTGCTCACCGGCGATTTCCTTGCATTCGCACATCGGGTTGTGGGCGAGGGCAACGGTACTGAAGCCGGCGCTGAGGATCAGCACGCCAACGGTGCGTGCCAGTTGCGGCAAAGTCATGGTTTTACTCCTCGTTTTTTCAGCCAGTCGATGGTGGCCGGCGATGCCTGGCTCAAGGGAATGGACGCCTGGTGCATGACGCCGTCCCAGCCTTCCATGGTGATCCACACTTCGGCG
The DNA here is from genome assembly GCF_000242655.1 of Pseudomonas sp. PAMC 25886. Taxonomy (NCBI): domain Bacteria; kingdom Pseudomonadati; phylum Pseudomonadota; class Gammaproteobacteria; order Pseudomonadales; family Pseudomonadaceae; genus Pseudomonas; species Pseudomonas sp. PAMC 25886. The sequence continues at coordinate 40,427 of NZ_AHHC01000011.1, forward strand.
TCCAGCGGGGTACGTTCGGGGATCGGCAGCATGGCACCCATGCGATACGGTGTGCCGAAGAAGATCACCCCGGCGGCCCGCAGGCTGCGGGGCTTGCCAATGCGGAGGTAAGTCGCCTTGACCTGGTCGACGCAGGTCGCGCACAGGGCGGCGTTGAAGGATTTCATCGGGCCCGCCGGGTCGGGGCGCGGGCCCTCGTTACGCAATTCGGCGAGCTTTACGCTCCACGGGCCGACTTGCACTTCGCCGATCTCCCGTTCACCCAGGCCGCTGTCACCGCGAAACAACGCGGCGTCGGCAAAGTACTTGGGCATGAAGCCCAAGGGCACCAGGATCAGCAGGATATTGATGTGGAAGCGCCACTTGAGCCAAAAGGCCCGCAGGGGCGAGGGCGGTTGAACGGTCGTAGCCTTGTTCATCGGTTACCCTCCGTGGTTTCAGCCTGCAAGGCCTGGATTTGCACCGATTGACGGGACGCCTTGGCTTCGCGTTTCAGGGCATTGAGGGTGGCCAGGGCGGTGCGTTTGGTCCAGATCAGCAGGCCGCTCAAGACCATCATGCTCAGTACCAGGCCGAAGAAGGCCCAGATCAGCTTGATCCAGATCCCGCCAAAATCCCCGGTGTGCAACGGGCGCATGGATTCGGTGACGAACTCCAGGGCCGAACGGTCTGACAGCAGGTGCGAGGCGGCGATTTCGCCGTTGTATGGGTTGATTTCTGCGGTCTGGAACATCAGCGGGTACCAGCCACGCCCGCCGATGCGCAGGTGGCTGTAGGCGTTGCTGGGCAGGCTCACAAAGCTGGCCTCGAGCCCTGGAATCCGCTGGGTGGCGATGGTGATCGCCTCGTCCAGCGGAATCATGGGCGCCGGCACGCCCGGGGCGGACATCGGCACTTTGTCGCGGGCAATCGCCGGGACGATAGGCTCGCTGGAAATGGTGATCTGGTTATCGCCCAGGATCGCCTGGATCAGGAACCAGGTGCCGGTGATCGAAATCACCGCGATAAACCAGATCGACCAGATGCCGCTCAACCGGTGGAAGTCGCCCCAGAAAATCCGCGCACCGTGACGAATGCGCAGCGTCGGCCTGAAAAAACCTTTCCAGAAGCGCTTGTAGACCACGAGGCCGGTGACCAGCGAGGCCAACAGCGGCAAGCCCAGCAGCGAGACCAGATACCAGCCCCAGCTGTAACCATTGGTGAACGGCACCAGCCACCAGCCATGCAGGGCACGGGTAAATTGCTGGAAGTTGAACGATGGGCTGATGCCCTGGATCACCCCGGTGTACGGGTTGACGTAAACCTCCAGCGAGCGCCCGTCGGGGTAGCTGAGGTCGGCGCTGAGGGCGAAATGCGATTCGTCCGGGCGGCTCAGGGATTCGACGATCACCTGGGGTTCGGCGCGCTTGATGGCGCCGATCACCTGGTCGTAGGTGAGCGGTTCGGCATCGTCCGACGGCTTGCTGGCGCGGATGTCCGGGTTGGCCAGCCAGACGATCTCCTGGCTGACCACCGCCAGGGTGCCGGTGACGCAGACGATCAGCACAAAGAACCAGATGGGCAATGCCAGCCAGCTGTGCACGAGAAACCAGAGTTTTGAGCGTGACTTCTTCGACATGTGAATGAGGGTCTTGATCGGAGGGGGGCAGTAAAGGCCCGGAAAACGCCACCCGTAGCTTTTGCTGACGCGAGCGGCTGTATCTAAGTTAAGACGGATGAGAAATGCAAAACCCTAAGGCAGATATGAAAGTAAATGTTTCAGATACTCATTCATGCAACACGAAACATGTTCCGAGTCATCACCAAGGCGGGATTGATGGGGCGGGGGCGCTGCCTATGATGGGGTCATACCGTTGAGCGAGCCCCCTAATGACTTCTGCCAGAACCCTCTACGACAAACACATCGATTCCCACACGGTGTGCCGCCTGGATGACCAGGGCCATGTGCTGCTGTACATCGACCGCCAGGTGATCAACGAATACACCAGCCCCCAGGCCTTCAGCGGCCTGCGCGAGGCAGGCCGTGGCGTGTGGCGCCCCGGCACGGCGCTGGCGGTGGTCGACCATGTGAACCCCACCACGCCCAAGCGCATTGCGGCCATGCCGGATGCGGGCGGCGCGCGGCAAGTGTCGTACCTGGCGGAAAACTGCCGGGACTTCGGGATTGAACTGCTGGACATCCTCGACAAGCGCCAGGGCATCGAACACGTGATCGCCCCGGAGCAGGGCTTTATCCTGCCGGGCATGGTGATTGCCGCTGGCGACAGCCACACCACCACCTATGGCGCACTGGGCGCATTCGGCTTTGGCATCGGCACCTCGGAAATCGAGCATTTGCTGGCCTCCCAAACCCTGGTCTACAAACGCCTGAAGAGCATGCGCGTGACCGTGGACGGTGCATTGGCCCACGGCCTGACCTCCAAGGACGTGATCATGGCGCTGATCGGCAAGATCGGCGCCTCGGGTGCCACCGGCTACGCCATTGAGTTTCGTGGCTCGACCATTGATGCCCTGAGCGTCGAGGCCCGCATGACCATCTGCAACATGGCGGTGGAGGCGGGCGCACGCGGTGCCTTCATGGCGCCGGATGAAAAAGTCTTCGCCTACCTCAAGGGCAAACCCCGCGCGCCGAAGGGCGAACTGTGGGACCGCGCCCTTGCAGGCTGGCGCCAGTTGCACTCGGATGCCGAGGCGGTGTTCGACCTCGAAGTGCACCTGGACGCCACGGCCCTGGAGCCGATGGTCACCTGGGGCACCAGTCCCGACCAGGCCGCGCCCATCGGCGCCCGCGTGCCCGACCCGCAAGACGTCAGCGACCTGATCCTGCGCCAGGACATGCGCCGGGCCCTGAACTACATGGGCCTGGAAGCCGGCATGCCGCTGAGCGAGATCGTCATCAGCCATGCGTTTATCGGTTCCTGCACCAACGCCCGCATCGAAGACCTGCGGGACGCCGCCAGCGTGGTGCGTGGCAAGCACGTGGCGGACCACGTGCGGGCGATGATCGTGCCGGGCTCCACCGAAGTGCGCGACCAGGCCGAAGCCGAAGGCCTCGCTGCGATCTTTATCGACGCCGGGTTTGAATGGCGCCAGTCCGGCTGCTCGATGTGCCTGGCGATGAACGATGATGTGCTGGAGCCGGGCGACCGCTGCGCCTCCAGCACTAACCGCAACTTCGAAGGCCGCCAGGGCGCGGGGGCACGCACCCACCTGATGAGCCCGGCCATGGTTGCCGCCGCTGCCATCACTGGCCGGTTGACCGATATTCGCCACTTTGGAGACCGCACATGAGCCTGCAACCCTTCACTCGCATCACCGGCAAGGCCGCGCCGATGCTGGCGGCCAATATCGACACTGACGTGATCATGCCCAAGCAGTTTCTCAAGGGCATCGATCGCAATGGGCTGGACCGCGGGTTGTTCTTTGATTTGCGCTTCTTGCCGTCGGGCGAGGCCAACCCGCAATTCGTGCTGAACCAGCCGGCCTGGCAGGGTGCGAGCTTTATGGTGGTGGGGCCGAACTTCGGTTGTGGTTCCAGCCGGGAACATGCGGTGTGGGGCTTGAAGCAGATGGGCATTCGGGCGCTGATCGGCAGCAGTTTTGCCGGGATTTTTTATGACAACTGTCAGCGTAACGGGGTGTTGTTGATTACGCTGGACGAGGCGGTGTTGCAGCGGTTGGGGCAGACCGTCAGTCAGCCTGAACAGGCGCAGATCAGTGTGGACCTTGAGGCGCAGGAGATTCTTTTGGCGGACGGGCGGGTGATTTCGTTCCAGATTGATACGTTGCGCAAGACTGCGTTGTTGCTGGGGTTGGATGCCATCGGTACTACGTTGCAGCGCAGTGAGCAGATCAGGGCGTTTGAGCGTGAACATCTGGCGGCCAATCCTTGGTTGGGGTGATAGGGTTGTTGTTGCAGTTTGAGTGCGGTGACTGTGGGGGGCATATCCGTTATTTAGGTAACGGCGGCTTAGGGTTCCGCTCTTACAGCGGGTCACTTTGGAAAAGCCCCAAAGTAACCAAAGGGCTCTGCCCCGCCTGTCGGCACCTCGCCTAGGCTCGGTGTTCCCTCACTCCGGGATTGCTCCGCGGGCCGCCGCGACGGGGCGTCCCTGCCCCGTCGCGGCTAAACCGGCGTCCTGCCGGTTTACCCGCTCCTCAATCCCTGCGTTCGGCCTCGGGCTTATTGGGGCAGTCAGGGCCAGATCAAGAGCAAGAGCACAGCGGCCTACAGGCCGGCTTGAGTGGTAGAAGCCAGATCAAAAGCCAAAGCGAAAACCAAATCTGAAACTGATGCAGCTCTGCTTTTCTGTGGGAGCTGGCTTACCTGCGATGCAGACACCTCGGTTTTTCAGGTACACCCAGTTGATGCTATCGCAGGCAAGCCAGCTCCCACATTTGACCGTGCCCGCTTTAGAATTTGATCTTGCCTTTGCTTCACACCACTCAAGCCGGCCTGTAGGCCGCTGTGCTGTTGATCTGCTTTTGATCTTGATCTTAGGCGCCCCGTTAAACCACGCTGGCCGAACGCAGGCTTTGGAGCGTGGGTAACCCGGCAGGACGCCGGGTTAGCCGCGCTGGGCCAAGGATGGCCCATCGCGGCGGCCCACGCTCCAAAGCCGGAGTGAGGGCACACCGAGCCCAAGCGAGGTGCCGAGTGGTGGGGCAAGAGCGTTTTGCTTACTTTTGCGCTGTTCAAAAGTGAGCCGCTGTAAGAGCGGAACCAATACCAGCCATCACCGAAGAAACGGATATGTACCCAAGACCTGGGCCGTCAAATCGACAACCCCTTGAAGTGCTCCTGCAAAAACTCCACACACGCCCGCAACTTCCCGGAGTACGCCAACCGCGTCGGATACACCGCCCACACGTTGGCACTCTGGGTGTAGTCGTGCAGCACCTGCACCAGTTTCCCTTGCTCCAGCAGCGGCTTCACATCCCACATCGACCGCAACAACACCCCACGCCCATCAAGTGCCCATTGCAAAACGATCTCGCCATTGTTGGACGACAGCGGCCCACGCACGCGCACGCTGTCCTGCACGCCATCACGCTCCAGGTGCCAGATGCCAAAGGCGTTGTCGCGCTCCTTGAGCACCAGGCAGTCGTGTTGCTCCAGGTCGCTCAAGTGCTGCGGCGTGCCTCGGCGTTCGAGGTAGGCGGGCGCTGCACACAACACCCGGCGGTTGCTCACCAGCCGGCGGCCGATGTGTTGCCCGGGAATGTCGTCGCCCACGCGGATCTCCAGGTCAAAACCCTCGCTGACGATATCCACCACCCGGTCAAACAGGTCCAGGCGAATCTCCAGGTCCGGGTATTGCTCAGCCAGCAACGACAGAGCCGGCGCCACATGGTTGCGGCCGAAACCGAAGCTGCTGCACAAATGCAGATGGCCACGGGGGCTGTCGTGGGCGTCGGAAAGCTCATCGGACAGTTGCTGGAAGTCTTCGAGAATACGCACGGCCCAGCGCTGCACGCGCTCACCGTCTTCGGTCAGGGCGATACGGCGGCTGGTACGGTGCAGCAGGCGGGTGGCAAGGGTGGTTTCGAGAATCTGGATACGCTTGCTGACGTAGGCCGGGGACAACCCCAGCTCATCGGCAGCCGCAGCAAAGCCGGCCTTGCGGATCACGGTCAGGAATACCCGCAGGTCTTCAGGTAGGGGCACGGTATCTTTCTTGTTAGTCATCAGAAACAGGCGTGGCGGCATGAGCCGCCAGAATAGCACCGGTGTGGCGAGGGAGCTCCCTCACCACAGGGGATTGGTACTTAAGGTCTACTCAGCGGCGATCTTCGCCTGCGCAGCAGCCCGCGCATGACGGCCATGCTTGAGGGCGATAGGCGCCATCTTCTCGCGGTCCAGTTCGCCTTCCCAGGCAGCCACCACCAGGGCGGCCACGGCATTGCCGATGATATTGGTCAGCGAACGGCACTCGGCCATGAAGCGGTCGACACCCAGGATCAGCACCATCGCCGCCACCGGCACCGTCGGCACCACCGCCAGGCTGGCGGCCAGCGCGACGAAGCCTGCGCCCACCACTGCACCGGCGCCTTTGGAGGTGAGCATCGCCACCGCCAGCAGGGTCAGTTGTTGCTCCAGCGTCAGGTCGATATTGGTGGCCTGGGCCAGGAACAGCACCGCCAGGGTCATATAGATGTTGGTGCCGTCCAGGTTGAAGGTGTAGCCGGTGGGCACCACGATGCCCACTACCCCTTTGGAGGCGCCGAGGCTTTCGAGTTTCTGGATCAGTTGCGGCAAGGCCGATTCGGAGGAGCTGGTGCCCAGTACGATCAACAGCTCGGCCTTGATGTACGTCAGCAGCTTGAAGATGCTGAAGCCGACATAGCGGGCAATGCTGCCCAGCACCACCGCCACGAAGAAAAACGCGGTGACGTAGAACGTGCCCACCAGTTTCAGCAGCGGCAGCAGCGAACCCAGGCCGTATTTGCCGATGGTGAAAGCGATCGCGCCGAATGCACCGATCGGCGCGACGCGGCTGATCATCCCGACGATGCGAAAGAACACTTCGCTGGCCTGGTTGATCACGCCTACCAAGGGCCGGCCCTTCTCGCCGATCATCACCAGCCCGAGGCCAAACAGCACTGACACAAACAGCACCGGCAGGATTTCGCCCTTGGAGAAGGCGTCGAAGAAGGTGGTCGGGATCACGTGCATCAGGAACCCGGTGACGCCTTCGCCGTGTTCGGCCTGGCCGACAAAACCGGCGATGGCCGAGCTGTCGAGGGTCTTCACATCAATGTTGAACCCCACGCCCGGGTGCAGCAGGTGCGCGGCGAGGATGCCGATCACCAGGGCGATGCTGGAGACAATCTCGAAATACAGCAGCGCCTTGCCGCCCACGCGTCCTACTTGCTTCACGTCGTGCATGCTGGTGATGCCGGAGACCACGGTGCAGAAGATGATCGGGCCGATGATCATCTTGATCAGCTTGATAAAACCGTCGCCCAAGGGCTTCAGGTCAATGCCCACCTGGGGCCAGTGGTTGCCGATCAACACGCCCAGCACAATGGCGATGATCACCTGCACATACAGGGTTCCCAGCAGTTTTCTGATTGTCATTTTTATTATCTCGAGACGTTTTTTGGGCAAGCAGATCCCGTCGCAGGCCTTTTCAAGCCTGCGGGGCGGGATCGATCAGATCAGCGGTTGACTAAAGGCTCAGCGAAGGAAGGTCAGGACTTCGCCGAGCAACAGCTCCGGGGCTTCTTCTGCGATGTAGTGGCCGGCCGGCAAGGCCTTGCCCCGTACGTCGGTGGCTACTTTTTGCCATTCCTTGAGGGGTTCGAAACAGCGCCCGACGGTACCCTCGGCGCCCCACATCACCAGCAATGGCAGGTTCAGGTGGTTGCCGTTGTCGATATCGGCGCGGTCGTGCTCGAGGTCGATGCCGGCGGCGGCACGGTAGTCTTCGCAGATGCCGGTGGCGGTGCCGGGCAGTTTCAGGCAGCGCAGGTATTCGGCGAAGGCTTCATCGGTGAACGGCTTGAGCCCGGCACTGCGGCTGCCCATGACGCTGCGCAGGTACAGCTCGGGGTTGCTTTCAATCAGGCTTTCCGGCAACGGCGCCGGGCGGATCAGGAAGAACCAGTGCCAGTAGGCGCGGGCAAAGGCCTCGTCGGTCTGGGCGTACATCGAAAGCGTCGGTGCGATGTCCAGCAGCACCATGCGTTGCACGGCCTTGGGGTGGTCCAGGGCGAGGCGATGGGCGACGCGGGCGCCACGGTCGTGGGCCAGCACCGAGAACTCATCAAAGCCCAGGGCCTTCATCAACTCGACGCCGTCGCGGGCCATTTCGCGCTTGGAGTAGTGGATGTGATGCTCATCGGCGGCGGGTTTGCTGCTGTCGCCGTAACCGCGCAGGTCGGCGGCGACCACGGTGAAGTGTTCGGCCAGTTGCTCGGCGACTTTGTGCCAGATGACGTGGGTCTGCGGGTGCCCGTGCAGCAGGAGCAGGCCGGGACCCGCGCCGCCTTTGCGGTAGCTGATGTCCACACCGTTGACGTGGCGCTGGTCTTTTTGGAATCCGGCGAACATGGAATGACTCCTTGTGATGATTGCCTGCATCCTGAAATCACACGGCGCCTGGGGCAAGGGGGAAAACGTGGAGGGGTTGTTCATGAAGTGTGTTGAAGCCCGATCTTTCAGGCAGTGCAGGTCAACTGTGGGAGCTGGCTTGCCTGCGATGCAGGCAACTCGGTGTATCAGTCGCACCGAGGTGATGCCATCGCAGGCAAGCCAGCTCCCACAGTTGGGTTGTGTCGCCCAGGCGACTTCATCCTTGCTTGAACAACGCCTCGGCACGCTGGCGAACCTGTGCCTCGGTCAAATCCTCCTTGCGGGTGGCCAGGAACCACACGTGCCCGAACGGGTCTTTCAGCGTCCCGGAACGGTCGCCGTAAAACTGATCCTTGGGCTCTGAAATCGCCGTGCCGCCGGCCTTGATCGCCCGGGCGAACTGTTGGTCGACGTCTTGCACGTAGAGATGCAGGCACACACTGGGGTGTTCCTTGCCCGGGCTGCCGAACGACATTTCGCCGCAGGGCGAGGCCATCATGATCGGTGAATCACCAATGCGCAGTTCGGCATGGCCGACCTTGCCGTCGGGCATGTCCAGGCGCATGACTTCGGTGGCGCCAAAGGCTTGTTTGTAGAACTCGATGGCTTCAGCGGCTTTGTCGATGCCCAGGTACGGCGTGATGCTGTGATAGCCCTCGGGAATAGGTTTAACGCTCATTTCGTTCTCCTCAGATTGTGGTTATGGAGGGACGGCTTTTTCACTATAGGCCACGTGCGCCGTGGCCTGCGGGCAGCCGACGAGGTGTTGCCCAGGCAACAGCAAACCGGCAGTTTGCTGCGCCGTGGGCGGTCTGCCGCGTGTACATCGGGCGCAAACCCTTGTGTTTGAAGGCCCGGTGCCTCAGGCACAGAAGCTGCAATGCCTCAGGTAAATCATTCGCCCGAGAGCGTTGTATGTCTGTACTGCCTGTATCTGCCGATTACCCGATTCACTCACCTCACGCCGAGCTGATCCGCGACGAGGCCCAGGCCCTGGCCGTTGCCCACCAAGTCGCCGCCGTATTGCTGGAACAAGACGCCGAACGCGACCGCACCCGCCAGGTGCCGGCGGACGTGGTCGACCTGTATTCCAACAGCGGCCTGTGGGGCATCAGCGTGCCCCGCGAGTTTGGCGGTGCCCAGGTGTCCTACGCGGTACTGGCCCAGGTGATTGCGATTATCTCGGCGGCCGACCCGTCGCTGGGGCAAATCCCGCAGAACCATTACTGCCTGCTGGAAGACATCCGCCTGCAAGGCACGCCTGAACAGCAGGCGTACTTTTTTGGCCTCGCGCTGGAGGGGCATCGGTTTGCCAATGCGCTGTCGGAAACCGGCGGCAAGAACGTCCAGGACATCCAGGCGACCATCCGCCGGCAAGGCGACGGCTATGTGATCAACGGCCGCAAGGGTTATTGCACCGGTTCGCTGTACGCCCATTGGCTGGCGGTGCTGGCGCTGGATGAACAGCAAAACGCACAGCTGGCGTTCGTGCCGCGCGGCACTGAAGGCCTGGTGGTGGTCGATGACTGGGACAGCATGGGCCAGCGCACCACGTCCAGCGGTACGGTGTTGGCCGAAGACCTGAAGGTGCCGGCGTTCAACCTGTTTCCTACCCATCGCTCCTACGATTCGCCGACCCTGGCCGGCCCATTCGCCCAGCTGACCACCGCGGCCATCGACGCCGGCATTGCCCGTGCCGCGTTGCGCGATACGGTGCAGTTCGTCCGGCAATTTGCCCGCCCATGGATCGATGCCGGGGTGGAAAAAGCCAGCGAAGACCCGCTGACCATTATCCAGGTCGGTGCGTTGGATATTCGCCTGGAAGCGGCGGAAGCCTTGCTGGAAAGGGCCGGAAAAGCCCTCGACGCCGCGCGCCCGGCACCCGATGAAGACAGCGTCGCCCATGCCTCACTGGCCGTTGCCCGGGCCAAGGTGCTGACCACCGAAATCGCCATCGACGCCAGCAACAAACTCTTCGAACTCGGCGGCACCCGGTCCACCTTGAAGAAGCACAACTTCGACCGGCACTGGCGCAATGCCCGGGTGCATACCCTGCATGACCCGGTGCGGTGGAAGTACCACGTGGTGGGTAACTGGTTGCTCAACGGCGCCAAGCCCCCGCGTCACGACTGGTCTTGAACCATGGCCGAGCTGTTTAAAAACATCTATTGGGCCGACATCGGCCAAGCGTGCCTGGAAACCCTGAGCATGCTCAGCGCGGCCCTGGGTTTTACCGTGCTGCTGGGGTTGCCGCTGGGGGTGGTGTTGTTCCTCACCGGCAAGCGCCAGTTGCACGAAACCCTGGTGGTGTACCGCGCGTTGTCGGTGGTGGTGAACGTGCTGCGTTCGCTGCCGTTCATCATCCTGCTGATTGTGCTGATCCCGGTGACCACCTTGCTGGTGGGCACCTCATTGGGCGTGCCCGGCACGATTCCGCCGTTGGTGGTGGGCTGTACGCCGTTCTTCGCGCGGTTGGTGGAAACCGCCTTGCGTGAAGTCGACCGTGGCGTGGTGGAGGCCACCCAGTCCATGGGCGCCAGCACCTGGCAGGTGATCCGCCACACGCTGTTGCCGGAAGCCCGGGGCGGGCTGCTGGCGGCGGTCACCGTCACCGCGATTGTGCTGGTGGACTACACCGCCATGGCCGGGGTGATTGGCGGCGGTGGCCTGGGCGACCTGGCCATCCGCTACGGCTATCAGCGTTTCCAGACCGACGTGATGGTGGTCACCGTGTTGCTGCTGTTGGTGCTGGTGCAGGCCCTGCAAATGACCGGCGACCGCTTGGTGGCGCGTTACAGCCGCCGTTAAAACCTATTCCTAGAACGACTGCTTTCGGAGCAATCATGAAAAAATCCCTGGCCATTTTGGCTGCTGTCTTCTCCCTGAATGCCCTCGCTAACGAGACGTTGGTGGTGGGTGCCACACCCGTGCCTCACGCCGAGATCCTGGAGTTCGTCAAACCCGTGCTGGCCAAGGAAGGCGTGGACCTGCAGATCAAGGTCTTCACTGATTTCATCCAGCCCAACCAGCAACTGGCGCTGAAGAACATCGACGCCAACTACTACCAGTACCGGCCATTCCTGGATGACTACAACAAGACCCGGCACACTAATCTGGTGCCGGTGGTAGGCGTGCACATCGAGCCGTTCGGCGCTTATTCGACCAAGATCAAAAATATCTCCGAGCTGAAAGACGGCGCCACGGTGTCGATCCCCAACGACCCGGTCAACACCGGCCGCGCCTTGGTGCTGCTGGACGAAGCCGGCCTGATCAAGCTCAAGGACCCGAGCAACACCCTGGCCACCCCACGGGACATCGTCGAGAACCCCAAGCACCTGAAAATTCGTGAGCTGGAAGGGGCGTTGCTCGCGCGTTCAGTGAGCCAGGTGGACCTGGCGTTCGTGTTCGCCAACTACGCCTTGGAAGCCGGGATCGACACCAACAGCGCGTTGATCGTCGAGAAGGGCAAGAGCCTGTACGTCGAGTACCTGGTAGCGCGCCCGGACAACATCAACGACCCGGGCATCCAGAAACTGGCCAAGGCGTTGAACTCCGATGAAGTGCGCCAGTTCATCCTGACCCGCTACAAGGGCCAGATAGCCCCGGGTTTCTAAGCTCGATGGAGATCGAAATGTGGGAGCGGGATTGCTCGCGAAGGCGGCGGGTCAGCCACAGCATCTGGCGACTGACACCCCGCTTTCGCGAGCAAGCCCGCTCCCACATTGATCGAGTTTTACCCCGCCATTATGTGGACGGCTCCAAGAGTTGTGCCCCAGGCCCGCGCTCACCCAGTACATCATCGTGATTACGCAGCGGGCACGCCTCCAGCGACAAACACCCGCAGCCAATGCAGCCACTGAGTTTGTCCCGCAGCAGCACCAGCTTGTCGATGCGCTGGTCCAAATCCTCACGCCACAGCGCAGACAGGCGTTCCCAGTCGGCAGCCGTTGGCGTGCGGCCATCGGGCAAGGTTTGCAGCGCCTCATGGATCGTCGCCAGGGGGATGCCCAAACGCTGGGCAATCTTGATCACCACCACCCGGCGCAACACGTCCCGCGGGTAGCGTCGTTGATTGCCGGCGTTGCGGTTGCTCTTGATCAACCCCTTGGTTTCATAGAAGTGCAGCGCGGTGACCGCCACGCCGCTGCGGGCCGCCAACTGGCCGACGGTGAGTTCTTTGGTGACCATGAAAAAGCCCTTGACCTTGACTTAACTAAAGGTTTTACCCTGCGTGGCATCGAATCGCAAGATTGTGCCTACAGTGAGAGGGAAATGTTCATGCAGGTATCAGAGAAGAGTCTGAGTTTCACCCAGATGGTCGAATTCCAGATCGAACCTCAGCAGCAATCGGCTTTGGTGGCGGCCCTGTCATCCCAGAGCGAGCGTTTGGCCCAAGGCCATGGCGGCTTTATCAATGCCAGTGTGCAGGTCAGCGATGATGGACGCCGGGTGCTCAGTTGCCTGCAATGGCGCTCCCGCGAAGACGGGGAGGCGGCCTTCAAGTGTTTTGAGCACGGTGAGGAAGATTTCTGGACGCTGATCCGCGCCCACCAGGCCACGGCAGTGACCTTCGGTTCGTTCCAGGTGCTGCGCAGCATCGAGCGCAGCCATGACAACGCCTTGCACTGCCGCCTAAATTGACAGGTGCAGCATGCGCTCGCCCTGTACGTTCTCGCCGGGGCGTCGCTTGTTTACCGCCAGCTCACCGATCTTGATCAAACGGGTTCGCGTCACGTTGCGGCTCAGGCCCAGCAGGTTGGCGGTGTGTACCTGGTTGTAATGGCTGAAGCGGTAGGCGGCACGCAGCAACGCATCCTCGACCTTTTCATGCAGGGCGCCGGCCTGTTCTTCGAAGAGTTTTTGAAAGGCCCGTTCCAGCAGGGCTTCGGCGCTGTTGTCGATGCCGTGCTGGCTGTCGTCCTGACGCTCGATGCGCATGTTCGACAGGCGCAGGTCGTCGCGCTCGATCACGCCATTGCGGCAGATCAGCAGGGTGTGGTGGATGACGTTTTCCAGCTCGCGGATGTTGCCCGGCCAACTGTAGCTCTTGAGTTTCTGCTCGGCCTCGCGGCTGATGGTGATGGGGCCATAACCCAGTCGCTGGCTGTAGGCTTCGATGAAGTGCCGGGTCAGCGGCAGGATGTCACCGGGGCGGTCCCGCAGCGGGCTCAGCTCCAGGCTGACCACGTCAAGGCGGTAGTACAGGTCCTCGCGAAAATGCCCGGCGTTGATGGCTTTTTCCAACTGAACGTTGGTGGCAGCCAACACCCGCACGTCGATGGGAATGCTTTTGCGCGAGCCCAGGCGCACCACTTCGCGTTCCTGCAGGACGCGTAGCAGCTTGACCTGAATCGCCATCGGCAAGTCGCCAATTTCATCGAGGAACAGGGTGCCGCCGTCGGCCTCTTCGAACCAGCCGGCCTTGGCGCTGAGGGCACCGGTGAAGGCGCCTTTTTCATGGCCGAACAGCTCGGCTTCCACCAGGGATTCGGAAAACGCGCCGCAGTTGACCGCCACGAACGGCCGGTTGCGCCGCGCGCTGAGGTTGTGGATATGGCGCGCCACCAGCTCTTTACCGGTGCCGGTTTCGCCGATGATCAGCACGCTGGCTTCGCTCGGCGCGACTTGCTGGATGTGCGCCAGCAACGCCTGGGATTTCGGGTCTTCGAAGACCTGGGCCGTGGCGCGGATCGAGGTCGCAAGAGCGGGCGAGGGCGGTAAGGTTAAAAGCTGCATGGGCACCTCTTCTAGGAGTAGAACGTGGGAATCGGCAGGGACTGGTTCAACGCCCAGTCCCCCAGTTCGTGGAGTTTGTAGTCCACCGGGTCGTGCAACGTTTGCGTGCGCAGGTTGCGCCAGTGCCGGTCCAGGCGCAGGGAGGCGTGGGTGGAGCGCGCGCCGGTGACTTCGAACAGGCGGCTGCACAGTTCCAGGCCGTTGCGGGTAGCGGCCACTTTGGCGGTGGCGATGGCGATGGCCAGTTCGCCGCGCTCGCTTTCGCTGAGGCTCGGGCCTTTGGCCCAGGCCTGGTCCAGCAGTTCGGCGGCACGCTCCACCAACAAGCGCACGCCTTCCAGCGCGACCCAGAATTCGCCGTAGTGGTTGAGCACGTACGGGTCCTGGCGAATGTCCTGCACCGTGGATTTATGCCAGGGCCGGGTTTCGGTCAGGGTGTAGTTGCGGGCTTCGGCAAAGGCGCCTTCGGCGATGCCGAGGAACATGTGGGTGAAGGTCAGCTGGGCGATCAGCGGGCGCAGGCAGGCGAAGGGCGTGCTGAGCGGGCCGGGATCGAGGAGCAATTCCGACTCTTCCACGCGTACCCGCTCGAAGGTGGCGCTGCCGCTGTCGGTCTGGCGCTGGCCGATGTTGTTCCAGTCGTTGTGCAAGGTGATGCCGCTGCGGCCGCTGGGGATGGCGGCGATCAGCAGTTTGCCGCCGGCGCTTTCATCCACCGCCGAGGCGATCAGCATTTCCGAGTCGCTGGCGCCGGAGCAGAAACTTTTCTTGCCGGAAAATTCGCGCCAGCCGCCGAAGGCCTTGACCACCGTGCGTGTGTCCAGCGGGTTGAGGGCGTTGCCCCAGAACCAGTTTTTACGCGCGGTCTGTTCGAACCAGGGTTGCCATTGCTCCGGGCGGGAAAACAGGCGCACGGTGGCGAGCATCAGATGATGAAACCCGAAGACGTGGGCGATGGAACTGTCGACCTTGGCGAACTCGCGCACGATCTCCAGGGTCTCACTCCAGCGGGCGCCTAGGCCGCCGTATTGGGTAGGAATGCTCAGGGCCAGCAAGCCGCTCTGGCGCAGGGCGTCACGTTCGGTCTTCGGGGTGCCGCCACGCTCGTCGCGTTCGACGGCGGTGAGGGCGAATTCGGCGGCCAGCAGTTTGGCGGTCTGCAAGGGTGAGGGCAGGACGCTGTTGGGTTTGGCTGTCACGCGGTATTCCTCATGGTGTGCCGGGGCGTACCCCGGCAGACGGCAGGTCAGGCCTGGGCTTTTGCCGGCAGGACGTCGTTGGCAATCATTTCGCCGAACGGTCCGGTGAGGTTGGTGACGCCGCGCCCGGCCAGGCTGGCGTAGGGCTCCGGCAACAGCGGGAACACCAGTTCGGCAAAGCGGTACGCCTCTTCCAGGTGCGGGTAGCCGGAGAAGATGAAGCTTTCGATGCCCAGGTCCGCGTATTCCTTGATCCGCTCGGCGACTTGCTCAGGGTTGCCCACCAGGGCCGTGCCCGCGCCGCCCCGCACCAGGCCGACGCCGGCCCACAGGTTGGGGGCGATTTCCAGGTTGTCGCGACGCCCGTCGTGCAGCGCGGCCATGCGGCGCTGACCTTCGGAGTCAAAGCGCGAGAAGGATTTTTGCGCGGCGGCGATGGTTTCGTCGCTGATGTGTTCGATCAGTTTGGCGGCGGCTTTCCAGGCGTCTTCTTCGGTTTCGCGCACGATCACATGCAGGCGAATCCCGAACTTGACGGTGCGGCCATGGCGCGCTGCGCGCTCGCGTACGTCGGCGAGTTTCTCGGCGACGGCGGCCGGTGGTTCGCCCCAGGTCAGGTACACATCCACTTGTTCGGCGGCGAGGTCGTGGGCGGCGTCCGAGGAACCGCCGAAGTACAGCGGTGGATACGGCTTCTGCACCGGTGGGTACAGTGCCTTGGCGTTCTGTACGCGCAGGTGTTTGCCTTCAAAATCTACCGATTCGCCCTGCAACACGCGGCGCCAGATCTTGAGGAATTCGTCGGTCACTTCGTAGCGTTCGCTGTGATCGAGGAAGCTGCCGTCGCCGCGGTTTTCGTCGGGGTCGCCGCCGGTCACCACGTTGATCAACAGGCGGCCACCGGACAGGCGGTCGAGGGTGGCGGCCATGCGTGCCGAGACGGTCGGCGAGATGATCCCCGGGCGAATCGCCACCAGGTAACGCAGGCGTTCGGTCAATGGCACCAGCGCCGAGGCGATCACCCAGGAGTCTTCGCAGGAGCGGCCGGTGGGGATCAGCACGCCGTGGTAGCCGAGGTTGTCCGCCGCTTGGGCGACTTGTTTCAAATAGTTGAGGGTGACCGGGCGAGCGCCTTGGGTGGTGCCCAGGTAATGGCCGTCACCGTGCGTAGGCAGAAACCAGAAAACATCCATGACAAATCCTTAAGCGATTTTCAGCAGAGAGGTGGGATGCGCGGCAAACAATGGCGCGGCGCGTTCTGCAGCAAGGCGAATGCGGGCCTTCAAGGGCTCACTGGTTATGTGGTAATCGGTGAAATCGGCCTCGGTGGCGTACACGCCAATCGGCAACGTCAGGGCCTGGAAGAAACTGAACAGCGGGCGCAACTGGTGATCGAGTACCAGGGCGTGGCGTTCGCTGCCGCCGGTGGCCGCCAGCAACACCGGGGTGTTGATGAGCGCGTTGAGGTCGACCAGGTCGAACAGGTGCTTGAGCAGGCCAGGGTAGGAGCCGCGATACACCGGGGCGGCGACGATCAGCAGGTCGGCCTGTTCGATGGCTTGCAGTTGGGCTTCGACGTCGGCGGGCAGTTCCTGGCGCGACAGTGCGCCGCCCAGCGGCCGGGCAATGTCGCCGAGTTCAATCAGGGTGGTCTGGATCGGCAATTGATTGGCCAGTTCGGCCAGCACGGCCTGGGTCAGTACCAGGGTGCGGGACGGGCGCCAGGTTCCGCCGGAGAGGGCAACGACATTCAGTGGACGAGTCATCAACAGTTCCTTTTTCAACAGTGGCTCAGGGCAAGAGCAGTAGCTGGGCTTGAGCAAGAGCTGTACCAAACTGCGCAGCCCTTGATTGGCGAGGCCTCTGGGCCAGGTGTTGGAAAATGGCGGTGTTGTCTGCCTGGTGTTTTGTTGAATGACTGTTGCCTGGGCAACAGTTGCCAGGCGAACAGTGGCGTGAGTGCTGAGGCCATTTATAGAGGGTTGTATTTATTCCGTAAATGAACGTATTTCCATATTTATAGATCTGTATGGAATATATGGCGTGACTATCACAGGTGTCGCAAAGGTTGATAGCGACTATCACGGCTGATGATTTTTCACCATGCAGGGGCGGGAGTAGCCTGTGCTCATTGACTTCAACCCGTTTCGCAGGACCTTCGCCATGAACCGTTTTCTCGCCATTTCCGTATTGCTTGTCACCTCAGTCCTTGCCGGTTGTGCGACCCATTCGTCGCCTGAATTGCGTGCCTACTCGGCTGAAGAGAGCAAGGAACTGGCGCTGGAAGCCCTGAGCCGTCGGGGCCTGTCGTTTGATGAATATCAACAGAAGAAAGCCGAACTGACTGGCCAGCCACAGAACACCTTTGGTTTTGATCGCCAGGGCGAAATGAATGCCGAGCGTGGCGTGACGCTGCACGGTCGCCCCAGTTGAGTCAGTGGCCAGGTCTGAAGAGCCCGAGGTTTCCCACAGGAACCTCGGGCTTTTTGTTTGCCATCCGTTTCCCGGAGCCTGTTAAGCTGAATTTCAGGAGCGTTCCTACGCACTTTTAAATAAAGTGGTCTTTCTTTAACGGCACGGGATCAGGTAAACCATCTTCCTTTCTGATCGCTGCCCCTGAGACGCTGCTCTCGGGAACATGCTCTGCGAGTCTTTAACGTCATGAATAAACGTCCGCTGTATTTCGACTACGCCGCCACCACGCCGGTGGATGAGCGGGTCATCCAGGTGATGGTCGAGTGTCTGGGTTTCAACGCCAACTTCGGTAACCCTGCGTCCAGTTCCCATGCGTTCGGCCAACAGGCCCGGCAAACGGTTGAACAGGCGCGGCGCCAGGTGGCCGAACTGGTTGGCGCCGAGCCAGCACAGATTGTCTGGACCTCCGGTGCCACCGAGTCCAACAACCTCGCCATCAAGGGCGTCGCCCAGGCGCGGGGCGTGGCCGGTGGGCACATCATCACCAGCCAGATCGAACACAAGGCCACGCTCGACACCGCTCGCCAGTTGCAGGAAGCCGGGGTTGCCGTGACGTACCTGGTGCCGGACGCTGAAGGGTTGATCAGCGCCGAGGCGGTAAGTGAAGCATTGCGTGAAGACACCTTTTTGGTGTCGCTGATGCTGGTGAACAACGAGTTGGGCACCCTCAACGATATCCAGGCGATTGGCGCGCGAGTGCGTGAGCATGGGGCGTTGTTTCACGTGGATGCGGCGCAGGGCGCGGGCAAGGTGGCGATTGACCTGGCCGAGTGGCCGGTGGACCTGATGTCGTTTTCCGCTCATAAACTCTATGGCCCCAAGGGCATCGGCGCCTTGTACGTCGGCCCGCGTGCGCAGCAGAAAGTGCTGGCGCAGATTCACGGCGGTGGCCATGAAGGCGGCTTGCGTTCCGGCACCCTGGCGACTCACCAGATCGCCGGCATGGGCACGGCGTTTGCCCTGGCGGCAGCCTCCTTCGCTGAAGAAAAGGCGACCATCGTTGCCTTGCGCGAGCGCCTGCTGGAACAGCTGAATAGCATTGCCGGGGTGCGCCTCAATGGCAGCCTTACCCAGCGTATCCCCCACACCTTGAGCCTGACGTTCAGCGAGGGCGAGTTCAACTCCGCCGCCCTGAGCGCGGGCATTGCCTTTTCGGCGACCTCGGCCTGCAATTCGGCGAGTAATGCACCGTCCCATGTGCTTCTGGCGCTGGGCCATGATGCCCGCAGCGCAGGTCGCACCATTCGCTTGAGCCTCGGTCGGTTTACCACCGAGCAGGACATCGATCAGGCGGTACAACTGATCAAGGCGGCACTGGCCAGCGCACCGGCTTTCTGGGCCGTTTGACCCCATAACAATTATTAGTGGTTAGCAGGAGACACGATGAGCACACAGCCTTTGACCCATGGAACGGTTCCCCAGCGCCTGGCGCATACCCGCGAACTGATGAGCCGCGAAGGCATTCATGCCCTGTTGGTGCCGTCGGCCGACCCGCACTTGTCCGAATACCTGCCGGGTTACTGGCAGGGGCGCCAGTGGTTGTCGGGTTTTCACGGTTCGGTGGGCACACTGATTGTCACCGAAGATTTCGCCGGTGTGTGGGCAGACAGCCGCTATTGGGAACAGGCGACTAAGGAACTCAAGGGCAGCGGTATCGAGCTGGTCAAGCTGCAACCCGGCCAGCCCGGGCCACTGGAATGGCTGGCGGAACAGACTCCGGAACGCGGCGTGGTGGCAGTGGACGGTGCGGTCATGGCCGTGGCCTCGGCGCGTACCCTGGGCAGCAAGCTGGAAGCACGTGGTGCACGCTTGCGCACGGACATCGACCTGCTGAATGAAGTCTGGCAAGACCGCCCAACCTTGCCGAACCAGCCGATCTATCAACATCTGCCACCCCAGGCCACCGTCAGCCGCGGCGAAAAACTCGCGGCCCTGCGCGAAAGCTTGAGCGAGAAGGGGGCCGACTGGCATTTCATCGCGACCCTGGACGATATCGCCTGGCTGTTTAACCTGCGTGGTGGTGACGTTTCGTTCAACCCGGTGTTTGTGTCCTTTGCCTTGATCGGTCAGCAGCAGGCGACATTGTTTGTGGCTTTGAGCAAAGTCGATGCCGAGCTTCGTGCCGTGCTGGAGCAGGATGGCGTGGCCCTGCGTGATTACAGCGAAGTCGCAGCTGCATTGAAGGCCATTCCGTCGGGCGCCAGTGTGCAGGTCGATCCGGCACGGGTGACCGCCGGCTTGCTGGAAAACCTCGGCAGTGGCGTCAAGCTGATCGAAGGGCTTAACCCGACCACCTTGGCCAAATCGCGTAAAAGCCTGGCGGACGCCGAGCATATTCGCCAGGCCATGGAGCAGGACGGCGCGGCCTTGTGCGAATTCTTTGCCTGGCTCGACAGTGCGTTGGGCCGTGAGCGCATCACCGAACTGACTATTGATGAACACCTGACGGCGGCGCGTACCCGCCGGCCGGGTTATGTGTCGCTGAGTTTCAACACGATTGCCGCGTTCAACGCCAATGGCGCGATGCCGCACTACCACGCCACTGAAGAAGAGCACGCGCTGATCGAAGGCGATGGCTTGCTGCTGATCGACTCCGGTGGCCAGTACCTGGGAGGCACCACCGATATCACGCGGATGGTGCCTATCGGTACGCCAACCGAAGAGCAGAAACGCGATTGCACGCGGGTGCTCAAAGGTGTGATTGCCTTGTCCCGCGCGCATTTCCCCAAGGGCATTCTTTCGCCGCTGCTGGATTCCATCGCCCGTGCGCCGATCTGGGCTGAAGGCGTGGACTACGGCCACGGTACCGGTCATGGCGTCGGCTACTTCCTCAATGTGCATGAAGGCCCGCAGGTGATCGCCTATCAAGCCGTCGCCGCACCGCAAACCGCGATGCAGGCCGGCATGATTACGTCCATCGAGCCGGGCACTTACCGTCCGGGCCGTTGGGGCGTGCGCATCGAGAACCTGGTGCTGAACCGTGAAGCAGGCAAGACCGAGTTTGGCGAGTTCCTCAAGTTCGAGACACTCACGCTGTGCCCGATCGACACCCGTTGCCTGGAGCCGTCGTTGCTGACGGTGGACGAGCGCCAGTGGTTCAACGATTACCACGCGCAAGTCCGTGAGCGCTTGAGCCCGCTGCTCAGTGGCGCGGCGCTGGAATGGTTGCAGGTGCGTACGGCCGCTATCTGAGGGGCTGCAGTTCGGACGCCTGGGTCAGGGCATCGGCCATGTAGTCGATAAACGCTTTGACCCGGGCGGACTGACGGCGATTGGGTGCCGAAACGGCATGAATCGGCAGCGACTGCGGGGTGTAGTCCTGCAGCAAGGCGACCACCCGGCCGGCCTTCAGGTCATCAAAGAACAACCACAGGGGCGACAGCGCAATGCCGAGCCCCGCCAATACCATCTCGCGTACAGCCTCGGAGTTATTGCTCTGGGCGTTGCCCTTGATCTTGACGCTGTGCCGCGTCCCGTCCTTTTCGTAGACCCATTGGTTCTGGCTGCTGAGCAGGTTGAACAGTAGGCAATTGTGCCGGGCCAGCTCTTGCGGTGTTTGCGGCGCCGGGTGTTTGGCCAGATAGGCCGGGCTGGCGAGGGTGACCCGGTGAGTAGTGCCGATCTGCCGGGCGATCAGGCCGCTGTCGCGCAACTCGCCGATGCGCAGGGTAACGTCCAGGCCTTCGCTGACCAGGTCCTGATTTTGATCGTTCAGTTGCAGGTCAACCTGTACCTGTGGGTATCGATCGAGAAATCCCGCCAGGCGTGAGGCGATGTGCAAGCGACCGAAGCTCACCGACGAGCCAATGCGTAACGGACCGGCGACAGCCTCCTTGCCGGACTGGAAGCTGTGTTCTGCAGCATCCACTGCCGCGAGGATTTGTCGGCAATGGCTGTAGTAGCGCTGGCCTTCGTCTGTCAGGGAGAGTTTGCGGGTGCTGCGGGAAATCAGCTTGCCGCCCAGTTCTGTCTCCAGTGCACGCAGTACTTTGCTGATGGTGGGCTGAGTGGTATGCAATTCCCGGGCAACCGCAGAGAAACTCCCGCGCTCGATTACCCGGACGAAAATGGCCATTGCGTTGAGCTTATCCATGGGGCTACCGATTCATGCCAAATGAGCATGGTCACTATAGCGGTTTGACGCCTTATCGGCATGAATGGCCGGGCACATCATAGTGATCACTTCCTGATGAATCGAGATCGCGAACATGACTGATACAACTCAAATGCGTGCCCTGATGGTGGATGTGGCGAATGGGCCGTTACGGCTGGCAACGATTCCCAGGCCGACGCAGGGGGAAGGTGAGGTGCTGGTGAGAATCAAGGCCAGTGGCCTCAACCCGCTGGACGGGAAAATTCGCGCAGGCGAGGCGGCCCATGCCCGTCAGCCGTTGCCGGCTGTGATTGGCTTGGACTTGGCGGGGATCATCGAGACAGTGGGCCCGGGTATCAACGAGTGGAAGGCGGGCGATGAGGTGTACGCCCTGGCGACGGGAGTGGGCGGCATCCAGGGCTCGTTGGCGGAGTTTGCCGTGGTGGATGCGCGCTTGCTGGCGAGAAAACCCTTGACCCTGAGCATGCGCGAAGCCGCGGCATTGCCGTTGGTGCTGATCACCGCATGGGAAGGGCTGGTGGACCGTGCGCATGTAGGTCCGGGGCATAAAGTACTGATTCAGGGCGGTGCGGGTGGTGTAGGACATGTCGCCGTGCAAGTGGCTAATGCGTTTGGCGCCGAGGTGTTTGCGACCGGTTCAGCCAGGCAGCGGGCGTTGATCGAGGGGCTGGGCGCCACGTTTATCGACTACCAACAGCACACCGTCGAGGAGTATGTAGCCTTGCACACGGCGGGCGAAGGTTTTGACATCGTGTATGACACGGTGGGCGGGCCGACGCTGGATGCGTCCTTCCAGGCGGCCAGGACTTATCACGGGCATGTGCTGAGTTGTCTTGGCTGGGGTTCTCATAGCCTGGCGCCGTTGTCGTTTAGCGGGGCGACTTACTCCGGGGTGTTTACCCTGCTGCCGATGCTGACGGGCAAGGGGCGTGAGCACCACGGGCAGATCCTTGCCGAGGCGGCGCGGTTGATTGATGACGGGAAGCTCACGCCGATTCTCGACGGGCGTCAATTCGACCTGCACACGGCAAACGCCGCCTGCGAGTTACTCGCCGGCGGCGCTCAAGGGCGTCTGGTGATTGAAATCTAGCTCAGCGCTTCGCGGACAAACTCCAGGCGGTCCTGGCCGAAGAACAACTGGTCGCCGACGAACATCGTAGGCGCCCCGAATATGCCGCGCTGGATGGCGTGCTCGGTGTTGTCCTTGAGGGTGGCCTTGACGGCGTCGTCATTCGTCAACGCCAGGACTGCTTCGGGATCAAAACCGTGTTCAGCCAGCACCGCAGCCACCACAGCAGGATCACCCAGGTGACGGCCTTCTACCCAAAGGGCACGGAACAGGCAGTCGATGAAATCCTGAAAACGCTCGGGCTGGCGCATTTGGACACCGGTGACTGCGCGCATCAGTGTCAATGTATTGATGGGGAAGTGCGGGTTGAACTTGAGCGGGACGTTGTAGCGCTGGGCGTAGCGCGCCAGGTCCTGGAGCATGTAGCGGCCTTTGGCGGGAATGGTGACCGGTGATGCATTGCCAGTGGCCTTGAACACGCCGCCCAGCAACATTGGCTTATAAATCAGCTGGGCGCCGGTTGCAGCGCACAGGCCTGGAAGCTGCGTATAGGCCAGATAGGTGGCAGGGCTGCCGAGGTCGAAGAAAAACTCCACGGTTTTACTCATGCTGGGTACTCGCTGTTTATTGTTATGGGGCGTGCTTACCAGGGTTCATTCCAGGGGCGCAGGTCCAGCTCGAAGGTCCAGGCGTCCCGGGGCTGACTGTGCAGGTACCAATAGTTATCGGCGATGTGTTCGGGGTTTAGAATACCGTCCTGATCCTTGAGGGCGTACTTCTGCGGGAAGTTGTCACGAATGAAGTCAGTGTCGATGGCGCCATCCACGACTACGTGGGCGACGTGGATGTTCCTCGGACCCAGCTCGCGGGCCATGCTTTGCGCCAGTGCGCGGATCCCGTGTTTCGCGCCTGCGAACGCGGCAAAGCCGGCGGCACCGCGCAATCCGGCAGTGGCACCGGTAAACAGGATGGTGCCGCGGTGACGGGTGACCATGCGCTTGGCCACTTCCCGCGCATTGAGGAAGCCAGAGAAACAGGCCATTTCCCAAATCTTGAAGTACTTGCGGGCGGTTTCTTCCAGGATGCTGCACGGCACATTCGCACCGATGTTGAACACAAAAGCTTCAATGGGCCCCAGCTCGGTTTCAATCTGTTCGATCAGCGCAATCACGTCTTCTTCCTTGCGGGCGTCGCAGGCAAAGCCATGCGCCTCGCCGCCGGCCGCCTGGATGCTGTCCACCAACGGTTGCAGTTTTTCGGCGCTGCGCCGCGTAACGCATGCGACGTAACCTTCACGGGCGAAGCGTTTGGCAATTGCGCCGCCAGTGGCATCACCAGCACCCACAACCAGTACGATTTTGTTGTTGTTCGTCATGGAAAGATCCTTTGGTAAACGATCGTTTGGCAAACGAACGTTATGCTATGATCCGGCAGGCGTCAAGCTGACAACACCAGGGGGAAAGCGATGCGATATTCGGCCAGTCATAAGCAGGAAACCAGAGAGAAACTGCTGGATAGCAGTGCAGCCCTGGCGAAGAAAGAAGGGTTTGCCAGTGTCGGAGTGGATGGCTTGATGAAAGCCATCGGCTTGAGTGGTGGCGCGTTTTATAGCCACTTCGCCTCGAAGGACGAATTGTTCAGCTCGATTGTCGAGCGCGAATTGAGTCACAGCCTTGAGCGCTTGAATGGTAGTGGCGTGCAGAGTCGGGAGCGGCTGGATCGCTGTTTGAAGTTCTACTTGAGCATGGCCCATGTGGAGCAGTCTGAAGCGGGCTGTGCGTTGCCGAGCCTGGGTGCGGAGATTGCTCGATCGGATGTGGCGGTGCGCCAACAGGCGCAGGACTGGATTTGCCGATTGCAGGCGGGGTGGGCTGCAACGCTGGGTAGCGAGGACCTGGCGTGGTCGATTCTGTCGCAATGCATCGGCGCGCTGGTAGTAGCGCGGATGATGGTCAACCCGCAGGTGCAGGCACAGGTGCTGTCATCGAACTACGACGTACTCAGCCAACAACTGTCGAACCTGTAAAGGCGTCGGCAGTTACTTGCAGATCACAATCATGCTGCGGCTGGTGTAGCCGGCGGGGTTGAGACCAAACGGATAGTCGCCCGGGTCTTCAGCGTTGTCGCCCGACTTGGCGATGACTTTATAGCCTTTGGCACCACATGAATTGGCTGCACTGGCGTAGCACTGGTCCCAGGAGGAGGACAGGCCCGAGCAGTTGATATGCAGCCCCTTTTTTCCCCGTTTCACTTCGGTCTTGGTCGTCGCGGCACAACCTGCGATTGCCACAATCATGAACAGCATCAAAATTCGCTTCATTACTATCCTTAATAGCCGCCTCGCTTGAATGCACGAAGCTGGCTTTGCTCGCTCTCGAGTGTAGCGTTCATGATGTCCTTATCGAAATTCTCCATGAGTGACACTGGGTTACGGCCTAAACATGGCCTAATTGAGCGGCAAATGCCAGAGCTACGTCAAATCCTGAATCAATCGGCTGGAACGAGTGGCTTTGATTCGTTACGCATGGTCAGGGTTGCGCCAACAGAGGCCAGGATAATGCAGGTAATGGCCAGCCATTGCGCCAGGGACAGGTGTTCTTGAAGGAAAAACAGGCCAGACAAGGCGCCGAACGCGGGCTCGATACTCATCAGGGTTCCGAATGTGCGGGCGGGCAGGCGGGTCAGGGCGACCATCTCCAGGGTATAGGGCAGGGCGGTGGATAAAACCGCGACACCAATGGCGATCGGGATCAGCGAGGGCGTGAGTAATGCAGCGCCCGCGTGGACAATTCCGATCGGCGCGACAAACAGTGCAGCAATCATTACGCCCAGGGCTGCGGTTTGTACGCCGTTGTCGGCACCGGCCTTTTGGCCAAACAGAATGTAGAGCGCCCAGCAGGCGCCTGCGCCCAGTGCGTAGGCGGCGCCTGTGAGATCAATGCCGCTGCTGGCTTCTCCTACGGGGATCAATAGCAGAAGGCCGACGATGGCCAAGGCTATCCAGAGAAAGTCTACCGCGCGTCGCGAAGCATAGATCGCGACGGCCAATGGGCCGGTGAATTCGAGGGCTACTGCGATTCCCAGGGGAACGGTCCGCAGTGACATATAGAAGAGGAAGTTCATTCCGCCCAACGCCATTCCGTAAACGATGACCGTCTGCAGCGACTTGGCTGTCAGCTTGGCGCGCCATGGACGTAATAGAAGCAGCATGATCACACTGGCAAAAATCAGGCGCAGGGTGGTGGTGCCCTGAGCACCAACGATGGGGAACATGCTTTTGGCGAGCGACGCGCCTGATTGAATGGAGGCCATGGCAATGAGTAGTAGGCCGACCGGAAACAATGTCGAGGCCAGGCTACGGGATGAGGTGGTCATTGAGGGTGTTCGTCCGAGGTCGTATTAAAGAAGCAGAAGTGGCTATGATGCTTAACTGTTGAGCGATGGGCAATATATTGCTCAATTTGTTCGGGATTCCTCTCTATATAGGTGAATTCCAGGATAGTCGGGATGGATTGATAGAAAAGCTGAATTAAGGGTTGACGGCAGATTCTGGAAGTCTATAATTCGCCCCACTTCCGGCGCAGTCGAAACGGAAAACTCCTT
>NZ_AHHC01000010.1:0-92118 GCF_000242655.1 Pseudomonas sp. PAMC 25886
ACCGGAGAGAGGGCACACCGAGCCTGAGCGAGGTGCCGAGTGGTGGGGCAAGAGCGTTTTGCTTACTTTTGCGCTGTTCAAAAGTGAGCCGCCGTAAGGGCGGAACCCATATCAGCCCTGACCGCAGCAACGGATATACCCCCGAAACTTCAGAACTTGCACCCCCTGCGCTCCCATGAAATAGTCCACCCAAGCAAGTGCTTGGTTGGCTACCATCGGAACACACAGGAGCGCGTCCATGTCTGTCGCTTTTCGTTTGCCGTTGCAGGTCTTCTTCGAACGTGAAGCGCGACACCCGCGCCAACGGTTCCTGGTGCAACCCATCAAGGGCGGGGAGGTGCAAATCCTCACCTGGGCCGAAGCCGGCCACCAGGCCCGCTGCGCCGCCCACTGGTTGCGAGCCCGTGAGCTGCCCCAGGGCTCCCACATTGCCCTGATCTCGAAAAACTGCGCCCATTGGATCATCGCCGACCTCGCCATCTGGATGGCCGGCCACGTTTCGGTGCCGCTCTACCCCAACCTCACCGCCGACTCCGTGGCCCACGTACTGGAGCACTCCGAAGCCGCCCTGGCGTTTATCGGCAAGCTGGACGACTGGCCGGCCATGTCTGCCGGAGTGAAGGCCGATCTGCCGACCATCAGTCTGCCGCTGTGCCCCGACGGTGAGTTTGATTTCACCTGGGCCGACCTGCAAACCTGCTCCCCCATCCAGGACAAGCCCGCACCGGCTGCGTCCGACCTAGCCACCATCATTTACACCTCCGGTACCACCGGGCTGCCCAAGGGCGTGATGCACAGCTTTGGCGCCCTGGCCTTTGCAGCCATTCGCGGCACAGAGTTGTTCGGCCTGGGGGAGGGCGATCGCCTGCTCTCCTACCTGCCGCTGTGCCACGTGGCCGAGCGCATGTTTGTGGAAATGGCCTCGATCTACACCGGGCAAACGGTATTTTTCGCCGAGAGCCTCGACACCTTTCTTACCGACCTCAAGCGGGCACGGCCTACGGCGTTGTTCGGCGTACCGCGCATCTGGACCAAATTCCAGATGGGCGTCTACAGCAAAATGCCCGCGAGCCGCCTCGACACCCTGCTGCGCCTGCCCTTTATCGGCAAGCGCGTCGGGCACAAGGTTCTCGCCGGGCTGGGCCTGGACGCAGTGCGTGTAGCAATCTCCGGCGCGGCCCCGGTGCCTGAAGCGCTGTTGCTCTGGTACCGCAGGCTGGGTTTGGATGTGCTGGAGGTGTATGGCATGACCGAAAGCTGCGGCTATTCCCACGTATGCCGCCCCGGCCAACAGAAACTCGGCTGGATCGGCCCGCCATGCCCGGACGTTGAAGTGCGCATCGGTGATGACGGTGAAGTCCAGGTGCGCAGCGGCGCGACCATGCTCGGCTATTTCAAGGACCCCGCAAAAACCGCCGAGACCATCACTGCGGACGGCTTCCTGCGCACCGGTGACAAAGGCGAGCAGGGCGCCGATGGGCGTTTGCGGCTGACCGGGCGGCTCAAGGAGATCTTCAAGACCAGCAAAGGCAAATACGTGGCCCCGGCGCCGATTGAAAACCGTTTGGCCGAGCATGTGCGCATCGAGCAGGTGTGCGTGGTGGGCGATGGCTTGAGCGCGCCCATAGGCTTGTGCGTGTTATCAGCAGGAGGCTTGCAAGATACGACAGGCCACGGGCGTCAGGCGTTGCAGGGCAGTCTTGAGCGCTTGCTGGAAGAGGTTAACCAGGTGCTGGATAAACATGAACGCTTGCGCCAACTGGTGGTAGTGAAAGACAGTTGGGCGGTGGAAAACGGTTTTCTCACGCCGACCTTGAAGATCAAGCGCAACGTGATCGAATCCGTTTACGGGTCGCAGTTTCAGGCCTGGAGCGAGCGCTCCGAGGCCGTGCTGTGGCAGGATTGAGCACTGACATAACACCAATAAGGACTGATCAATGAGCCTGTGGCGCACCCAACCCAATATCGAACAACTCAATGCGATCCAGAAAAACACCATTGGTGAAGTGCTGGATATTCGCTTTGAAAGCGCTGACGACGAGTCCCTGACCGCCAGCATGGTGATCGACCACCGCACCCATCAACCCTACGGCCTGCTGCACGGCGGCGCGTCGGTGGTGCTGGCGGAAACCGTGGGCTCCATGGCCAGTTACCTGTGCATCGACGCCAGCAAGTTCTACTGCGTGGGCCTCGAAATCAACGCTAACCACCTGCGCGGTTTGCGCAGCGGGCGGGTGACGGCGGTGGCCAAGCCGATTCACATCGGGCGCACCACCCATGTGTGGGATATCCGCCTGACCAGCGATGAAGGCAAGGCCAGCTGCGTATCGCGCCTGACCATGGCCGTGGTGCCGCTGGGCGAGAACCCGCCGGCGCGATAGGCATGGCGTGAGTGTCATCATTCCTGGCAGTTACAGTCATTGCCGTGACTGCCCGGTCTGGGGAGAATCAACGCTCTGTTTACGGTGATGGATCAGGTATGTCGCAGCACGTGTTTTTTGCTCACGCCAATGGCTTCCCTTCGGCGACCTACGGCAAATTGTTTGCCGCCCTGGCCCCGGAGTACGCCGTCGCGCATTTGCCGCAGCACGGCCACGACCCCCGGTTTCCGGTGGATGACAACTGGCAGAACCTGGTGGACGAACTGATCCACCACCTTGAACAACAGCCGGAGCCGGTGTGGGGCGTAGGCCATTCATTGGGTGGCGTGCTGCACCTGCACGCGGCCATGCGCTGCCCGCAGTTGTATCGCGGCGTGGTGATGCTCGATTCGCCGGTACTCACCCTGGCCGATCGCTGGGTGATTCGCGCGGCCAAGCGCTTTGGCTTTATCGACCGGCTGACCCCGGCGGGTCGCACCCTCGGCCGTCGTGAAGAGTTCGCCGACCTTGCGGCAGCGCGCCAGTACTTTGCCGGCAAAACCCTGTTTCGCGGCTTTGATCCCGAATGTTTCGACGCTTACCTGCAACATGGCCTGGAGCCGGTGGGTGATCGCCTGCGCCTGCGCTTTGATCCGGCCACCGAAATCAGCATCTACCGTGGCGTGCCCCACACCAGCCCAGGCCAGGTCCGGCAATTGAAGGTACCGCTGGCGGTAGTGCGCGGCCGCCAGAGCCGGGTGGTGATGCGTCACCATGCCAGCGGCGTGGGGCGCATGCCCATGGGCGAAATGCTGACCATGCCCGGCGGCCACATGTTTCCCCTTGAGCGCCCCCAGGACACCGCCACCTTGATCAAAAACCTGTTTACCCGTTGGGAAGCCCGCCAGCGCGAGCGCAGTTGCGCATGACCGCGCCCGTCGAAGAAGTCCGCCTGGCCCTGCCGCACATCGAGTTGGCGGCGCATCTGTTTGGCCCCGAAGACGGCCTGCCGGTCATCGCCCTGCATGGCTGGCTGGACAACGCCAACAGCTTTGCGCGCCTGGCGCCGAAGCTTAATGGCCTGCGCATTGTCGCCCTGGACATGGCCGGCCATGGTCACTCGGCTCATCGCCCCGTCGGCGCGGGTTATTCCCTGTGGGATTACGTCCACGATGTGCTGCAAGTGGCCGAACAACTGGGCTGGAAACGTTTTGCATTACTTGGTCACTCCCTCGGCGCCATCGTTTCCCTCGTGTTGGCCGGTGCCTTGCCGGAGCGGGTGACGCACCTGGGATTGATCGATGGGGTGATCCCGCCGACCGGCACCGCCGATAACGCCGCCGAACGCCTTGGCATGGCGTTGCAGGCGCAACTGGCCCTGCAAGACAAGCGCAAACCGGTGTACAGCACCCTTGATCGTGCGGTGGAAGCGCGGATGAAAGGCGTGGTGGCAGTCAGTCGCGAAGCAGCGGAATTGCTGGCCCAGCGTGGCCTTATGCCGGTGCCGGGCGGTTACACCTGGCGCAGTGACAGCCGTCTGACCCTGGCTTCCCCTATGCGTCTGACAGAAGAACAGGCGATGGCCTTCGTGCGCCGGATCAGCTGTCCGACACAACTGGTGGTGGCTGAAGACGGCATGCTGGCGAAACATTCCGAATTGCTTTCCGGGCTGCCGTTCCAGGTGACGACGTTGCCCGGTGGCCATCATTTGCACCTGAATGACGAGCCGGGCGCTACCCTTGTTGCAGACTGTTTCAATCGGTTCTTCTCCACGCCTTGACTTGGCGGGGTCAACTGCCGAGGCTGGGCGGATCGAAAGGGAGTCAACCATGAACGATCTCAGCACCGCAGCGCACCCCAATGGCCAGGGCGCACTGATCCGATGAGTATGCCGAAGGGATTTATCCGTATTCTGGGGCTGTGCTGTTTCAGCCCGCTGGTGTTCGCCGCCGACGTACCGGGCAGCCAGGACTTGCCCGCCGTGGCCCGTCAGGTCGACGCGCAGATTGTCGACTACCGCCCCGCCGAAGAAAAAGAACGCATCTACCCGCTGGGCTCGATCCGCAAGATCAGCGGCCAGCTGCGCTATGAAGGCCAGGCTACCGCCCGTGGGCTGAATACGGCCATTACCTACGAACTGCCTGCCGAACACACCTCCAGCGCCGCCTTTACCGCCACTCGTGAGGCCTTGCAGGCCCAGGGCGCGCAATTGCTGTTCTGGTGCCAGGCCCGGGATTGCGGCGAAAGCAGCCTGTGGGCCAACGAAGTATTTGGCAACGCCAAGCTGGTAGGCGCCGATGGCCAACAGGAATACCTGTTGCTGCGCCTGGCGGCGCCTCAGGACAATTCCCTGGTCGCTCTGTACGGCATCACCCGGGGCAACCGTCGGGCGTATCTGCATGTGGAGCAACTGGACGCCAGCGCACCGCTGGGCGACTTGCTGCCGACTTCCGCCACGCTGCTGCGGGAGCTGAAAAGCACCGGCGAGCTGGACTTCCCCAAGCTCGGCGCCGAACCTGACGCCACCTGGCTCACGCTGATTTCCCGTGGATTGAACCTGGACGCCACCTTGCGGGTCAGTTTGACCGGGCCTACCGCTGAGGCATGGCGCCAGGGCTTGATCGATCAGGGCGTACGCGCGGCCCGCCTGGAAACCGGCACCGCCGAAGCCAAGGGTTTGCACCTGCATCTGATACGCTGACCGTTCCAGGGCGAACGGACCCGTGCCGTTCGCCTAAGCTCTTCCTCTTACAGACTTCTTTTCGAGAAACCACATGCTCAATAACGATCGCCTGCTGGTGCAAATCCTGCTGCTGGTGTTGTTCGGTGCCAGCTTCTGGGTGATGGCGCCGTTCTGGTCGGCGCTGTTCTGGGGCGCGGTGCTGGCGTTTGCCAGTTGGCCGGTGATGCGTTTGCTCACCCGCTGGCTGGGCGGGCGTGAGTCCCTGGCTGCCGGAATCCTGACCCTGGTCTGGATGCTGTTGGTGGCGTTGCCGCTGGTATGGCTGGGCTTCAACCTCGCAGATCATGTGCGCGATGCCGTGGGCCTGATCAAGGATATCCAAGTGGATGGTTTGCCCGAAGCGCCGGCCTGGCTTGGCTCCATCCCTTTTGTCGGCGAGCGGTTAGTGGCGATGTGGGACAGCATCGACCAGCAAGGCGCGGCGCTGATGGTCACCCTCAAGCCGTACCTGGGGCAGGTGGGCAACTGGTTGCTGGCCCGCAGTGCGCAGATCGGCGGCGGGATTCTGGAGCTGACCCTGAGCCTGGTGTTCGTGTTCTTTTTCTACCGTGACGGCCCGCGACTGGCGATGTTTGTGCATCGCTTGCTGGAGCGCTTGATCGGCGAGCGCGCCGGTTATTACATCGAACTGGTGGCGGGCACCGTGCAACGCGTGGTGAATGGCGTGATCGGTACGGCGGCTGCCCAGGCGGTGCTGGCGCTGATTGGCTTCCTGATTGCCGGGGTGCCGGGGGCGCTGGTGCTGGGCATCGTGACGTTCCTGCTGAGCCTGATTCCCATGGGGCCGCCGTTGGTGTGGATTCCCGCCACGGCGTGGCTGGCGTGGAAGGGCGACTACACCTACGCCGTGTTCCTCGGGGTGTGGGGCACGTTCATCATCAGTGGCGTGGACAACGTGCTCAAGCCGTACCTGATCAGCCGTGGCGGCAACCTGCCGCTGGTGATCGTGCTGTTGGGGGTGTTTGGCGGGTTGATTGCGTTCGGTTTTATCGGCCTGTTTATCGGCCCGACATTGCTGGCAGTGGCGTATAGCCTGTTGACGGACTGGAGCGCCAGCCAGGCTCAGGTGCGGCGGGAAGATAAAGCCGAACAGTAAGGGGGGAAACAGGGCGCAGGAATGATGCCTACGCCCTCGGCAACCACATCACCGCCGTCAGGCCACCGCCTGG
Source organism: Pseudomonas sp. PAMC 25886 (assembly GCF_000242655.1). NCBI lineage: Bacteria > Pseudomonadati > Pseudomonadota > Gammaproteobacteria > Pseudomonadales > Pseudomonadaceae > Pseudomonas > Pseudomonas sp. PAMC 25886. Next base: position 6,273 of record NZ_AHHC01000010.1, read on the forward strand.
CGTTTCCTCCAGGCTCAGCCGTCCACCGAGGCGCTCAACCGCCTCCTTGGAAATGGTCATCCCCAACCCCACGCCGCCGGAATTACGGTTGCGTGAGCCTTCCAGCCGATAAAACGGCTCAAACACCGCTTCACGTTTATCCGCCGCAATTCCAGGGCCATGGTCGATCACCTTGACCACCAGCGCCTGCGGGGTGTCCGCCAGTTCGATGCGTGCCGTGCCGGCATAGCGCAGGGCGTTGTCGATCAGGTTGTTCAGGCACGAACGCAGGGCCATCGGCTGCACCTGCAGCGGCGCGCATTCACCGCTGCATTGCACGTCGGAGCCGCGGTCCTGGGCGTTTTCACTCAGGGATTCCACCAGCGCCTGAACGTCCAGCCAATGCCGGGTTTCGCTGGTGCGTTGTTCGTGCAGGTAGCTCAGGGTGGCGTCGAGCATGCCGATCATGTCGTCCAGGTCCTGGCGCATCTGGCCCTGCAGCTTGGTGTCTTCGATCTGCTCCAGGCGCAGCTTGAGCCGTGACAGCGGCGTGCGCAGGTCATGGGACACCGCGCCGAGCATGCGGGCGCGCTGGGTGACCTGTTCGCGGATGCGCTTTTGCATCAGGTTAAAGGTCGACGCCGCCTGCCGTGCTTCCCGTGGGCCGGACTCGTTCAGCGGCGGGCTGTCGAGGTCCAGGCTCAGGCGCTCGGCCGCGGCACTCAGGCGCTGGATCGGCCGGCTGAGCAGCTTGGCGCCGTACCAGGCTGCAATGATCAGCGAGAAGAACTGGAAGGTCAGCGGCACCACCGGCCCGCCGAACCAGGAGCGGCGATGCTCCTTGGGCATGGGCGTCAGGGTGCCGTCCGGTTGCTCGATGAACGTCTCGTGGGGCGGTGGCGGCGGCGGGCCGTAGTGGTGAAACCAGAAAAATGCCAGCACGTGGGCCAGCACAATAGCCACCAGCAACACACCGAACAGCCGCCCGAACAGGGTGTTGAAGGCGTTGCGCATCAGCCGATATCCCGGGCGTCGAACAGGTAGCCTTCACCGCGTACGGTCTTGATCAATTGCGGCGCTTTGGGGTCATCCCCGAGTTTTTGGCGCAGGCGCGAGACCAGCAAGTCGATGCTGCGATCAAAGGCTTCAATGGAACGACCGCGGGCCGCGTCCAGCAGTTGTTCGCGGCTCAGCACCCGGCGCGGGCGCTCGATAAATACCCACAGCAAACGGAACTCGGCGTTGGACAGCGGCACCACGAGGCCATCGTCGGCCACCAGTTGGCGCAGTACGCTGTTGAGGCGCCAGTTATCGAAGCGGATGTTCGCCCGTTGCTCGGTGCGGTCGTCCCGCACCCGACGCAGGATCGTCTGGATACGCGCCACCAGCTCGCGGGGCTCGAAGGGCTTGGACATGTAGTCGTCGGCCCCCAGTTCGAGGCCGATGATGCGGTCGGTGGGTTCGCAGCGGGCGGTGAGCATCAGGATCGGAATGTCCGATTCAGCCCGCAGCCAGCGGCACAGCGACAGGCCGTCTTCACCCGGCAGCATCAGGTCGAGCACTATTACGTCGAAGGTTTCGGCTTGCATGGCCTGGCGCATGGCCGCGCCATCGGTCACGCCGCTGGCGAGAATATTGAAGCGCGCCAGGTAATCGATCAGCAGTTCGCGGATCGGCACGTCGTCGTCGACGATCAGTGCGCGGGTGTTCCAGCGCTTGTCGTCACCCACAAGCGAGCCTTTTTGATCGTCATTCAGCACAGGAGTCAGGGTTTGCATGGTGCGATCATCTACCTGGTGGGCCGCCGGGCCGAAGGTCGGCGGCGAGGTTGTTGCGTTCAGCATAGGCGCCCAGCCCCGGGGCTGGAAGTTCTGTACGGTGGTTCACGTGTGCGAGGCTAGTCTTCGGGGGTATTGCAGGCATGTCGGGAATGTATCTGTTTTGACACAATTGCCCGGGAGCCCGCAATCTGGCGGGTAAATCGCGAATTACCGATCATCGGATCCCGCAAACGCGCTGCTTGCGCTACAATCCGCGCCGATTTCGACTTGCCTGAGAGCCCATTCCAATGTCCGTCTGCCAGACTCCTATCATCGTCGCCCTGGATTACCCCACTCGTGACGCCGCACTGAAGCTGGCTGACCAGTTGGACCCCACGCTTTGCCGGGTCAAGGTCGGCAAGGAACTGTTCACCAGTTGCGCCGCAGAAATTGTCGGCACCTTGCGTGACAAGGGCTTCGAGGTGTTCCTCGACCTGAAATTCCACGACATCCCCAACACCACCGCGATGGCGGTCAAGGCCGCCGCCGAAATGGGCGTGTGGATGGTCAATGTGCACTGCTCCGGCGGTTTGCGCATGATGGCTGCGTGCCGTGAAGTGCTCGATCAGCGCACTGGCCCCAAACCGCTGCTGATTGGCGTGACCGTGCTGACCAGCATGGAACGTGAAGATCTGGCCGGCATCGGCCTGGACATCGAGCCACAGGAACAAGTGCTGCGCCTTGCCGCCCTGGCGCAAAAGGCCGGCCTGGACGGCCTGGTGTGCTCGGCGCTGGAAGCCCAGGCGCTGAAGACCGCCCACCCGTCGCTGCAACTGGTGACCCCGGGGATTCGCCCGGCGGGCAGCGCCCAGGACGACCAGCGTCGCATTCTGACCCCGCGCCAGGCCCTGGATGCCGGTTCCGATTACCTGGTGATCGGTCGCCCGATCAGCCAGGCGGCCGACCCGGCCAAGGCGCTGGCGGCGGTGGTTGCCGAGATCGCCTGAAACCAGGCGCGGTAAAAAATGTGGGAGCCGGGCTTGCCCGCGATGCAGGCGACTCGGTGTTTCTTTGACACCAAGGCGATGCTATCGCGGGCAAGCCCGGCTCCCACATTGATAGTGGCCACAGAACGATCTGCGGTGTGTCAGCTGACTTTCAACACCAGCTTCCCAAAGTTCTCGCCGTTGAACAGTTTCATCAACGTTTCCGGGAACGTCTCCAGCCCTTCGACGATATCTTCCTTGCTCTTGAGCTTGCCCTGAGCCATCCAGCCGGCCATCTCCTGCCCGGCAGCGGCGAAGTTCGCCGCGTGGTCCATCACCACAAACCCTTCCATGCGCGCACGATTGACCAGCAATGACAGGTAATTGGCCGGCCCTTTGACGGCTTCCTTGTTGTTGTACTGGCTGATGGCACCGCAGATCACCACCCGCGCTTTCAACGCCAGGCGGCTGAGCACGGCATCAAGGATGTCACCGCCAACGTTATCGAAATACACGTCCACGCCCTTTGGGCACTCGCGCTTGAGGCCGGCATGCACGTCTTCGTTCTTGTAGTCGATGGCCGCATCAAAACCCAGCTCATCTACCAGGAACTTGCATTTGTCGGCACCGCCGGCAATGCCCACCACGCGGCAGCCTTTGATCTTGGCAATTTGCCCGGCAATGCTGCCCACCGCACCCGCCGCGCCGGAAATCACCACCGTGTCGCCGGCCTTGGGCGCGCCGGTGTCCAGCAGGGCGAAGTAGGCGGTCATGCCGGTCATCCCCAGCGCCGACAAATAGCGTGGCAACGGTGCCAGTTTCGGATCGACCTTGTAGAAACCTCGCGGCTCGCCGAGGAAGTAATCCTGCACGCCGAGGGCGCCGTTGACGTAGTCACCCACGGCAAATTTCGGGTTGTTCGAGGCGATGACCTTGCCTACGCCCAAGGCGCGCATGACTTCGCCGATACCCACCGGCGGAATGTAGGATTTGCCCTCGTTCATCCAGCCTCGCATGGCCGGGTCCAGGGACAGGTATTCGTTGTGCACCAGCACCTGCCCGTCCTGGGGCTTGCCCACCGGTACTTCCTGGTAGGTGAAGGTGTCCCGCGTGGCAGCGCCGACCGGGCGTTTGGCGAGCAGGAATTGGCGGTTGGTCTGGGCAGTCATGGCAGGGACTCTTGAGAAGTGGACCTTGAGTGATAGACCCTTAAGGCCGCACCGGCAAGGTCCGGGGCACCTGCGAATGCCCGTCGATCCACTGTGATGATAGTGAGGCTGGTGGCGTTATCACTGCGGCTCATGGTTCGCCAACCGGGCGTTTGATAGTGCTGACGCGCCCGTCATCGCTCTGGCTAGACTGAGGTCATCCAGCATCCCCATCGAAGGACATCCCCATGAGCATGACGTTTTCCGGCCAGGTCGCCCTGGTGACCGGTGCAGCCGCCGGCATTGGCCGCGCCACTGCACTGGCATTCGCCGCTGAAGGCTTGAAAGTCGTAGTCGCCGACCTGGACGTGGCGGGCGGCGAGGGCACCGTCGCGCAGATTCATCAGGCCGGTGGCGAGGCAGTGTTTGTGCGTTGCAATGTCACCCTTGAGGCGGATGTGCAGCAGTTGATGCAGCAGACCCTGGCCACCTATGGCCGGCTGGACTATGCCTTCAACAACGCCGGGATCGAGATCGAAAAGGGCAAGTTGGCCGACGGCAGCGTGGACGAGTTCGACGCAATCATGGGCGTCAACGTCAAGGGCGTGTGGTTGTGCATGAAGTACCAATTGCCATTGCTGCTGGCCCAGGGCGGCGGCGCCATCGTCAATACCGCGTCGGTGGCCGGCCTTGGGGCGGCGCCGAAGATGAGCATCTATGCCGCGTCCAAGCACGCGGTGATCGGCCTGACCAAGTCGGCGGCGATCGAGTACGCGAAAAAGAAAATCCGCGTCAACGCAGTGTGCCCGGCCGTGATCGACACCGATATGTTCCGCCGTGCCTATGAAGCCGACCCGCGCAAAGCTGAATTTGCCGCCGCCATGCACCCAGTCGGGCGTATTGGCAAGGTCGAGGAAATCGCCAGTGCGGTGCTTTATTTGTGCAGCGACGGCGCCGCATTTACCACGGGCCAGGCCTTGGCGATAGACGGTGGAGCGACCGCTATTTAGGAACTGATGCTGATGCCATTCAGAAAAGCGTTGGAGGCGCTGTGGGGCTTTTCCGCAGGTGGCCAGATGCCTTGGCTGAATGTGTATCAGTAGGTAAATAATTCAATTAAATCAATGATTTAATAAAACTTGGCGACGGCTGTTGCCGAGCTTCTGTGCTTAACTGGATTGGGTTAAATGACAACAGTTTAAGTGAGTGGCTCATGGATTTAGGGATCGATCGACAAGCCCTTGTACCGGTAGTGCAGCAAATCGTCAGCGCGTTGGCCGCCTGGATTCGCGAAAGCGGGGTCAGCCCCGGGACGCGGTTGCCCTCGGTTCGGCAACTGGCCCACGAGAACCTGCTCAGCCAGTCCAGCGTCATCGAAGCGTTCGAGCGGATGGTTGCGCAAGGCGTTCTGGCCTCACGGCAAGGCGCGGGTTTCTTTGTGGCCCAGCCACCTGCCGAACCCGGCCTGAGTAGCGAAAACCCATGGTATGAGGGCGCCGAGTCGGGGTGGGGCACTTTCATCGATAATCAACTGGGTGAATTGAAACTGGGCTGCGGCTGGCTGCCGGATACCTGGCGCGAGAGCGATGACATCAGCTACGCGATTCGTGAGGTCACCCGCACCGATACCGCCGCCGTCTTCAACTACAGTACGCCGCTGGGGCTGCCGGCCCTGCGTGAACAACTGCTCAAGCGTCTGTCCCACATCCACGTGGCGACCCGGGTCGACCATATCCTGACCACCCAGGGCGCGAGCCACGCCCAGGACCTGCTGATCCGTACGCTGCTCAAGGCCGGCGACACCGTGGTGGTGGAAAGCCCGGGTTACGGCAACCTGTACCGGCTACTGGCCTTTCACGGGGTCAAACTGCTGGAAGTGCCGCGCACGCGCCGCGGCCCGGACATGCCGGCACTCGAGGCGCTGTTACGCGGGCATCGGCCCAAGTGCGTGTTCATCAACAGCCTGTATCACAACCCCACTGGCACCAGCCTGTCCCTGGACGTGGCCGAACGCTTGCTGCAACTGGCCCATTCCCAGGACTTCTTCATTGTCGAGGAAGACGTCTATGGCGATCTGCAACCCGCCACTTGCACCCGGGTGTCGGCGTTGCCACACGAGGACCGGGTGATCTATATCTCGAGTTTCTCCAAGACCCTCAGCAGTGCCCTGCGCGTGGGGTATCTCACGGCCAGTGGGGCAATCATCGAGCAGTTGGTCAGGGTCAAGACCTTGACTGGCATCGGCACGTCGCGGTTTGCCGAGGCGGTGGTGGCCACGTTGCTGGCCAATGGCACCTATCGCAAGTGGGTGCAACGCCTGCGGCGGCGCTTGAGCACGGAAATGGCCATGACCCTGCAGGTACTGGAAGACGAGGAGTGGGAGGTGTTTGCGGCGCCGGCGGGTGGCATGTTTGTGTGGACCCGCCCTGGGATGGGCGACCGTTCAACGCTGCAGGCAAGGGCTCGTCGGCTGGGGGTGCTGCTGTCGCCGGGGGCGCTTTTCAGCCCGACGGGCGAACACAGTGACTGGCTGCGCATCAACGTGGCCTATGCTGCTGATCAACGTGCCCTCGCGTTGTTCAGGGCGATGGGCCCAGCAGGATCGACCTCTACCATTCTGAAAACGACGAGGATATAGCTTTTTGCCATTATTGTGGCGCCAAACGCTTGTGTTCGGTGCCCCGGGGTTGCGAATCTCGCTGCATCGAAACCGGGCTTGATGGCATTCGCCATTGCAAGAGGACTCAAGTGCAATGATTTCTGCCGCGCAACGACGTTTTGCCAACCTCGGTATGGCAAAGAAACTGGGCTTGGGCTTTGCCTTGGTGTTGCTGTTGACGGCGCTCGTGGCCGCGATTGGCGTGTGGTCGCTGCAAACCGTCGGCCAGCGTTTCGAGGGCCTTAAAGCCATGTCGGCGCTCAACAGCGGCCTGCTCAAGGTGCGCCTGATCGAGCAGGACTACGCGCTGCATGCCGACCCCAAGTCGGTGGATGCCTTGCACGAAAGCGTCGACGCGTTGGCGGCCCAGGCGGTGATTCTCAAGGGCCAGTCGCCCGTCAATGTCCCGGTGATGAATGATGTCGAGCAGGCGCTGGCGGCCTATCGCAAGGCGTTCGACGAGTTTGTCGAATTGACCCAGACCAAGGACCTGGCGCTGGAAATGGCCAGTTGGTCTGTCTCCAGTGTGGCCAACAATCTCGATGTGTTGCAGGCCGGCCTGGCGGACGACGGCGCCTATGGCCTCAAGGAAAGCCAGGGCAAGGAAGGCGCGGAATTTATCGAGCAGGCCGGGCAGGTCAGCCAGGTCTCGCGCCTGATGCTGCAAGCCATGAACGAAGCGCACGTGCGCCTGGATCAAAGCCGCAAGGGCGATGACGAGAGCGCCGAGCAAGGCAAGATCGAGCAGGCTGACCAGGCCCTGGCTCAGGTTGAACAGCTGAAAACCACGGTCAAGGACCCCGGCTATCAAACCGTGTTGAACGAAGTGTCAGGGCATATCGCGGCCTTCAGCGAAAAACTCGGCGAGTACACCGGCCTGCTGGCCCAGGAAAAGGTGGTCTACAAGCAACTGCACGAGCGTGCCGCCGAGGTGGTGACCCGGGTCAACCAGGCGTATGACGCAGAAGACCTGTCGATGCAGGCGCAGTTGAAAAAAAGCGCGCTGCTGATCATTGGCTCTTCAGCCCTGGCCTTGCTGGTCGGGCTGATTGCCGCATGGATCATTACCCGGTTGATCGTCGCCCCGCTGCGCAGCGTGATTGCAGTAGCCCAGCAGATTGCCGCCGGTGACCTCAGTGGTCGCATGGAGGTCAGCCGTCGGGATGAGATGGGGCAGTTGATGCTTGCGATGCAGCAAATGAGCGGTGGCCTGAGCAGCATGGTCAGCGGGTTGCAGGCGGGTATCGAACAACTGGCCAGTTCCGCTCATTCGCTGTCCAGCGTGACCGAACAGACCAACGTCGAGGTCAGCAATCAGAAGGAAGAGACCGAGCAGGTTGCGACGGCGATGAACCAGATGACCGCCACCGTGCACGATGTGGCGCGCAACGCCGAGGAAGCGGCCCAGGCTGCGCAGACGGCGGATGACAAAGTCGACAGCGGCCAGCAGGTGGTGCGCCAGAGTTTGCAGCGTATCGAGTTGCTGGCCAGTTCGGCCACCTCTGCCAGTACCAGCATCGAAAGCCTGAGTGCGGAAATCCAGAATATCGGCACCGTGCTCGAGGTGATCAAAAGCGTGGCCGAGCAAACCAACCTGCTGGCCCTGAATGCGGCCATCGAGGCGGCGCGGGCGGGTGAGCAGGGCCGTGGTTTTGCGGTGGTGGCCGATGAGGTACGGGCGCTGGCCAAGCGTACCCAGCAATCCACCGAGGAAATCGAGCGCCTGGTCAGCACCCTGCGCAGCGCGGCGCAGTCTTCGGTGCAGCAGATCAAACAGAGCGGCGAGCTGGTCAAGCTGGCGGTCAGTGATGCCCTGGAAACCGAAAGCGCCCTGGGCAGCATTGCGGCAGCGGTGTCGTTGATCCAGCAGATGAACCAGCAGATTGCCGCGGCGGCGGAAGAGCAAAGCTCGGTGGCCGAGGAAATCAATCGCAGCGTCACCAGCATCCGGGCGAGTGCCGATCAATCGGCGTTGAGCATGCAGGGCAATGCGGCGTCGAGCATTGAGCTGGCGCAGTTGGGCACGGAGCTTAAGGGGATGGTCGGGCACTTCCGCCTTTGACCACCGCGCGCCTGCGGTGATCAAAGGGCAGGGCGGTCAGGCGTGGTTGGCGAGGAAGGTCAGCAGGGCTTCATTGACGAAGTCCGGGTTTTCCCGGCTGGAGATATGCCCGGCGTCCGGGATCAACGTCAGTGTGCAGCCGATCAAGCCCGCCATTTCTTCTGACTCGGCCGGTGGGCGTGGCTTGTCTTGCTCCCCGCACATCACCAGGGTGGTGTCGGCGTCGAGGCGCGAAAGCTGTTCCAGCACATCCGCGCGGCTGAAGATAATCCGGCCCAGGGGCACGATGCTTTGCAGCAGGCGCTCTTTGGGGAAGGCTTTCAGTGTGTTGCGAAAGTCCTGATACAGGGCTGATTCCCGGTCGATGCCGGGGCGGAAGAAGATCGGTGCGACCACATCCAGCAGCGGTTCCGGAATGGCGCCGGCGTCTTCGATCATCTTGAACAGCGAAAAGTAATACTGGCGAGTGGCTTCCGGCTCGGCGCCCAGGTGTGTGTCCATCAGCACCAGGCTGTTGACCCGCTCGGGTGCGAGCAGTGCCAGGCGTGCGCCCCACATGCCGCCGACCGACAAACCCACGAGGTTGACCCGGGCGATGTCCAGATGATCCAGCAGGGCCAGGTTCTGGCGCGCGAGGTCGTCCAGGGAGGCGGTGTTTGCAGGCAGCGGGCCGGACTCGCCGTGGCCCCACAGCTCGGGGACGATCACCCGGTACTGTTGCGAAAGGGCTTCGATCTGCGGTGCCCACATCTGGCTGTCCCACAGATAGCTGGAACCGAGGAGAACGGCCGGGCCGGTGCCCAGGTCGAGGTAGTGCAGCGGTTGTCCATCGATAAGCGCGACAGGCATGGCAAAGCCCTTTTCGTTAACGGAGAGAGGGGGCCTTTTTTACGCTATTCATGGGGCGGGGGATAGGTGCAGAGTGATGGCATGTGGTGAGTGGGCTTGCCCCGCTCACCACACTGGCAGGGGATCAGTCGTAGATGACTTTCTTTTTCCAGTCCGCATCTGCATCGACCACTTTCAGGCCTTCGGTCAATTCATTGACCTCGTCTTCAGCTGGCTGGATGTTGGTCAGCACCATGGAGTTGGCGCGCGCGAGTTGTTTCTCCAGGAGTTGCAGTTGCTGGCTATACACCACCGGCTCCGGCTGCTTGCGCAGGTATTGCACACCGCGCTCGAACGCCAGGCGTGCCTGGCCCGGCTGGCCCTGTTGCAGCGCGTGCTGGCCCAGGTTGTTGAAGAACTCGATGTGCAGCAGCACCAGGATATGGCGGATTTCCTTGATCCAGTGCTTGGCTTCATTGGTCGGCAGGAAACCGTCCTGGGCCGCGCGGGTGACCTGACCATGCAAGGCTTCCAGCAGGAAGCGCACATCCTTGGCCTTGGCTTCGGTCTGGATCGGGGCCGGCGGGTTGTTCACCGGGATCGATTCGCCCTGGGCCACCAGCGCGTTGAGTTCGGTGATACGTGCTTTGAGGGCGGCGTTGGACCTGTCGAGGTTCAGCAGGCGCTGGTTGACGTTGAGCTCCAGGCGGGTCAGCAGCAACTTGAGTCGCGGCGTCATCAGCTGGCCTGGGAACGTCTCGGTGATTTCACCGCAGCGACGCAGCCGGTCATTGAGTTCGATCCGGGTCCGGTTCTTTTCCAGCTTATTGTTTTCCACCACGTGGTTCATGTAGCCAATGGCGATCAGTATTACGATCCCGGCTATTACCAGCAGGGTGATCATGAGTGGTGTCACCGGTGTGACCTCTTTATAGGGTTTGCGTTGAAGTGTAGTGACTGGGGCACTGGCCGGATAGGACTGAGCGACCAGTTGCGTCAGTAGTTTCTTCTATATAGCGAGGCAGTCCCTGCGTAGCTGCACATTGCCATCATTTGCTGCAGCGAACTATAGCGCCTTGTCGAACGCCAGAATATAGGCGTCAAAGCCTGGACGGCGAGAAACCCTTGCAACCCCCGTAAACCACGGCGAAGTCATTGATTTAAATAAATTTATCCTTGGGGGTTGACGACCTCCCAATCCATCCATAGAATGCGCGCCACTTACAGCGTAAAGCACACAGCGAAACGCGGTAGGGAGTGAATGTTGTACGTGTGTCCCCTTCGTCTAGTGGCCTAGGACACCGCCCTTTCACGGCGGTAACAGGGGTTCGAGTCCCCTAGGGGACGCCATATGCGGGAATAGCTCAGTTGGTAGAGCACGACCTTGCCAAGGTCGGGGTCGCGAGTTCGAGTCTCGTTTCCCGCTCCAAATTTAAGCAGTGTTGCTCTCGGGCGGCACTGAGTGAAACCAGGGCGTAATCTTCGGATTTAATCTCTGGGCACTGAAATACACACCATGTGTTTCAGTAGCGTGTCCCCTTCGTCTAGTGGCCTAGGACACCGCCCTTTCACGGCGGTAACAGGGGTTCGAGTCCCCTAGGGGACGCCATTTGCGGGAATAGCTCAGTTGGTAGAGCACGACCTTGCCAAGGTCGGGGTCGCGAGTTCGAGTCTCGTTTCCCGCTCCATATTTAACGAAAACGCCGATCAGCAATGATCGGCGTTTTTGTTTGTGGGTTTTTTATGGGCCGGGGCGCAACGCCTGGACCCACGTCGCACCTGAATCCCTAGAAGTTATCCATCGCGTGGCACATCGACAGCCTTCCCGACGGCGTCGGTTCAATCGGACTCCATCGTTCGGCGCCCTTCGGCAGTTCCGCCAGCTCGAACGCACAACTGCGGGACAGGGATGCGCGCACCATGTAATCCATGCCGGGCTTGGGGATAAAGGTCATGGTGTTGAAACATTGCCGCCCAACGTTCGGTAGCCCAAGGTAATGAAAGGCGATGGGCGTGTTTGCCGGGATCACCAGTTCGGACGACACTGCACCGTCCCACGTATAAATCGGCCCCGGCATACCCAGGCTTGCGCCATTGCGATCTGCGAAGCCGGATTTGGCGGACACCATCACGCCGGCGCCCGGCACATTCCAGTCCAGGCAATCACGTCCGGGCACCGCGCGCACCATGCCGTCACTGGTAATGCGCAAGCGCGCCGTCTCGGCGGACGGCGGCGCGGTATACGCGGTGTTGAGGGAGCGGACGTTATACACCTGGCCACAGCCGGTGAGCAGTATCAGGAGCAGGGCGGGGGCAACTCGTAACGCCCTCATGACGGGCGGCAGTTCTGGCTGGGCGACAACTGCGGCGCCGGTTCAAAGCGCACTTGTTGCAGGCCGTCGGCGCCCTGGAAGATGAAGTACTTGGAGCGGCAATCCTTGAACATCGCCGAATACCCCTCGGCCCGGAATCCCTTCCCGTCGACTTGCCTGGTCACCGTATTGTTGCGGCTGACCACGGCAAGCACCTGCTCATAGCTGTCGCCCATCTTTACCCCCGGTTCACCGGTGGTGGTCATCGAGTTGGCGCAGCCGCCGAGCCCGAGGGCCGCCCAAGCCAGCGCGGCACCGCACAGTCCATTGCGTGTGTTGTTCATTCCCTGCTCTCCATCCCTGAGTATTGATCGGCGAATATGCAGGGTTGGTCAGCGTAATGGCGGAAAAGTGCAACATTCATATCTGGCAATGTGACATTGCCCGCAAAGTCATGCCGTTTGCGGGCAAGGGTTCAAGGTTTGCCCGGATGCGGCTGCGGGTACTCGCTCGTCACGTCCAGCGCTTTGGCATAAGGCCCATCCCACAACTGCTCGTGTAAATCTCCCACACGCTTGGCCATTGCTTCACTGCGCATCACCACTTCCAGATTGCGCGAGTTATCGAAATAACCCCCCAGCCAGTTACTGGTACCCACCCATGCCACTTGCCCGTCAATCTCCATGGTCTTGCTGTGAATCACCCGCGCATAGGGAATGAACCCTTGCTTGGCCTCGGGCAGGGTGACGATCTTGATCTCGACATTCGGCAGCACTGCCAGGCTTTTCAGGTACGGCAATTCCAGCGCTTCGGTGTTCCAGTTGGACACCATCAACTTGATCGACACCCCGCGCGCCGCCGCTGCACGCAACGCGTTGTCGATCACCGCATAGTAAGGCCGGGTTCTGTCGGGCCCGTAGGACAGCGGCGCGTAGTCCAGCAGTTGTACCCGCACTTCCTTTTTCGCCTCGCCGAGCAGGCGTGGCAGTTCCAGTTGTGAGTCGCCCACGCCAGGCGGGTTGTAACGCTGGGGACTGGCTACCAGATAGTTGCCGGTGCGCGCAGGTAGAGCGCCTGCGGCGGGCAAGGCGACGGGTTTGTTATCGGTCAGCGCCGCCTGGGCCTGCCAATCCTGGTCAAAGATCGCCTGGGTCTGGGCGACGACGTTGGCATCACTGATCAGCAGCCCGGTTTCGTGGATATGTTCCAGCGAGCGCCAGTCGAAGTTCTGGCTGCCGATAAACGCCTGCTTGCCGTCCACCACCATGTATTTGGCGTGGATGATCCCGCCGCTCAGCTTGCCGTAGGGCAGGATGCGGAAGGTCAGGTTGGGAATGGCTTTCAGACGTTCCAGGGTGGAAGCTTCCGACAGCCGCACGCCTTTTTCTTCCAGCAGGAAGCGAATTTTCACCCCGCGTTTGCCGGCGGCTTCCAGGTGTTCAATCACCGTGTCCATCACCGAGCCAGGATGGTCCGCCGCGTAAAACTGGCCGATGTCGATGCGACTTTTCGCGCCGTCGAACAGCTCGATCCACACGGGGCCGGGTTGGCGCAGGTCCGCCGTCCCCAATTGGGTGTCCACCGGCACGGTGTGCACCAACTCAAACCCCGGAATAGAAAAGTCCGCCTGGGCAAGCGGACTGAGGAGCAGGCCTGCGAGGCCGGCGATACGTAGCTTCAGCGATATGGACATAGGCGTCTCATCGGGCAAAAAGAAAGGGCGGGCGCAAACGGCGCCCGCCCTGAAAGGTCACGCAGTGCGGCTGTGCAGCGGGGTCGGCACCAGGTGCGGCACTTCACCTTGGACGCGGGCACCGGTTGCGGCGCGGATCAGCAGGATTTTCAGCTGGTCGTTGATGCGTTCCAGGCTGTCCTGGAAGAAGTTGTGGAACACCACGCAGAACAGGGCGATGGCAATACCCAGGCCGGTGGCGAACAAGGCCGTACCGATACCACCGGAAATCTGGCCCGGGTCGGACACGCCGGCACTGGCCAGCGCCTTGAAGGTGTCGATGATGCCGAGGATGGTGCCCAGCAGGCCGAGCAGCGGTGCGGCGGTGGTGATGGTTTCGATGATCCACAGGCTGCGGGACAGCGGCGCGCGGGTCTTGAGGTATTGGGTTTCGATTTCGTCGTCCAGGTCTTTGCGCGAACCATGGGAGGCCTTCTGCGCGAGGATCGGCAGCACCATGCTCAGCGGCAGGCTGTCGCGGCGCGTCAGGTTTTCCGGCAGGTCGCGTTCGCTGTGCACGTTGGCGCCGAGCACTTCAGTCAGCGCGCGGGCCTGGCGACGCACGTAGGCGAAGTAGATGCCCCGTTCGATGGTGATAAAGATCGCAATCGCCAGCGCGGCGTACATCACATAAAAGGTAATTTGGTGAAGCAGGTTCATGTCCATGAGTGTTTTCCTCTCAGGTGATTAATCAGAAATTCGCTTCCAGGGAAACCGTGACGGTACGGTCCAGGCCAACGATGTAAGCCGGGTCGCCATCGCGGAAACCGCTGTAGCTCGCCGAGTTGGTCTTGGTGGTGTACACGCCGTCCAGGTACTTCTTGTCGAACAGGTTGTCGACGTTCAGGCGCAGGGTTGCGTCCTTGACCACTTTTTTGTCCACCGGCAGGTAGATACCGGCGCCGAGGTTGAAAATCGTGCGGGCGGAGATGGCTTCGTCGTTGGTCAGGTCGCCGTAGAGCTTGCTGGTGAACTTGCCGCCGAAGGTGCCGTAGAAGCGCCCGTCGTCATACCCGATGTTCGCTGCGAGCATGTTGGTCGGCACGTTGGCGAACTGCTTGCCGCTGGTGGGCAATACGATCGGCTTGCCGGCGCTGTAGACGGTCAGGTCGTCCTGCTGCTTGGAACTGGTGTAGGTGTAGGAGGTGTAGTAGTTGAAGTTGTGCGGCAGCTTGCCGCTCCACTCCAGCTCCAGGCCTTTGTTGATGACGGTGCCGGCGTTGATGTCGGCGGAGTCACCGTTGCTGTCCAGGGAGGTGAGCTGGCGATTCTTGAACTGCATGTAGAACAGCGTGGCGGCGAGGGTGCTGTCTTCGCCGGTGTAGCGCCAGCCCAGTTCCTGGTTCCAGCTGAGTTCCGGCTTGGAGTCGAGGGAGCCGACGCCTTTGTCGTACAGCACGTAGTTTTGCGGAATACGCATGTTGCGCGACAGGCTGTAGAACAACTGGTCACGCTCGTCGAGCTGGTATTTCAGGCCGGCGTTGGGCAGTAATTTGTTGTAGGTCTGGCTGGCCTTGCCCGGTTGTTCGGTGAGGCTGCCGTGGTTGGTGCCGTCACGCTCGACGTTCATGTAGGCGATACCGGCAATCAGCGTCCAGTCCGAGTTGATGTACCAGGTGTCCTGGGTCCAGACTTTTTGCGCCGGGGTGACGGTGTAGCGGTCGCGACCCTGCACGGTGTTGCCGTTGGCGTCGACTACGGAGTTGCCATCAGGCCAGGTGTCGCTCGGCTTGCCATTGTTCTTGAGGGCAATGAACGGTTGGGTCTGGCTTTGGCGGGCGCGTTCGTACCAGTAGCCGAATTGCAGGCTGTGGTCGCCCAGGTCCCAGTTCAGCTTGGTGGTGATGCCCGGGCGCCAGGTCTGGGTGCGCGAAGGGCGGTAGTAGACGCCGGTGGTGGAGGAGCCGTCGGCGTTGTATTGAGCCTGCGTCGGCAGGTTGCCGAGGTCGAACACGCCGCCCTTGTTCGAGCCGCTGTTCAGCGCATAGGCGGAGGAGCCCACGCCGCTGCCGTTACCGTAGTAGTAATACGGGATCACCGAGAGGGACAGGTTGTCGCTCAGCTTGTACTGGGTGTTGAGCACGGCGGTGAAGGTCTGGAACGGGTTCTGTGCCAGGTCGTAGTAGCTGCTGACCTTGCCGTTGGCGCCCACTGCCGGAGTCGCCGGATACGGGTCGTACTTGCGGCCGTACTGCTGGAACTGGGCCTTGGTCAGCTGGCTGTAACTGTTGTTGTCCTGCTCGTGGTACTTGAGGATCAGGTTGGCGGTGTTGCCGTTGCCGGCGTCGAAGAAGCTGTTCCACTCCACCTTGTCGGCACGCACGGCACCCGAGCCGCGCCACATCTGGCCTTCGGTGTGGGAGGCCGACAGCCAGTTACTCAGGCCGTTGACTTCACCGGTGTTGAGGCGGGCAAAGGTCTTGCGGGTGGCGTTGCTGCCGACCACTTGCTTGACGAAGGCACCGGTTTCCTTGGTGGGACGAATGGTCACGATGCCGATGTTGCCGCCGCTGGAGCCGATGTGCGGGCCGTCGGCTTCCGACGAGCCTTGGGTCACGAAGATCTGGTCGATGTTTTCCGGGTCGCCCAACAGGTTGGAGTACAACGCGTAGTTGCCGGAGTCGTTGATCGGCATGCCGTCCACCGACATGCCCACCTGGTCGGAGTTCATGCCGCGCATGGTGAAGCGGAAACCCGAGAGGCCGGTGTTGTCTTCGCTGGAGATGTTCAGGCCCGGGGTGTACTTGAGCTTGTCGATCGCGTTGCCGGTGGCGGTCTGTTTGTCCAGCGCTTCCTTGGTGATGGTCGAGCGGCCCTTCGCGCTCTCTTCCTGGACCATGTAACCGCCCCCCGCGGTTGCCTTGCCCTGTACCCCAATGGTCCCGACGTCACTGTCGCTGGTGTCTGCCATGACCACTCCATGGGTCATGCTCGTCGCGGCAACGAGTGCCAGATGAATCCGGGTGAACTTCATCACTGTCGTCCTGGTGGTGTGTGCTTATTGCACGCTGTAGTTGAAGGTGGCGGTGAAGCGCTGCTCGTTACGTCCACCGAAGGCTTGTTCGGGGAACGGTTTCACCTGCTTGATACGGCGCAGGCTGTTGGTGGCGGCCCGGTTGAGCAGCATGCTCGGCGCCGGGGTCTGGATCCCGGAGTCGAGGACGCGGCCTTGGCGGTCCACCATTAACCAGACCACCACCTCGCCACTCGGGCGTTCGAGGGACGCCTGGCGCCCGGTGGGGTATTGCTTGTACGTGTCCAGCTCGTTGCGCAAACCCTTGAGGTAACCGCCTTCCAGCGCCTGGCCATCGACTTTTGGCGGCGCTGGTGGCGCGGCGGGTGCCGGTGCAGGGGCAGGAGCGGCTTGCACAGGCTTGGCGGCGACCGGGGCTGGCGCAGGCGTGGGTGTTGGCTTGGCGGCCACCGGCTTGGGCACGGGTTTTGGCTTGGGCTCAGGTTTTGGCAGGGGTTTTGGCACCGGCTTGGGTGGTGGAGGCGGCGGGGCAGGCTCGGCCTCTTCGTCTTCGATCACCGGCGGTGGTGGCGGTGGCTCTTCCACCACAGGCTCGGGGACCACTTCCGGCTCGGGCTCGACCAGGGCGAGTTCAACCGCCGACTCGTCGTACTGCGGCTGGATTTTCAGGGGTTGGGACTGGATACCCAGTGCAATCAGCACCAGGGCGATCAGGGCCGGGACACTGCCCAGCAGCCGACGCGCACGAAACAAGGCATACATGATCAGGACTTTTTCGTGGCGATGGAGACGGAGGTAAAGCCACCCAGGCGCAGGGTGTCCATGACTTCAACCAGGCGGGCCACTTCCACGCCTTTGTCGCTGTTGACGATGATGGTCGACTTGGTATCAGGCTTCTCTGCCGACTTGAGCGCAGGCACCAACGCGTCGACGGTGATCTCCTTGCCGTCGAGCTGCAGCTGACCTTCCAGGCCCAGGGTCAAGATGAATTTATTTTGTGGCTTGAGCTGCTGCGAACTGCTGGCGCTCGGCAATTGTGTCTTCATGCCCAGGGCGGGAATCACGTTCAAACTCACCAGTACAAAAAACACCAAAAGAAACATCATCACGTCGATCATCGGGATCAGTTCGATGTGTGCCTTGCGCTTTTTGGGTTCATCCCAAGTTCTCATGCCGCTACCCCGTTGTTGATTAGGGGCGACACGCTAGCAACGAAAAATGACCGAATGGTTAACATTAATTTAAGATTTTAAGGCTCTATTACGGCACTCCTAAGCGGACATTCGGATTATTTATGTACGTAATGAAACTGACACGGAGCGAGTACATTCTGGGAGAATTTATTTCCCGAGCCCTCTGTCATGAGCGTTGCGCTGCCTTTTTTATCCACCCCGCGACTGGTGTTGAAAGCGTTACACAAGGACCAGGCCGAGGTGCTTTGCACCCTGGCCAGCGGGCCGCTGATTGCCGAAAACACCGCGACTATCCCGTCGCCCTATACCCTAGAAGTGGCCCACGCTTTTATCGGTGAACTTGAAGAAAAGTATCGTTCGGGGACGGCGCTGGGCCTCGGCATTCACTTGAGGGAAACCGGGGAGTTGGTGGGGATGGTCAGCATTCGCCTGTCTGCCAATCATCACAGTGGGCTGCTGGGTGGATGGGTGGCGGCGGATTGCCGGGACCGTGGCTACGCTGCCGAAGCCGCCTGTGGGCTGATGCACTTTGGCTTCAGCGAATTGGCGCTGCACCGTATCGGAGGGCAGTGTTTTACCCGTAATAGAGCGTCGGCCCGGGTGATGGAGAAAATCGGTTTGCGTTACGAGGGCTGCCAGCCAGGCGCCTTCCTCAAGAATGGGGTTTATGAAGACCTGTCGCTGTTCGGCGTAGTGCGCAAGGATTGGCAGAACCCGCTCGACTCCCGCGAGTACCCGCTATGAGTCATCTGCCAGACCCAGGTCGCCGTCGGGTCCTGGGCGGCCTGGCGGTTGCCACGGCGTTTTCGATTCTCAGCCCGTTCGCCCGCAGTGCGGGCATCGACTATCCCTTCACCCTGGGTGTGGCTTCCGGCGATCCATTGCCGGACGGTTTCGTAATCTGGACGCGCCTCGCGCCCTTGTTCAATGCCGCAGACGGCCGTGGTGGATTGGGTCGCGCGGTGCCGGTGCGCTGGAAGGTGGCCAGTGATGCGGCGATGACGCGGATCGTGCGCCGGGGTGAGGTCATGGCCAGCGAGCGTTTCGCCCACTCGGTGCATGTGGAAGTCGCCGGGTTGGAAGCAGGCCGGCCTTACTGGTACCAGTTTGAAGGCCTCGGCGCGCAAAGCCCGGTAGGCCAGTCGCGCACGGCGCCAGCGGTGCATGCCATGGCGTCGGCCCGGTTGGGTTTTGTCTCCTGTTCCCATTGGGAGCGCGGCTACTTCAGCGCCTATCGGCATTTGGCCGCCGAGCAGCCGGACCTGGTGTTTTTCCTCGGTGACTACATCTACGACAGTTCCTACGCGGCTGATTCCGGCAAGGTCATTCGCTCCCACGGCAGCGGCAATGCGCTGAGCCTTGCGGATTACCGCAACCGCTACGCCCTCTACAAGACCGATCCGGATTTGCAGGCGCTGCATGCCGCGGCGCCCAGCGTGGCGACCTGGGACGATCACGAAGTGCAAAACGACTACGCCAGCCAGTGGTCCCAGGACCCGAACGTCCCCGTGGCGGCGTTTCTCAAGCAGCGGGCGGCGGCCTACCAGGCGTTCTATGAACATATGCCGCTGCGGGCGAGCAGCCTGCCGCGAGGGCCGGACATGCGTGTGTATCGGCGCCTGGACTACGGGCGGTTGGCACGTTTCCACGTGCTGGACGGCCGGCAGTATCGTTCCGAGCAGCCGTGTATTTCGGCGAACGGGAGTCGCAAGGGGCATATCGCGGATGACAGCTGCATTGACCTGCGCAATCCCCGGCGCACGATGCTTGGCTGGGAGCAAGAGGCGTGGCTGGACCAAGGGTTTGCGCAGTCCCGGGCACAGTGGAACGTGATCGCCCAGGACCTGCTGGTGGCGCCGCTGATTCAGCGTGACCCCCAGAGCCAGGCACTGGGCCATTGGACAGATGGCTGGGATGGCTATATCGCAACCCGCGAGCGGGTGCTGGCGTCTATCGAGCGCAGGCGCGTGAGTAACCCGGTGTTCTGGGGCGGCGATATTCACTCATTCTGGACCACCGACCTGCACGCCTATGCCAATAACCCCGACTCACGAGTTATCGCCACCGAGTTCGTCGGCACGTCGGTGACCTCCGACGGGCCGCCGTTTGAGGCGTTCAACTCAATTTTGCCGTTGAACCCTCATGTGAAGTTCTTCGACAGCCGCCAGCGCGGCTACGTGTCGGTGGCACTCGAGGAGACGAATATGCTGACGAACTTCCGGGTGATTTCCGATCCCCGGGATCCACATGCCAGTGTCTCGACCCTCACGTCATTTGTGGTGGAGCCGGGCAGGGCGGGGGCGATTGCGGTTTAGTCAGTCCAGGCTGTAGCGCACCGACAGCGCCCCTTTTTTCTCGGACAGGGCCAGGATCTTCACCTGGCCTACGTCCCCCAAGGCCTGCACATGCGTCCCGCCGCAGGCATAGGCCGGCAGCTCGCCAAAACCCACTTCCCGGGTGCCTTCATCCAGTGTCATATGGCGTGGCAGGTTGGCCGCGACCCATTGATCAACTTTCTGTTGAATCGCCTCGGCGTCCATCGCTTGAGCCGAGGTACCGCGAATAAACGTGATCTTGCCTTCGCCCGGCCAGTGATGGGCCTTGATCGGCATCCAGCCCAGGGTTTCGCCGGCATTGCCGATCAGATGCCCGGCCGAATGCAGGCGCGTGTGCAGGGTGCGGCGCTCTTCATCGACGCGTGCCGGTATGGGGCCGATTGCCACGGGGCGGTCGACGTAGTGCACGACACGATCGCCTTCCTGCACCACTTTCAATACCTGGCTTTCCCCCAGCCAGCCGGTATCGGATGGCTGGCCGCCACCTTGGGGATGGAAGATCGTGGACTGCAGGATCACCGCAAACTGGTCATCAAAGGGTGTGCATCCCAGCACTTCAAGTTCGGCATTCAGGTGGTCATGGGTAAAGAACAGGCGCTGGGTCATCATTTACATCCGCATCAGGGTTTCTATCGGGCAGTATAAGAAGTGCGCCAATGGGTGATAATCCGTTCAAATCTCAATGGACTTGTGCGTCATGAGCATCAATCTTCCCTTGCCGCTGCTGGGCGAAATGGCGATTTTCGTCAAGGTGGTGGAAACCGGCAGCTTCTCCGAAGCCGCGCGGCAACTGGGGGCATCGCCGTCCTCCGTGAGCCGCAGCATCTCGCGCCTGGAAAAGGCCCTGGCGACGCGCCTGCTGCAACGCACCACGCGCAAATTGCGCCTCAGCGAAGGCGGGGAGGAAGTGTTCAAGCGCTGCCAGGAAATGGTCAGTGCTGCGCGCTCGGTGATGGAAATCAGCGGGCAATACACCCACGAGGCCGAAGGGCTGGTGCGGGTCAGCGTGCCCAAGGCGGTGGGGCGCTTTGTGGTGCACCCGCATATGCCGGAGTTTCTGCGGCGTTATCCCAAGGTTGATGTGCAGTTGATCCTTGAGGACCGGCATGTGGACCTGATTGATGACAATGTCGACTTGAGCATTCGCATCACCGACAGCCCGCCGCCGGGCTTGGTGGGGCGCCAACTGCTGCCCATCGACCACTTGGTCTGCGCCACGCCGCAGTACCTGGCCGAGCACGGTACGCCAGAGCATCCCCATGATTTGCTGGAGCACAGTTGCATCTACCTCGGGGAGACGCCGGGGGATGCGCGCTGGAAATTTCGCCAGGGCAGCAAGGCGGTGACGGTGGGCGTGCGCGGGCGCTATGCAGCCAATCACACCGGGGTGCGGCTGGATGCCGTATTGCAGCATGTGGGAATGGGCAGCTTGCCGTATTTCACGGCGCGGCATGCGCTGGAAGCGGGGGACGTGGTGCAGGTGTTGCCGGGGTGGGATTTTATTGCGTCGTACCACGGGGATGCGTGGTTGCTGCATTCACCGACGCGGTATTTGCCGCCGAAGTTGCGGGTGTTTATTGATTATCTGGTGGAGTGCATGGCTAAAGAGCCGACGCTGCATAAACGATAGGTGCCGAGGCGGTTTTTTGTGATGAGGCGGTTTTTGTGGTGAGTGGGCTTGCCCCGCGCTGGGCTGCGAAGCGGCCCTAAAGCCTGTCGCCTCGATCTGTCTGAAAGAATGATGTGATCTTGATGGGGGGCTGCTTCGCAGCCCAGCGCGGGGCAAGCCCGCTCACCACAGTAAGCCCCTCAGCACATTACAGATCAGTGCTTGGGCTGGTCGTTGGACATGGCCAACAACTGCTTTTCCTGGTTCCAGTCGAACGGTTCATCGTTTTGTTCAGCTTCGAAGCGACGCTCTTCCAGGGCCTGGTACAGGTCCAGTTCGTCGTCGGGCATGAAGTGCAGGCAATCGCCACCGAAGAACCACAGCAGGTCGCGCGGCACCAGGTGAGCAATTTGCGGGTAGCGCAGGATGACCTGGCTCATCATGTCCTGGCCCAGGTACTGGCTTTCGATCGGGTCGATCGGCAGCAGGGCGCGCAGTTCATCGAAGCGCTCCAGGAACAGAAGGTGGCTTTCCTCGGGAACCTGTTCGGCTTCGCCGACGGCAACCAGGATGCTGCGCAGGTGGTCGAGCAAGACGAGATGATCGGCAACGACATTGGACACGAGATAAGTCCTCAAGAGCAAAACGGGCGCGAGAGTATATAGCTCGGTGCCTTGCCTCACAAATACGATTCCTTTTGACGAGTGGCTGTTGTTGTCAGGCAAGGCGCCGCGACGAGTCATAGCGTGCTATGGCGAGGAGCGGCAACGCAGCATGACGACAACAGACGCCGTCAAAAGGGATCAGTATTTGTGAGGCAGGGCACTCTGCCCGTTTTTATATGACCGCTGGGATTAGCGGACTTTTCCCTCTGCCTGGCTCAGCTCTTCCTTGCTGAAATCATCCACGTCGATCACCTTGCGTCGCGCCGCTTCAGCGTCACGCAAGGTCTGCGCCTCGGCCGGTTGCAGCACGCCGGCATGCAGCGCGGCGTCGATGGCGTGTTCGCCAGCGGTCGGTTTGACCTGGCCGCTCTTGAGGCCCTCGTGGAGTTTTTTCTGCAACGGATGGCTGTCGGCCAGCAGGTCGTATGCATGTTGCAAGGCGCCCACCGGATCTTCTGCGGACTGTGGGCGATAGCAGCCCGCCAGCACCGCTTCCAGTGTCGGGTCACCCTTGGCGCGACCGAGCACTGCGGCCACCTCGGCATCCAGTGCATCGGACGGGCCTTTATGACGGCGGCCGAACGGGAACACGATCACCCGCAACAGACAACCCAACACCTTGCTCGGGAAGTTGGTCAGCAGTTCATCCAGTGCACGCTCGGAGTGGCCAAGGCTCTCTTCCATGGCCCAGGCGAACAGTGGTTCCAGGTGGTCTGGCGAGTCCAGGTCGTGATAACGCTTGAGCGCAGCCGATGCCAGGTACATGTGGCTCAGCACATCACCAAGGCGTGCCGACAGGCGTTCGCGACGTTTCAATTCGCCGCCCAGCAGCATCATGCTCAGGTCCGCCAGCATTGCAAACGCAGCGGCCTGGCGGTTGAGTGCGCGGAAATAGCCCTGGCTCAAACGGTTGCCCGGGGCCTTTTCGAAGTGACCAAAGCCGAGGTTCAGCACCAGGGTGCTGGCAGCGTTGCTCACGGCAAACCCGATGTGTTGCAGCAGCAGGCCGTCGAATTCCTTCAGCGCCTGGTCATGGTCCTCACGACCGGCCAGGGCCATTTCCTTGAGCACGAACGGATGGCAGCGAATCGCGCCCTGGCCGAAGATCATCAGGTTGCGCGAGAGGATATTCGCGCCCTCCACGGTGATGAAGATCGGTGCGCCTTGCCAGCTGCGGCCCAGGTAATTGTTGGGGCCCATGATGATGCCCTTGCCGCCATGCACGTCCATCGCATGGCTGATGCACTCGCGACCGCGTTCGGTCAGGTGGTACTTGAGGATCGCCGACAGTACCGAGGGTTTTTCCCCCAGGTCGACCGCGTTGGCGGTGAGCATCCGGGCACTGTCCATCAGCCACGCGTTGCCGCCGATGCGGGCGAGGGCTTCCTGGATACCTTCGAAGGCCGAAAGCGGTACGTTGAACTGCTCGCGCACCTGGGCGTATTGGCCTGTCACCAGGCTGGTGAACTTGGCCGCGCCGGTGCCGACGGCAGGCAGGGAAATCGAACGGCCTACCGACAGGCAGTTCATCAACATCATCCAGCCCTTGCCGAGCATCTCCTGGCCACCGATCAGGAAGTCCAGGGGAATGAACACGTCCTTGCCGGAGTTGGGGCCGTTCATGAACGCGGCGCCCAGGGGCAGGTGGCGGCGGCCGATTTCAACGCCCGGGGTGTCGGTGGGGATCAGCGCGAGGCTGATGCCGAGGTCTTCTTCGTCGCCCAGCAGGTGGTCCGGGTCATGGGCCTTGAACGCCAGGCCGAGCAAGGTCGCTACCGGGCCGAGGGTGATGTAGCGTTTTTCCCAGTTCAGGCGCAGGCCAAGGGTTTCCTTGCCTTCCCATTCGCCTTTGCAGATCACCCCGGTGTCGGGCATGGAGCCCGCATCGGAGCCCGCCAGCGGGCCAGTCAGGGCAAAGCACGGGATATCGTCGCCACGGGCCAGGCGGGGCAGGTAATGGTTGCGTTGTTCATCGGTGCCGTAATGCAGCAGCAATTCGGCGGGGCCCAGGGAGTTGGGCACCATGACGGTGGAGGCGAGGTCGCCGCTGCGGGTCGCCAGCTTCATCGCGACCTGGGAGTGGGCGTAGGCGGAGAAACCCTTGCCGCCGAACTCCTTGGGGATGATCAGGGCGAAAAAGCCGTGCTGCTTGATGTGTTCCCAGGCGGCGGGCGGCAGGTCCATGGCCTGGCCGATTTCCCAGTCGGTGACCATGGCGCACAGTTCTTCCGTGGGGCCGTCGATGAAGGCTTGTTCTTCTTCGGTCAATTGCGCTTTGGGATAGGCCAGCAGCTTGTCCCAGTCGGGGCGGCCGCTGAACAGCTCGCCGTCCCACCACACGGTGCCGGCGTCGATGGCGTCGCGCTCGGTCTCGGACATCGGCGGCAGGACTTTCTGGAACCAGTTGAACAGCGGCGCGGTGAAGTACTTGCGGCGCAGGTCGGGCAGCAGCAGCGGGGCGGCCACCAGGGCGATCAGCACCCAGAAGATCAGCAGCAACCAGCCTGGTGCGTGGCTGAAGGCGCCCATCGCCAGCAGGTAGACGGCCACCACGCCAATGGCGGGCAGGGGCGCAGTGCGCCGGTGTGCCAGGTAGGCAACGCCGACCACCAGAACCAGTATCCACAACAACAGCATATTCAATCCTCCGTGAAACCAGGTGCGAAATCACCTCTGAGCTTAGTCGGCATCCGAAAAAGCAGGGTGACGAGGGTGTTACGTGGTGTGCCGGGGACGATCACCACCAGGCGCCGACATTTGGCCGAATCGTCGTTATCCCTGGGTCAGGCCTGTGGTTAGACTCCAGGCTTGCCTCGGAGATTAACCTCATGAATGCGTACTTGAATCCCGGCCGCTTCATCGATAGTGACCACCCTGCGGTGGTGGAGTTCGCCGAAAAACATCGCGGTTCGAGTACCGCGCCCCGTGACCAGGCAGTCAGTCTTTACTACGCCGTGCGCGAGGCGGTGCGCTACAACCCCTACACCTTCAGCCGCGACCCGCAAACCCTCAGCGGCAGCTTTGCATTGGCCGCCGGCGAGAGTTATTGCGTGCCCAAGGCGACGCTGTTGGCGGCGTGTGCAAGGCACTGCGGGATCCCGGCGCGCATCGGTCTGGCCGACGTGCGCAATCACCTGTCCACGCCGCGTTTGATCGAGCTGCTCAGAAGTGACGTATTTGCCATGCATGGCTATACCGAGCTGTATCTGGACGGCCGTTGGGTGAAGGCTACGCCCGCATTCAACCAGCAACTGTGCGAACTGTTCGATGTGCCGCCGCTGGATTTCGACGGCATCCACGACAGTGTTTTCCACGCCTTCAACCGCAAGGGCCAGCGCTCCATGGAATACGTGGTGGACCATGGGCAATTTGCCGAGGTACCCGAGGAATTCTTCTTCGCCCACATTCAGAAATGTTACCCGCACCTGTTTGGCGAGCAGATGCCGATCCTGTTGGGGGACATGCAGAGTGATTTAAGCCGGACGTGATCCGGCGTATGCTGCCCCGGCATTCATCCAACCATCTTTTTCAAAATCGGGGCGGTCATGCTGAAAATCTGGGGTCGTAAAAATTCGTCAAATGTCAGGAAGGCACTGTGGTGCGCCGAGGAACTCGGCCTGGACTATGAGGCAATTGATGCGGGCGGGGCTTTTGGTGTGGTCGACACGCCGCAATACCGCGCACTGAACCCCAACGGCCGGGTGCCGATGATTGAAGATGGCGACTTTGTGCTGTGGGAATCCAACACCATCGTGCGTTATCTGGCCGCCAAACATGCGCCGGATTCGAATTGGTACCCCAGCGACCTGCAAGCCCGGGCCAACGCCGAAAAGTGGATGGACTGGACCACCTCGACCCTGGCCGAACCATTCAAGACCGTGTTCTGGGGCGTGCTGCGGACGCCGGCTGAAAAGCAGAACTGGGACACCATCAACGCCGGTCGCCAGGCCTGCATCGATGTCTTGCAGACGGTGGATCAGGCCTTGGCCGCGCAACCTTACCTGTCCGGCAGCGAGATCGGCATGGGCGATATCCCCTTGGGCAGCTTCATTTATGCCTGGTTCGAAATACCCATAGAGCGCCCGTCGATGCCGAACCTGGAGGCCTGGTACCAGCGCCTGCGCCAGCGTCCGGCCTACCAGAAATCGGTCATGACCGCGTTGACCTGATACCCACTATTAATACGGGTGACTGTACTTGTGCGGCGCGGACAAGCACCATGCTTGTCACGCGCAGCCGTTGTATTCCGTGCGGTCTGCCCTCATGTAACAATTCTATTCCTTTTCTTTGGTGCGTAATCCGATATGAGTTCCGCTCTGTCCATCCGGCAGCTAACCAAAACCTACGGCAACGGTTTCCAGGCCCTGAGTGGTATCGATCTGGACGTCGCCGAAGGTGATTTCTTCGCCTTGCTCGGCCCCAACGGCGCCGGCAAATCCACCACCATCGGCATTCTCTCGACGCTGGTCAACAAGACCACCGGTACGGTGAATATCTTTGGCAACGACCTGGACAAATCCCCGGCGGCGCTCAAGCGCAGCATCGGCGTGGTGCCCCAGGAGTTCAACTTCAACCAGTTTGAAAAGACCTTCGACATCGTCGTGACCCAGGCCGGTTACTACGGCATCCCGCCGAAGATCGCCAAGGAACGCGCCGAGCAATACCTCACCCAACTGGGCCTGTGGGACAAGCGCGACGTGCCTTCGCGTTCCCTGTCCGGCGGCATGAAGCGCCGCCTGATGATCGCCCGAGCCCTGGTTCACGAACCGCGCCTGCTGATCCTCGACGAACCCACGGCGGGTGTGGACATCGAGCTGCGTCGCTCGATGTGGACGTTCCTCACCGAGCTGAACCAGAAAGGCATCACCATCATCCTCACCACGCACTACCTGGAAGAGGCTGAGCAGCTGTGCCGCAACATCGGCATCATCGACCACGGCACCATCGTCGAAAACACCAGCATGCGTAACTTGCTGAGCCAGTTGCACGTCGAGACCTTCCTGCTCGACCTGAAGAACAACATGTCGGTGCCACCGCAGTTGATCGGTTACCCGAACCGCCTGGTGGACAGCCACACCCTGGAAGTACAGGTAGACAAAGCCGTGGGCATCACCGCGTTGTTCGGCCAACTGGCCACCCAGAACATCGAAGTGCTGAGCCTGCGTAACAAAACCAATCGCCTTGAGGAGTTGTTCGTGTCCCTGGTGGAGAAAAATCTGGCGAAGGTGGCGGTATGAGTTCGGAACTGCAACCCAACCTTGTCGCGCTGCAGACTATCGTCTACCGCGAAGTGAAGCGCTTTACCCGGATCTGGCCGCAAACCCTGCTGCCGCCGGCGATCACTATGGTTTTGTACTTTGTCATTTTCGGCAACCTGATTGGTCGGCAGATTGGTGATATGGGTGGTTTCACCTATATGGAATACATCGTGCCGGGGTTAATCATGATGTCGGTGATCACCAACTCCTACGGCAACGTGGTGTCGAGTTTTTTTGGTAGCAAGTTCCAGCGTTCCATCGAGGAATTGATGGTGTCGCCGGTGTCGCCCCATACGATCCTGATCGGCTACACCCTGGGTGGTGTGCTGCGCGGGTTGATGGTCGGGGTGATCGTGACGCTGCTGTCGTTGTTCTTTACCCATTTGCAGGTGCATCACCTAGGGATCACCTTGCTGGTGGTGGTGCTGACGGCGACGATCTTTTCGTTGCTGGGGTTCATCAACGCGGTGTTTGCGCGTAACTTTGATGACATTTCGATTATTCCGACGTTTGTGCTGACGCCGCTGACGTATCTGGGTGGGGTGTTTTATTCGATCACCTTGCTGCCGCCGTTCTGGCAGACGGTGTCGTTGGCCAACCCGGTTTTGCACATGGTTAACGCGTTTCGCTATGGCATCTTGGGCGTGTCGGATATCAAGATCAGTGTGGCGATCACGTTTATGCTGGTGGCGACTGTGGTGCTGTATGTGGGTTGTGCGCGGTTGCTGGTGAGTGGGCGTGGGATGCGCACCTAAGCGTTGAGATGTAATGAAAAACGGCCTTCAGATGAGGCCGTTTTTTTTTTGCGTTTGGTTGGGGGGGTATATCCGTTGTTTGCGTAACGGCGGCTTAGGGTTTCGCTCTTACAGCGAGTCACTTTGCAAAAGCGGCAAAGTAACCAAAACGCTCTGCCCCGCCTGTCGGCACCTCGCCTAGGCTCGGTGTTCCCTCACTCCGGCATTGCTCCGCGGGCCGCCGCGACGGGGCGTCCCTGCCCCGTCGCGGCTAAACCGGCGTCCTGCCGGTTTACCCGCTCCTCAATCCCTGCGTTCGGCCTCGGGCTTATTGGGGCAGTCAGAGCCAGATCAAGATCAAAAGCAAGAGCACAGCGGCCTACAGGCCGGCTTGAGTGGTAGAAGCCAGATCAAAAACCAAAAGCGGAAAACCAAATCTGAAACTGCTGCGGCTCTGCTTTTTCTGTGGGAGCTGGCTTGCCTGCGATGCAGACAACTCGGTTTTTCAGGTACATCCAGTTGATGCCATCGCAGGCAAGCCAGCTCCTACAGGGGATCGTGGCCGCTTTAGATTTTGATTTTGCTTTTGCTTCACACCACTCAAGCCGGCCTGTACGCCGCTGTGCTGTTGATCTGCTTTTGATCTTGATTTTAGGCGCCCCGTTAAACCACGCTGGCCGAACGCAGGTAGTACGGAGCGGGTAAACCGGCAGGACGCCGGTTTAGCCGCGACGGGGCAGGGACGCCCCGTCGCGGCGGCCCACGCAGTAGTACCGGAGAGAGGGCACACCGAGCCTGAGCGAGGTGCCGAGTGGTGGGGCAAGAGCCTTTTGGTTACTTTTGGGCTCCTTTCAAAAGTGACCCGCTGTAAGAGCGGAACCAATCGAAGCCATCACCCAAAAAATGGATATACACCCAAGCCACAAACCCCACTCACCGCTGCAAAGCCAACTCAATCAACTCATGCAGCTCTTCCACCTGCAGCGGCACGGTAGAAAACAGACTGCGAAAAACGGTAGGCGCGACGATCAGGTTAATCAGCCGATCCACACTGGGGGCAGTTTCAGCGTCGCCCGGATAGCGATCCAGAATGATTTCCAGCTGCCCGGTGAGAATCCCCACGCAATACCCCGGCGCCTGGCTGCATTGCACATCGCGCATCATCTCCCGGCCAAGATCCGAACTCATTTCATCGCGATATTGCTCACCCCAGGCCCGCAGGTCTCCGCGCAGGCTGCCAGTGTTAGCCGGCTCACTGTCCGGACGCAGACGAGCCATGGCGACATCAGCCAGCAGCGCAGCAAGGTCGCCCCAGCGGCGGTAGATGGTCGAGGGCGTGACACCCGCACGGGCGGCTATCTGCGGCACGGTCACGCTGGAACGCTCCTGCTCGTCGAGCAATTCGCGCACCGCCGAATGAACGGATTCTTGTACCCGGGCACTACGGCCCCCCGGGCGGAGGCCTTCTTTTATCGCCATGCGTAAAACCTTAACACAAAGAATTTGCTTTAAGCGCCATCCGGTAGCACACTTCGCAAAAGCAAAATATTAGCTTTAGCGGAGCGTGCCCATGTCCAGCGTTACTTCCCATCGTTCCAGCCTGGTGTTCCTGGCGATCACCTTGCTGACGTTCCTCGCCGCCTCCAGCGCGCCGACGCCGTTGTACCACCTCTATCAGGAAGGCCTGCATTTTTCGGCAGCCATGCTGACCCTGGTGTTCGGTATCTACGCCTTGAGCCTGCTGGCGGCCCTGTTGACCGTGGGTTCACTGTCGGACCACCTGGGGCGCAAGCCGGTAATCTTTGCTGCGCTGCTCCTCGATATGCTGGCAATGCTGCTGTTTATCAATGCCGACAGCGTCGGCTGGTTGATTGCGGCTCGCACGGTACAAGGCTTTGCCACCGGCATGGCCACTGCCGTATTGGGCGCCGCATTGCTCGACACTGACCGTCAGCAAGGCCCGCTGATCAACAGCGTAGCGCCTTTGCTGGGCATGGCCTGCGGCGCCATGGGCTGTAGCCTGCTGGTGGAGTTCGCGCCGATGCCAACCACCTTGATTTACTGGACCTTGCTCGGCTTGATGCTGGCACAGGCGATCTATGTGTGGCGCCTGCCGGAAACGGTCAGCCGGATCCCGGGCGCGCTGGCCTCGCTGTGGCCGACCTTGCATGTACCGCCCCAGGCGCGGCGCGCGTTGTGGATCTCGCTGCCGGTGGATGTGGCAGTGTGGGCCATGGGCGGTTTCTACCTGTCCCTGGCGCCCTCGCTGGTGCGAGCGGCGACCGGGTCTACCTCGAACCTGATCGGCGGCGGGCTTGTCGCGGTGTTGACGTTGAGCGGGGCGGTGATGATTTTCAGCCTGCGCAACCGTCCGGCGGACAAGGTCCTGCGCTTGGGCGCCGTGCTGCTGGCGGTGGGTGTCGCGCTGATCCTTACAGCCGTCCACAGCGCCAGCCTGCCGTTGTTTTTCGTCGCCACGCTGATTGCCGGCGGCGGCTTTGGCTCGGGTTTCCTCGGCGCACTGCGCAGCGTCTTGCCGTTGGCTTTGCCCCATGAACGGGCCGGTTTGATGTCGGCGTTCTATGTGCTGAGTTACCTGGCGTTCTGCGTGCCGTCGCTGTTGGCGGGCAACCTCACCCGCAGCTTCGGCTTGATCGCCACCACGGACGGTTATGGCGTGGTGTTGATCGTACTGGCGCTCGGCGCTTTGGTTGCGCTGCTGTTGCAGGATTTGGCGAGGAGCAGGGCGACGGCGGGCAATTGATTCGGTAATAATCCGCCACCCGTAGTACGCCTTGGGATTCACGCATGAAGATCATCCACAGCAAGGACTTCACCGGAAGCCGCGCCTGGGAGGCGCTGGACATCGCCAACATGAACGGCATCACCACCCGTTTGCACTGGACCGACCAGCCCTACCGCTGGCACATCAATGACGGGGAAGAAGTGTTCGTGGTGCTGGATGGCGAGGTTCAGATGCACTACCGCGAAAACGGAACCGAACAGATTGTTTTGTTGCAGGTCGGCGACATCTTTTACGCCAGCGTCGGCACCGAGCACGTGGCCCATCCACAGGGCCCGGCGCGGATCCTGGTGATTGAATCCGAGGGCAGTGTTTGACTGCATATCTATAAAGTAGATAACAGTTAGAGATATTACCCGTTATATAGATATTCGATTCGGTTCTACCATGGTCTCAACCTCATGCGAGGAAGAGGATTTCACCATGACTTGCCCCAATACCCTTCAAAGCCGTTTGAAACCGTTCAGTCACCTGACCCGTCCCCGGGAAGTGATTCGCCAGTTCACCCCCAACTGGTTTGCCGCCACCATGGGCACCGGGGTGCTGGCGTTGGCGCTGGCACAATTGCCGGTCAACGTGCCGGGGTTGCATGCCATCGCCGAAGGGCTGTGGCTGTTTACCATCGGCCTGTTTGTGCTGTTCAGCGTGCTGTACGCGGCCCGCTGGGTGATGTTTTTCCACGAGGCGCGGCGCATTTTCGGGCACTCCACGGTGTCGATGTTTTTCGGCACCATCCCCATGGGCCTGGCGACCATCATCAATGGCTTTCTGCTGTTCGGCTTGCCGCGCTGGGGCGATGGCGTGGTGCACCTGGCCGAAGTGCTGTGGTGGCTGGACGTGGCGATGGCGTTGGCCTGCGGGGTGTTGATCCCGTTCATGATGTTCACCCGCCAGGAACACAGCATCGACCAGATGACCGCCGTGTGGCTGTTGCCGGTGGTGGCGGCCGAGGTCGCCGCCGCCAGCGGTGGCTTGCTGGCGCCGCACCTGGCCGACGCCCATTCGCAATTGGTAATGCTGGTGACCAGCTACGTGCTGTGGGCGTTTTCCCTGCCGGTGGCGTTCAGCATCCTGACCATCCTCATGCTGCGCATGGCCCTGCATAAACTGCCCCACGCCAATATGGCCGCGTCGAGCTGGCTGGCGCTTGGCCCCATCGGCACTGGTGCCCTGGGCATGCTGGTGTTGGGCGGTGATGCGCCTGCCATCTTCGCCGCCAACGGTTTGCCCGGCGTCGGTGAAATGGCCAATGGTATTGGTCTGATCGCCGGTATCACCCTGTGGGGGTTCGGTTTGTGGTGGATGCTGATCGCGGTGCTGATCACCGTGCGTTACCTGCGGGCCGGCATTCCGTTCAACCTTGGCTGGTGGGGTTTCACCTTCCCGTTGGGCGTGTACTCGCTGGCCACGCTGAAACTGGCGAGCACCTTGCACCTGGGCTTCTTCAGTATCGTCGGCAGTGTGCTGGTGGCGGCGTTGGCGCTGATGTGGCTGATCGTGGCCAAGCGCACCGTGCAGGGCGCCTATAAAGGCGAGCTTTTTGTATCGCCTTGCATTGCGGGACTAGCGAATAAGTAATCGGGATTAGGTAAAGTCGTGGCCTGACTTTCTATAACAGCCTAAAGGCGATAACAGTCTCAGGCCACGCAGGAACACGGACGATGAGCCACCCCTCGCAATTCACTTTGCTGCGCAAACGGCGTTTCCTGCCGTTCTTCATTACCCAGTCCCTCGGGGCGTTCAACGACAATATCTTCAAGCAGTCGTTGATCCTGGCGATTCTCTACAAGCTGACCATCGAGGGCGACCGCTCGATCTGGGTCAACCTGTGCGCCTTGCTGTTTATCCTGCCGTTCTTCCTGTTCTCGGCCCTGGCCGGGCAATTTGGCGAGAAATTCAACAAGGACGCGCTGATCCGGGTGATCAAGATCGGCGAGATTGTGATCATGTCCGTGGGGGCGGTGGGCTTCATGTTCAACCACCTGGAGTTGATGCTGCTGGCGTTGTTTGCCATGGGCACGCATTCGGCCCTGTTCGGGCCGGTGAAGTACTCGATCATGCCCCAGGCGCTGCACGAAGATGAGCTGGTGGGTGGCAACGGCCTGGTGGAAATGGGCACGTTCCTCGCGATTCTTGCCGGCACCATCGGCGCCGGGATCATGATGTCTTCCACCCATTACGCGCCGGTGGTGTCGACCGCCATCGTCGGCATCGCGGTGCTGGGTTACCTGGCCAGTCGCAGCATTCCTCGCGCAGCGGCTTCCAGCCCGGAGATGCGCCTGAACTGGAATATCTTCAGCCAGTCCTGGGCCACCCTGAAACTGGGCCTGGGTCAGACACCGGCGGTGTCGCGCTCGATTGTCGGTAACTCGTGGTTCTGGTTTGTCGGCGCGATCTACCTGACGCAAATCCCCGCCTACGCCAAGGAATGGATGTATGGCGATGAGACGGTGGTCACGCTGATCCTCACGGTGTTCTCGGTGGGTATCGCCCTGGGCTCGATGCTGTGCGAGAAGTTGTCCGGGCGTAAGGTGGAAATCGGTCTGGTACCGTTCGGCTCCTTCGGCCTCACTGTGTTCGGCCTGTTGCTGTGGTGGCATTCCGGCGGTTTCCCGCAGAACGTCCAGGCCAACGACTGGATCGCGGTGCTGAGCTATGGCCAAGCGTGGTGGGTATTGTTCGATATCCTCGGCCTCGGCGTATTCGGCGGCTTCTATATCGTGCCGCTGTACGCGCTGATCCAGTCGCGTACCGCCGAGAACGAGCGTGCACGGGTGATCGCGGCCAACAACATCCTCAACGCGCTGTTCATGGTGGTCTCGGCGATTGTCTCGATTGTGCTGCTGAGCATGGCCAAGCTGTCGATCCCCGAGTTGTTCCTGGTGGTGTCGCTGCTGAACATCGCGGTCAACGCCTACATCTTCAAGATCGTGCCCGAGTTCACCATGCGTTTCATGATCTGGCTGCTGGGCCATTCCATGTACCGCGTCGAGCATAAAAACCTCGACCTGATCCCGGACGAAGGCGCGGCACTGCTCGTGTGCAACCACGTATCGTTTGTCGATGCGCTGCTGATCGCCGGCGCGGTGCGTCGGCCGATTCGCTTTGTCATGTATTACAAGATCTATCGTCTGCCAGTGCTGAACTTCATCTTCCGTACCGCCGGGGCGATTCCGATTGCCGGGCGGCATGAGGACATCCAGATCTACGAAAAGGCGTTCCAGCGTATTGCCCACTACCTGAAAGACGGCGAGCTGGTGTGCATCTTCCCGGAAGGCAAATTGACCTCCGATGGCGAGATGAACGAGTTCCGGAGCGGCGTCACGCGGATTCTTGAAGAGACGCCAGTGCCGGTGATTCCGATGGCGCTGCAGGGGTTGTGGGGGAGTTTCTTCAGTCGCGATCCGAACAAGGGGTTCTTTCATCGGATCTGGTCGCGGGTGACGTTGGTGGCTGGCGCGCCAGTGACCGTGGAGGCGGCGACGCCCGAGGCTTTGCATGGGGTTGTGGGGGAATTGCGTGGGGGTGTCAGGTAGTTTTCTGCTGTATTTGACGGCCTCATCGCAGGCAAGCCAGCTCCCACAGGTGACCGCGTTCTACTGAGCAACTCGGTCAAGTGTGGGAGCGGGCTTGCTCGCGAAGGCGGTAGTAGCCTAAGCGCTGATCTTGAGCCCGATCAGCCCACAGATAATCAACGCGACACTGGCCAGTCGAAACAGCGCCATGGATTCCCCGAACAGGATAATCCCGGCAATCACCGTGCCCACTGCACCGACACCGGTCCAGATGGCATAGGCGGTGCCCAGCGGCAGCTCCTTCATGGCCAGCCCCAGCAACCCCAGGCTGATGGCCATGGCGGCAATCGTCAGGGCCGTAGGCAGTGGCTTGCTGAAACCGTCGGTGTACTTCAATCCGACGGCCCAGCCGACTTCAAACAGTCCGGCAAAAAACAGAATGATCCAGGACATGATGACCTCGCTTCTATAAGGCGGGGTCGTCCCCTGAATTAATCGCGCGATAGCGTCGCGAGGTCGTCCACGCGAAGCCCGATAGAGTGCCGAATATTGATCAGGTGATCAAGTTTCGGACTTGCTCGCCAGCAGTTCGCGGTCTTCCTTTTCGCTCATCCGCCGGAAGTACGTTGAGAGCAACGCCCCGGAAATATTGTGCCAGACGCTGAACAGCGCGCTCGGCACCGCCGCCAGCGGCGAGAAATGCGCACTCGCCAATGCGGCGCCCAGGCCGGAGTTCTGCATGCCCACTTCCAGCGACAGGGATTTGCGTTGCGCCAGCGGCAGCCCGAACACACGGGCGGTGAAGTAGCCCAGCAGGAAACCAAAGCTGTTGTGCAGGATCACCACGGCCATGATCAGCAGGCCCGACTCGGCAATCTTCGCCTGGCTGGCCGCCACCACGGCGGCCACGATCGCCACGATGCTGACCACCGACACCAGCGGCAATACCTCTACGGCATGGCGTACACGGGCGCCCAGCAATCGTTGCGCTACCACGCCAAGCACGATCGGCAGCAACACCACTTGCAGGATCGACCAGAACAACTCCATGAACGACACCGGCAACCAGGCCGAAGCCAGCAGCCAGATCAGCGCGGGCGTCAGCAGCGGGGCGAGGAAGGTGGTGACGGCGGCGATGGCCACCGACAGCGCCAGGTCGCCCCGGGCCAGCCAGGTCATGACATTGGAGGAGGTGCCGCTCGGGCAGCAGCCGACGAGTATCACACCGACGGCAATTTCCGGTGGCAGGTGAAAGACCTGGCACAGCAGCCAGGCGACGCCCGGCATGATCACGAAATGCGCGACCACGCCCAATGCCACGCGCCACGGATGACGCGCGACTTCAGCGAAATCTTCAAGTTTGAGGGTCAGCCCCATGCCGAACATCACCAGGCCCAACAGCGGCACGATGGCGCCCTTGAGGCCGATAAACCAGGCCGGTTGCAGGAACGCGAGCACGGCAAAAATCAGCACCCAGTAGGCGAAGGTATTGCCGACGAAACGGCTCAAGGCGGCGAGTGCGCGCATGGGGATGGTCCTTGTTATTAGAATGCTGGAAGTGCTAACCCGATCAACTGTGGGAGCTGGCTTGCCTGCGATAGCATCACCCGGGTGTAACGGATAAACCGAGGTGCCCGCATCGCAGGCAAGCCAGCTCCCACATTGACTGTGCCCACTTAAGACTTAGATGCCCTGTGGGGTCTCTTCACCGCCCAAGGCCTCAACCAACGCCGGCAGGAAGTCGCCAAACGTCAGCATCATCAGGGTAAAGCTGGCGTCCTGTTGGCCCAGCGCTTCATCGCCGCCGTCCTGTTCAGCCTGATCCTGCAGCAGGTCCTCGAACTTCAGGCGCTTGACGGTCATTTTGTCGTCCAGCATGAAGGACAGTTTGTCCTGCCAGGCCAGGGACAATTGGGTCACGACTTTGCCGGTGGTCAGGTGCAGCTGGATCTCTTCGCCGGTCAGGTCCTGGCGCTTGCAACGCACGATGCCGCCGTCTTCGTGGGTGTCACGCAGTTCGCATTCGTCGAGGACGAAGAAGTCATCGGCCGGTTTCTGGGTGGTGACCCAGTCGGTCATGATGGCGGTTGGTGCGGTTTTCACGGTCAGCGGACGTACCGGCAGGGTGCCGATCACTTCACGCAGGGTGGACAGCAGGTCTTCGGCACGTTTCGGGCTGGCCGAGTTCACCAGGATCAGGCCCTGTTTAGGCGCGATGGCGGCGAAGGTCGACGAGCGACGGATAAACGCACGCGGCAGGAAGGCCTGGATGATTTCATCCTTGATCTGGTCGCGTTCCTTTTTGTAGACCTTGCGCATTTGCTCGGCTTCGATCTCTTCGACCTTTTCCTTCACCGCATCACGCACCACGCTACCCGGCAGGATGCGTTCTTCCTTGCGCGCCGCGATCAGCAGGAAATCACCGCTGACGTGCACCAGGGGCGCGTCTTCACCTTTACCGAAAGGGGCGACGAAACCGTAAGTGGTCAACTCCTGGCTTGCACAAGGGCGCGCCAGTTTGGTGGCCAGTGCAGTTTCCAACGCCTCGGCATCAACAGGCAGATCTTGGGTCAGGCGATAGATAAGCAGGTTTTTGAACCACATGGGGTGAGTCTCTCCTTATATACAAAGGGGGGCATTATTCTCCTCATGGCGCCATAGGCCAACCCTCGCTAAGCCATTGGAAGGCCTGAAAAAAATTATTTAAGAAAGTGCTTGCCAGACCCTGGGTCGCTCCGTAGAATGCGCGCCACACCGAAAGTGAAGGGTGATTAGCTCAGCTGGGAGAGCATCTGCCTTACAAGCAGAGGGTCGGCGGTTCGATCCCGTCATCACCCACCATTCGCTTCTAGTGTTACGCGCAGCGGTAGTTCAGTCGGTTAGAATACCGGCCTGTCACGCCGGGGGTCGCGGGTTCGAGTCCCGTCCGCTGCGCCATATTCGGTCACCTGGAACGCTGAACGCCAGGTACCACGGAAAGCCCGCTTATTGAGCGGGCTTTTTGCTGTCTGGGGCTTATAAAACCGCCGGTCAAAAAGACGCCCCCGATCACGTGCCGTGATCGGGGGCGTTTTTTTATGCGTTTAGAAATCCCAGCGGGTGGTGACCATGAAGTTGCGTGGCTCACCATAAGCGGCAGAGTTATAGAAGCCGATGTTGGTGTAGTAGGACTTGTCGAAGAGGTTGTTGACGTTCAGCGTCGCCGACACGTTCTTGGTGATCTGGTAGCGGGTCATCAGGTCCACCAGCCAGTACGCTTCCTGGGAAAACTCTTCATAACCGCCATGGGGGGTGTTGTAGATGTCCTGCCAGCCGACGCTCTGCCAGCGCACGCCACCGCCGACGGTCAGCTTGTCCAGGTCTCCCTTGAGCTTATAGGTGGTGTACAGCTTGACCTGGTCTTCAGGCTCGAACGTGGAAATCTTCAGATCCTGGTCGTCACGCACCACCTTGTGGGTGTAGCCGGCCTGAATCTGCCAGCCCGGGCTCAGCTCGCCGGACACTTCCAGCTCATAGCCCTTGGTGACGGCCTTGGTGCCCTTGTAGGCATAGTTCTGCGGCGTAGGTTTCAGGTTGTTGTAGTCGTCGTCGGAAACGGCGCGGTTGTTTTCGTGGATCTCGAAATACGCCGCGCTGGCGTTCAGCCGGCCGTCGAAGAAATCAGCCTTCAGGCCCAGTTCATAGTTCTTGCCTTCGTCCGGCTCAAGCAATTGGTTCTGCCGGTCGCGGTTGTAGTTTTCCTGGGGCATGAAGATATCGGTGTAGCTGGCGTAGACCGAGTAGGTTTCATTCAGGTCGTACACCACGCCCACATACGGCACAAAGCGTCCGGTCTCGCGGTAGGACGGGTTATTGCCGGTCAGGTGATAATTGACCACCCGTCCCCCGAGCAGCAGCTTCAGGTCATCGGCCAGGTTCAGGCGCGTGGTCATATAGGCGCCGGTCTGGCGAATGGTGTCATCGATGTATTGCTGCGGCGCGCCCCAGTAGGGTTGGGGGGCGTGACCGTGCCAGTTATTGAAGTCGACGAGGTTGGGGGCGAGGTTCCAGTAGCCCTTGCCGTTCCAGTCGGAAATGCCGATGGAGCCGCCCACCACCAGTTCATGCTCACGGCCGCCCAGGCTGAAGGGGCCGCTTGCGTACAGGTCGGCGGAGTCGCTGACGGTTTCCCCGGTGTATTTTTGCGAAGTGATCTGTGCGGTGCCGTCTGCCCGTGGCTCGTCACCCTGAATCGAAGCCATCAGCGCATGGTAGCCGTTGATCTTGTGGTCCAGTTGCAGCTTGGTGACCCAGCCGTTGCCGAGGTCATGTTCAAGCATGGCGAAGGCGGTACGGGTGTATTGCTCCCAACTGCTCCAGTTCGCGGCGTTGTTGAACGAGCGGTTTACGCTATTGCGATCGCCATTGGCGTTGATCAGCGGGAAGCTGCCGGACCAGCTCGAGGCGGTGGGCAAGCTGTCCTGATAGTCGCCACCCACGGTCAGCATCGTGTCGGGGGACAGGTCGAACTCCATGATGCCGTAGTACACCGGGCTTTTGCGTGAGTAACGGTCCATGAACGAGCGCTTGTCCTGATAGGCCGCGACCGCTCGGCCACGCACGTTGCCGCTTTCGGTCATCGGGCCGCTCACATCCAGTTCGCTGCGGTAGTTATCCCAGGAGCCCGCGCCGAGGCTTGCATGGCCCTGGAAATCTGCCGTGGGCTTCTTGCGCACCAGGTTGATCGTGGCCCCCAGCGAGCCCGCACCGGTGAGCAGGCCGGTGGCGCCTTTAAGCACCTCGACCCGGTCATAGATCGCCATGTCGCTCAGGGTATTACCCGCCGAATAGGCAACGTTGCGCGCGGTGGAAGGAATGCCGTCGTACTGAAAGTTGTTGATGGAGAAACCGCGGGCGTAGTAGTTGGTGCGGTCGGTGTCGAAGGCCGACACGGTGATGCCCGGGGTGTGGCGCATCACGTCGTCGACGTTATTCAGGCCGAAGTCATCCATGTGTTTGCGGGTGACCACGGTTACCGATTGCGGGGTTTCCTTGGGGGTCAACACCAGTCGTGTCGCCGTCGCAATGCTGCCTGGAGTGTAGGAGTCAGTCCCTTCAGTAACGTTGCCCAACTGGTTGGAGCTGACCTGCGTCGGGCCCAGCTCCATGGCGCCAGTAGCCGAAGGAATGGCTTCCACTGCGTACACCTGATTGCCTTTGATCACCCGGTAGCCACTGCCTTGAAGCAACCTGTCGAACCCCGCGTCCACACTGTAAGTGCCCTTCAGCCCCGGCCCATTCAGCCCCGCCAGGTTCTGGGACTGGAACACAATGGCCACGCCTGCTTGCTGGGCAAACCGATTGAGTGTGGCGCCCAGTGGCCCCGCAGGAATGTCATAGGCTTGTGCCGCGACATTGACCGTGTCGGCCTGGGCCAAGTGGATATTCAGCAATGTCGTCGTGAGCAGCGTGAGCGTCAGCGGCGCGCAACTCAACAGGCGCCGACGTGGGTGGGAAGGGATGGGCATGGTGAAGGCAGTCCTTTAGTTGATCGATATACCTTCCTTGACGGGCAGCCCGGAAAAAAGCGGAAGCAATGCGAATAATTATTTTTTACTTTCGGTGCCCGGGCTGACGATCACCAGCCACGGGGTAAAGGTTCTTAGCTTGATGGGCAGGGTTTGGGCCAGCATCTGCAAGGTGCGGTCGGTGTCGTCCAGAGGCAGTACGGCCGAGACCTTGAGATTCGCCAGTGCGGCTCGATCAAACTGCAAGCGGCCCGAACGGTGACGGGCGATCTCGTCCAGCACTTCCGGCAACGGCCGGTTATCCACCACCAGTTGATGGCGGTGCCAGGCGTCGTTGACGCTCGCCGGGTCGATGCTCCCAGACAAACGCACGGCGTCCGCGCTGACCTGCACCTGCGAGCCGGCGTCAACTTCCAGCGTCTGCTGGCCATTCGCGCTTTTTGCCGCCACGCGGGATTCGAGCATGCTCAGCACGGTCACATCGCCTTCGCGCCTGACCACAAACCGCGTGCCCAACGCGCGCAGGGTGCCTTGGGCGGTCTGCACCACAAATGGCCGCTCGCGATCGTGAGCCACTTCTACCAGGATCTCGCCTTGCAGCAGTTCGATGCGGCGCTGCCGGTTGTCGAAATACAGGTTCGCCGCACTGATGCCGTTCAACGTCAGCGTGGAGCTGTCCGCCAGGCGCAGGGTTTTCCACTCGCCGGGGCCGTTGTGCACATCGGCCATCCACTGTTGTGGGTAAGGGCTGTAGAGCAGCGCCACAGCGGGAAGGGCCAGGCTGCACGCCAATACCAGCGCGCGGCCGTAGTGCTTGCGGGTTTTCCCGGGCCGTGGAAACGCGGCGTTCAAGGCCGCCCGCGCCGGGGCTTTTTGCCCGCGCAGGGCCTGCATCCGTGCAACCACGTCTTCCATGCGCGCGGCGGAAGCGGCGTGTTGTGGGCCTTGCTGCTTCCAGCGTTCGAATGCCTGGCGCTGGGCCTCGGTCAATTCACCTTCGTGCAGGCGAAGCATCCATTCGGCGGCTTGTTCGTCGATCTGTTGGCGGGAGTCAGGCATGCGCGGCTCAGATGTCCACGCTGTGGCTGCAATGCAACAGGGCCTGGATCAAGTATTTGCGGACCGTACGCTCCGACAGTTTCAGTTGGCGGGCGATTTGCTGCTGGGTCAGGTCTTCGAGGTAATACAGCACAAACGCCTGACGCACGTTGTCGTGCATGCCTTCAAGAATAAACGCGATGTGTTCAAGGGCTTCCAGGGTGGCGTGGAGCTGTTCAGGCGACTGAAAACCTTCCAGGGTTTCCACCGTCAGCATCAGTTCCTGAAGGTAGGCGTTTTCAATCTGCTTGCGCCGGGCCTGGTCGATGATCAGCCGCCTGGCAGTGGTGCTCAAATAGGCGCGGGGTTCGCGAATGCCCGTCACGGACTCCCGCGCGTGCAGAATCCGTGCGAAGGTGTCCTGCGCCACGTCGGCGGCGTTGTGGGTACAGCCCAGTTTTCGGCGCAACCAAGTGAACAGCCAGCCGTGATGCTCGCTGTACAGCTCGGTAATCTCCCGTTGGAACGGCGGTTCACCCACAGACATAAGGCGCGACCCAGGTGTTATTGAGAATAATTGTTAATTGTGGGGCCAAGGCTTGGGCAAACGCAATAGACTCGCGTTTGCACCCAAAGCACCGGTTTTGCGGGGCGCGCGTGGGGGAAGGCAAAATATTTTAAATAAATTGCATTTAAATCATGACATTACGGAAAAATGCTATAGAATGCGCCCCACACCGAAAGTGAAGGGTGATTAGCTCAGCTGGGAGAGCATCTGCCTTACAAGCAGAGGGTCGGCGGTTCGATCCCGTCATCACCCACCATTCGCTTCTTAGTGTTACGCGCAGCGGTAGTTCAGTCGGTTAGAATACCGGCCTGTCACGCCGGGGGTCGCGGGTTCGAGTCCCGTCCGCTGCGCCATATTTAGGTTACCTGGAACGCTGAACGCCAGGTCACCACAGGAAGCCCGCTCATTGAGCGGGCTTTTTTGTGCCTGGGATTCAGGTCAGCGACTGAGTGCCGACTCTGCCTGGACCCGTGCGGGGGGCCCGCCGAGCCAGAAACGCAAAAACCACCATCGCCGTCAGCAGGGTGAATCCTGCGAGCAATTGCAGCAGGGTGTTAAAGCCTGCGAGGTAGGCCGCGCGCAGTTCGGCCAGTGGAATCGACGCGCCGGCCTGCAGGACATCACCCATCACCAGCGCTTGTGCAATCACTGAAACATCCGCCGCAGCGCTACCCCGCAAGTGGTGCGCCACCAAGGCGCCCAGCACCGCCATGGTGATCGCCAGCGCCACGCCTTCACTGGCCACGCGGGTCGTATTGAAAATCCCCGCCGCCATTCCTGCGCGCTCCTTCGGCACCACGCTGATCGCCAGGCCATCCATCAGGCCCCACGGCAACCCCGTGCCGATCCCGATCACCAGCATCGCGCCGACGGTTTGCCCGGGCTGCCCGGCCAGGCTTAACCCCCACAGGCCCACCGCCGCAATCAGCAAGCCAATGGCACACAACACACCCGCCGACAGCCAGCGCGTCAGGGTGGCGGCGATCATCGGCACCACCAGCATCGGTGCCGACAGCGCCAGCATCATCAACCCCGCATCCAGCGCGCTGGCGCCTTCCACACCGATAAACCGCAGGGGCAGCAACACGATCAGCACGATGTAGCAGTAACAGGTGCCGATGGGCAGCAACTGCACGCCAAGAAAGCGCGGGAAGCGAAACAGCCGCAGGTCCAGCATCGGTTGGCTTGAGCGATTTTCGACGAGGATAAACACCAGCAGAAATACTGCCGCTGCCACCAGCAGGGCATCAATCAGCGGCGACGTCCAACCGTGTTCCGGGGCGAGGATCACCGCGGTGGTCAGGGCCACCAGCATGGCCGAAAAGGTCAGCACGCCGGTGGTATCCAACCGCAGCGCCTGCGGGTCGCGGCTTTCACGCATTTTGGGCGCGGCAAACAGCAGCGAGAGGCCGGCGAGCAGGGCGGTGCCGAGGAAAATCGCGCGCCAGCCCCAGTGCTCGATCATCAACC
Organism: Pseudomonas sp. PAMC 25886; assembly: GCF_000242655.1. Taxonomy (NCBI): domain Bacteria; kingdom Pseudomonadati; phylum Pseudomonadota; class Gammaproteobacteria; order Pseudomonadales; family Pseudomonadaceae; genus Pseudomonas; species Pseudomonas sp. PAMC 25886. Next base: position 49,409 of record NZ_AHHC01000010.1, read on the forward strand.
CCGAGAGCAACGGCCCGAACGCCAGGCCTGCACCGAACGTGGTGCCCAGCAAGCTGAAGGCGCGGGTGCGCGCGTGGCCGTCAAACTCCTGGGCCAGCGCTGCACAGCCACTGGCCAGCGCCGTGGCCGCCGCGACGCCCTGCACGCCACGCAACACATCCAGCCAGAAAATTCCCGGCGCCATTGCCAGTAGCACGGAGATCACGGTGAACAGTGCCATGCCCCACAAGAACAGGCGCTTTCTCCCATACAGATCGGCGAGGGTGCCGGCGGCCATCAGCAGGCTGCCGAAACTCAGCATGAAGGCGTTGGTGATCCATGCCAGTTGGCTGGGCTGTGCGGCAAACGCCTGGCCGATAAACGGCGTGGCGACGGCGCCGCCGGTGAAGCTCATGGGCAATACCAGGGCGGCCAGGCAAATGGCGGCCAGGATGGAGTATCGGCCATGGGCGGGCACAGGTTCGTGTGTGGTAGTCATGGGGCATTCCCGCAGGTCTGAAGAGTTAAAGACTCTAATCAGGATGCAATTGTGGATAAACGGGCTTACATTCCGTTCATAACGGAACCTATGGATGTAATGGCGTGATGGATAACCTGAGTGGCGTGATCGCCTTTGTGAAAACGGCCGAAGCCCTGAGCTTCACCGGTGCGGCCCGCGCGATGGGGATTTCTGCCTCGGCGGTGGGCAAGAACGTCGTCAAGCTAGAGGCGTCGCTGAATGTGCGACTGTTGCACCGCAGCACGCGCAAGGTCAGCCTGACCGCCGAAGGCCAACTGTTCTATGAGCGCTGCCGGAAAATTCTCGACGACCTGCAAGACGCCCGCGCCATGCTCTCCCATGCCATGCAGGCGCCCCGGGGCAAGTTGCGGGTCAGCCTGCCCACCATCGGCTATCGCTTTCTTTTTCCCCACATGATGGCGTTCCGCAAAGCCTACCCGGAGATCGAACTGGAGCTGGATTTCAACGACCACCTGGTGGACGTGATCGAGGAGGGCTTCGACGTGGTCATCCGCAGCGGCGGCCTGGCGGATTCGACCCTGATGGCCCGCAGGCTGGGGCCGTTCAGGTTTGTATTGTGTGCGTCGCCCGAGTACCTGCGCGCCAACGGTCGGCCGCACTCCCTGGGCGACCTGGAGCACCACCCGTGTTTGCGTTACCGCTTCGCCACCACCGGAAAAATCATGGACTGGACCTTGTCCGCCAACCCGGCCATCACCCAATTGCGCCTGCCCACCGCGCTGACCTTGAACAACATGGAAGCCATGCTCAGGGCCGCGATGGATGGCCATGGCATTGCCTACGTGCCGGACTTCCTGGCCCGCGAGGCCCTCGCCCAAGGCCAACTGGAAACTGTGCTCGACGGCCATTCCGATGACCAGGGCCAGTTCTGGGCGCTGTGGCCTTCCAGCCGGCACCTGTCACCGAAGATCCGCGTGTTTGTCGACTTCGCCGCCGCCCATCTGTTCACAACCCCACCAGCCGGTAGCCCACCTGCAACTCGGTAATGAAGTACTGCGGCTGGGCCGGGTCCGCCTCCAGCTTTTGCCGCAGATGGGCCATATGCACCCGCAAATAGTGGGCGCGGTCCACGTAATCCAGGCCCCACACTTCGAGCAGTAATTGGCGATGGGTGAGTACCCGGCTTTGCCCGCGAATCATCGCGCAGAGCAGGCGGTATTCGATGGGCGTCAGGTGCACCGGCAGGCCCTGGCGCCACACTTCATGGGTCGCAAGGTCCACTTCAATCTCGCCAAACGCCACCTTGCTGGTGGCCGCCACCGTGCCGGTTTGCCCGTGTCGACGCAGTTGCGCACGGATGCGCGCCAGCAACTCGGGCACGCCGAAGGGTTTGGTCAGGTAGTCATCGGCGCCGGCGTCCAGGGCAGCGACTTTTTCCTCTTCTCGATCCCGCGCCGACAGCACCAGGATCGGCACCGCCAGCCAACCCCGCAGCTCGCTGATCAACTGTTTGCCGTCGCCGTCCGGCAGGCCGAGGTCGACGATCACCAGGTCTGGCTGACGGCTGGAGGCGTGGATCAACGCGCGCTTGACGCTGTCGGCTTCGAACACCTGGAAGCCCTCATCCTGCAGGGCGATGCCGACAAAGCGGCGGATATTGGCCTCGTCTTCAACAATCAGAATGCGTGCTGTGCTCATAGGGCGTCCATTGAGGGCGGAGTGCCCGCCGGTAAAGTGATGACGAAATGCATGCCGCGCTCGCGGCCAGGCTTGGCTTCGATGCGCCCGCCGTGGGCTTCGACGATGCGCTTGGCCAGGGCCAGCCCCAGGCCGATGCCGGCGACGGAAGACTCCTGCTGGCCACGGGCAAACGGTTCGAACAGATTGGCCGGCGCGCTGCCCGGGCCGGTGTCGCTGACTTCCAGCAGGATGCTGTCCGAGACGGCGCGGGCGGCCACGGTAATGACGGTGCCGGGCGGGGTGTACTTGGCAGCGTTGTCCAGCAGGTTGACCAGCACCCGTTCGATCAACAGCGCGTCGACTTCCACCAGCGGCAGCTGCGGGTCCAATGTGGTGTGCAGCACATGCCGGGCCAGCGGTTCGCGCAATTGGCGCAAGGCGCTGCCGACGATTTCTTCCAGCAAGTGCCATTGCCGGTTGAGCCGCACGCCACGCTCTTGCATGCGGGCCATGTCCAGCAGGTTTTCGATCAGGCGTTGCATGGAAGTGGCCTGCTCATGGATGCCCTGCAGCAGCTCGGTCAACGGTCCTGGCGGCGCATGGGGCAGGGCGGTGTCGGCGGCGCCGATCAGGGTGGTCAGCGGTGTGCGCAAGTCGTGGGAAATCGCCGCGAGCAGGGTGTTGCGCATCTTCTCGCCTTCCATCTGCACCATCGTGCTTTGGGCTACTTCGACGAAGTGCACACGCTCCAGGGCAATCGCCAGCTGGCTCATGCAGGCTTCCAGCAGGCGGCGTTCTTCGGGCTCGTTGAGGCGTTCGCTTTGTGCCAGTTCCAGCACCAGCACGCCGCGCACGCGCATCGGTGCCTTGAGCGGCAGGTAGCAGCCCTTGGCGGCGGATAAGGTGTCGGTGCCCTGGCCGGCGGACTGGCCGTGGTCGTAGGTCCATTGGGCGATGCTGTCGTCGATCGGCAAGCCGCCTGCGCCCACGCTGTGCACGCCATCGGCGGCGTCCGGCAGGGCCAGGCCGACCCGCGCCTCGAACACGCCACTGAAGGTGCGCAGCGCGACTTCGCTGATCTGCTCCACGGTCAACGCCGCCGACAGGTCGCGGGCCAGGCGTGCCAGCGAGGTGGCGCGGCGTTCCCGGGCAGCGGCGGTGCGGGCTTCGTGGCGCAGGCGGGCGGTGAGTTGCCCGGTGATCAGGGCGATGCCGAGCATCAGCGCAAAGGTGAAGAAATACTGCGTGTCATTGACCGTAAACGAGTAGCGCGGCTGGACGAAAAAGAAGTCGAAACACAGCACTGCCAGCATTGCCGCCCACACGCCGGGGCCGCGCCCGAAACGCAGGGCCACCAGCACCACCGTGAGCAGGAACAGCATCACCACGTTGGCCAGTTCGAAAACTTGCAGCAGCAGCGAGGCGATGGCGCTGGCGGTGAAGCAGGCGAGGGTCGCCCAGAGATAGGCCAGGCTTTTGCCGGGCGCCGGCGTGGGTTTTTCATGGGGCGGGGCTGTGGCAGGCAATAAGCCGTGGGCAATCACGATCTGGTCGATTTGCGGATGATGCCGGCTGATCCGGTCGCCCACCGACTGATGCCAGAACCGCCATGCCCGGCGCGGGTGATGGCCAAGCACCAGGCGATTGGCGTTGTGTTCCCGGGCACAGGCGGCCAGCGCTTCGGCGACGTCCATGCCCGGCAATGTTGCCGTGTCGGCGCCGAATTCGCTGGCCAGGGCCAGGGTTTTCATCGCCGTGAGGTAGCGCCTGGCGCCGCGCCCCTGGGCTGCGGCGACGTGCACCACGATCCAGTCTGCTTCGAGCTTTTGCGCCAGGCGTGCAGCTTCGCGCACCAGGCGCTCATCCCCGGCGTCACCGGCCACGCCCACCAGCAACCGCTCGCGGGCGGGCCACAGGGTCTTGATTGACTGTTCGCGACGGTACACGCGCATCTGCGTGTCGACCCGGTCGGCGGTGCGGCGCAGGGCCAGTTCCCGCAGGGCCAACAGGTTGCCCTTGCGGAAAAAGTGCCGCGACGCGCGCTCAGCTTGAGGGCCCAGGTACACCTTGCCGTCCTTCAAACGTTGCAGCAGGTCATCCGGCGGCAGGTCGACCACCACCACTTCGTGGGCGTTGTCGAACACATGGTCGGGTACAGTTTCCCGCACCCGAATGCCAATGATCCCACTCACCAGATCGTTAAGGCTTTCCAGGTGCTGGACGTTGAGGGTGGTCCACACATCGATGCCGGCGCCGAGCAGTTCTTCCACGTCTTGCCAGCGTTTCGGGTGGCGCGAGCCGGGCACGTTGCTGTGGGCCAGTTCATCCACCAGCAGCACGGCGGGATGGCGTTGCAGGGCGGCGTCGAGGTCGAATTCGGTGAGGGCAAAGTCGCGGTGCAGGCGGTGGGCGCGGGGCAGTTGTTCAAGGCCGTTGAGCAGGTCGGCGGTTTCCTCGCGGCCGTGGGTTTCCACCACGCCGGCGAGTACGTCGCGGCCCAGGCTGACTTCCCGTTGCGCCGCGTCGAGCATGGCGCAGGTCTTGCCCACGCCGGCGTTGGAGCCGAAGTAGATACGCAATTTGCCGCGCAAGGCGGCCTGTTCTTCATGCTGGATCCGAGCGAGCAGGGCGTCGGGGTCGGGGCGTTCTTCGTTTAATGCGGGCATGTCATTCCTGGTAAATGCGGTTCAATTGTGGGAGCGGGCTCGCCACAGCAATCCCGCTCACACAGTGGATTTGCGGTGCTACGCGAGACCCAGCCCGGTCAGCACCAGGTCAATCAGCTTGATCCCGGCAAACGGCACCAGCACGCCGCCCAGGCCATAGATCAGCAGGTTGCGATTGAGCAACGCCGCCGCACCCATCGCGCGATAGGTCACGCCGCGCAGGGCCAGCGGAATCAACGCGACAATGATCAACGCGTTGAAGATCACCGCGCTGAGAATCGCCGAGTTGGGGCTGGTCAGGTGCATCACGTTCAACGCACCGAGCTGCGGGTAGGTCGCGACAAACGCCGCCGGGATGATCGCGAAATACTTCGCCACATCATTCGCCACGCTGAATGTCGTGAGGGCGCCACGGGTCATCAGCATCTGTTTGCCGACCTCGACCACCTCAATCAGTTTGGTCGGGTTGCTGTCGAGGTCGACCATGTTGCCGGCCTCTTTCGCCGCCTGGGTGCCGCTGTTCATTGCCACCGCCACGTCGGCCTGGGCCAGTGCCGGGGCGTCGTTGGTGCCGTCGCCGGTCATGGCCACGAGCTTGCCCTGGGCCTGGTAGTCGCGGATCAGTTGCAACTTGTCTTCCGGGCGCGCCTCGGCCAGGAAGTCATCCACGCCGGCTTCCACCGCAATCGCGGCGGCGGTCAGGCGGTTGTCGCCGGTGATCATCACGGTCTTGATGCCCATGCGCCGCAGTTCGGCAAAACGCTCCTTCATGCCGCCCTTGACCACGTCCTTCAGCTCCACTACGCCCAAGGCTTTGGCACCGTCGGACACCACCAGCGGCGTACTGCCGCGGCGCGATACTTCGTCGACCTTGGCCTGCAGGGCTGCCGGAAAACTCCCGCCCAACGCTTCGATATGACTGCGGATGGCATCCGCTGCGCCCTTGCGAATGCCTCGGCCTTCGGGCAGGTCGACACCGCTCATGCGGGTCTGGGCGGTGAAGTGCACAAAGCTTGCGCCCAGGGCGTTGATGTCCCGCGCGCGGATGTCGAATTTCTGCTTGGCCAACACCACGATGCTGCGGCCTTCCGGCGTTTCGTCGGCCAGGGACGCCAGTTGCGCCGCGTCGGCCAGTTCGGCTTCCTTGACCCCCGGGGCCGGCAGGAAACTGCTGGCCTGGCGATTGCCCAGGGTGATGGTGCCGGTCTTGTCCAGCAGCAACACATCGATGTCACCCGCTGCCTCAACGGCGCGGCCCGAGGTGGCGATCACATTGGCCGACATCATCCGGCTCATGCCCGCCACGCCGATGGCCGAGAGCAGGCCGCCGATGGTGGTGGGGATCAGGCACACCAGCAACGCCACCAGCACCGTGGCGCTGACCACGCTGCCGCTGCCGCTCATGGCCACGGCGAAGATCGAGTATGGGCTCAGCGTGGCGATCACCAGCAGGAACAACAGGGTCAGGCCCACCAGCAAAATCGTCAGGGCGACTTCGTTGGGGGTCTTCTGGCGCTTGGCGGATTCGACCATCGAGATCATGCGGTCGAGGAATGACTCGCCCGGGTTGACGCTGATGCGCACCACCAGCCAATCCGACAGCACCCGCGTGCCGCCGGTGACCGAGGAAAAGTCGCCGCCGGCTTCGCGAATCACCGGCGCCGATTCGCCGGTGATTGCGCTTTCATCCACCGAGGCCACGCCTTCGATCACCACGCCGTCCAGCGGCACCAGGTCGCCGGCTTCGATCAGCACCACCTGGTCCTTGCGCAACAGCGTCGCTTCGGTCGGCAGCCACGCCGCACCGTGCCTGGGTTGTTGCAGCAGCTTGGCCAGGGTCTGGCGTTTCATCCCGCGCAGGCTGGCGGCCTGGGCGCGGCTGCGGCCCTCGGCCAGGGCCTCGGCGAAGTTGGCGAACAGCACGGTGAACCACAGCCACAAGCTGATGCTGAGGATAAACCCGCTGGGGGCTTCACCCTGGCCGCCGAGGGACTGGAACCACAGCAGGGTAGTGAGGATGCTGCCCAGGTACACCACGAACATCACCGGGTTTTTCCACTGCGCCTGGGGCAGCAGTTTCTTGAACGCATCGCCGCAGGCAGTGAGCACGATGGCGCGGTCAAACAGAGGTAAACGAGCTTTCTTGATCATGGGGGAATCTCTTACTCACTGGCCGCAAGGGGGGGCTGAGGCAGGGGCAGGCGGGCGTCCAGCGCGAGGTTGAGTTGCAGCACATTGACCCGGGGTTCGCCGAGCAAACCGAAGGTGCGGCTGGCGGTGTTTTCGTTCACCAGTTGCAGCACGTCGGCTTCGGGGATCTGCCGCAGGCGGGCGACCCGTGCCAACTGGATGCGCGCGTTGGCCACCGAGATATGCGGGTCCAGGCCGGAGGCGGAGGCGGTGACTGCATCCACCGGTACCTGGGCGTCGGGGGCGAGGCCGTTGTCCTGGCGGTAGGCTTTAACGCGGGCCGCGACCTGGTCCACCAGTTTCTGGCTGGTCGGGCCCAGGTTGCTGGCGCCGCTGGAGCCTGCGTTGTAGGGCTGCGAGACGCTTTTGCTCGGGTCTTGCGGGTCGGCGCCGAGGGTCATGCTCGGGCGGCCGTGGAAGTAGCCAGGCAGGGTGAAATCCTGGCCGATCAATGCCGAGCCAACCACCAGTCCGTCACGTTCAATCAGCGAACCCTGGGCCTGGAACGGGAACAGCAACTGCGCGGCGAAGGTGGTGAAGATCGGGTAGGCGAGGCCGGTCAGCGCCATGAAAAACACCGCCGAAACCAGCACCGGGCGCAACAGCCCTTTGAATATCGATTGAGTCGTCATCAACGTGTCCTTAGTTGTACGTCTGGCCGGACAGCAACTGCAGTTGCTCCACCAGCGGGCCGAGCGCGAGCGCCGGCAGGAAAGTCAGGCCACCCACTACCAGCACCACAAACACCACCAGCACCATGAACAACGGCGTCGCGGTGGGGATGGTGCCGGCACCGGCAGGCACGGTCTTTTTCATCGCCAGGGAGCCAGCCACGGCGAGCATCGGCAGCATGGTGAAGAAGCGCCCGATCAACATCGCGAGGCCAATGGTGGTGTTGAAAAACGGCGTGTTTGCGTTCAGCCCGGCGAACGCCGAACCGTTGTTGGCGGTGCCCGAGGTGTAGGCGTAGAGCACCTCGCTGAACCCGTGTGGGCCGAGGTTATTCAGGCTGGCCATGGTGTCGGGCCACAAGGCGGCGAGGGCGGTGAAGCCGAGGATGCTGATGGGGTGTGCGAGCACTGAGAGCATCACCAGTTTCATCTCCCGGGCCTCGATCTTCTTGCCGAGGAATTCCGGGCTGCGGCCAATCATCATGCCCACCAAAAACACCGTCAGCAGCGCGTACTGGATCAGGTTGATAAAGCCTACGCCGTCGCCGCCGAACACGCAGTTGAGCATCATCTGCGCCAAGGGCACGAAGCCGCCCATGGGGGTCAACGAGTCGTGCATCGCGTTGACCGAGCCGGTGGTGGCCGCAGTGGTGGTGGCGATAAACAGACTGCTGTCGGCGATGCCGAAACGCAGCTCCTTGCCTTCCATATTGCCGCCGCTTTGCTCGATGGACAGCGTCTGGTTGGCGCCGGCCTGGGTCAGCAGCGGGTTGCCGTTTTGCTCCGCGCCATACACCAGCGCGAGAAAGCCGATGAACATCACCAGGAACGTGCCGAAAAACACCCAGCCCTGACGGCGTTGCAACAGCATGCTGCCGAAGGTGTAAGTCAGCGCCGATGGGATCAGCAACATGCTCAGGATATGCAGGGCGTTGGTCAGTGGTGTCGGGTTTTCGAACGGGTGCGCGGCGTTCATGCTGAAGAAGCCGCCGCCGTTGGTGCCGATATGCTTGATCGATTCGAAGCTCGCCACCGCGCCGACAATCAACTGTTGCTGCGCGCCTTCAAGCGATGTGGCCAGGGCTTGCGAGGCGAAGGTCTGCGGCATGCCTTGCCACACATAAACCAGCGCCATGCCCACACACAGCGGCAGCATCACGCGGTACAGGGTACGGGTGAAGTCGACCCAGAAGTTGCCGATATCCGCCGAGCTTGAGCGACTCAAACCGCGGATGAAGCCGGCGGCGGCGACCACCCCTGACGTGGCACCGACAAACATCAGGAAGGTGATCACGGCCATCTGGCTGAAGTTCGACAGGCTGGTTTCGCCTGAGTACGCCTGCCAGTTGGTGTTGGTAATAAAAGAGGCGGCGGTGTTGAACGCCAGGTCCGGGGTTTGCGCGGCCAGCCCGAGTGGGTTGATCGGCATCACTGCTTGCAGTCGCAGGATGAAGTAGCCGAGCAGCATCATCGCCGCGTTGGACAGCAGCAGGGCCGAACCATAGCGGGCCCAGCCCATGGTTTCCAGCGGGTCGATGCCCAGCAGGCGGTAGGTATAACGTTCCGGCAGGGCGTGGCGGGGCCCGGTGAAAACCCGGGTCAGCCACTTGCCCATCAGCACGGCGAGCCCGGTCATCAACCCCAGGACCAGCGCAAATTCCAGCAAAGTGCTTAGCATGTCGAGGCTCCGTTCAAATCTTGCCCATGACGACAATGGCCATGGCTGTCGCGGCAAAAAACACCAGGGAGAGGCCGATAAAAATCATGTCGTACATGGCGGGCTCCCTAGAACTTTTCGGCGCGAATGAGGGCATAGCCCAGATAAGCGAACAGCCCGACGGCGCATAAGCCGCTGGCGATATAGATGAACTTGAGTGTGAGCACGGTGGAACTCCCCTGATTAATAAGCCGCGATTGCGGACGCGGGGAGGTTAAGAGGTTGGGCATCAAGTTCGGGCACTGATTGCCAGTGCGGGTATTAAGACGGTGTAGAGATGGATTTGTGGTGGGCGAACGAAAACAAGGGATAGCCCGGGCGTGGGGTATCCCTTGAAAGTCTGGGGTTCTGCTGCTTTTGATGATCAGCTTATTTGGCTTTCTTTTTCTTTGATTCGCGGGTGGCGAGTTGTTCGAAGCAGAACGCGGCGGCGCCGAACAGGGCGATCATTGAGAGGACGATCATGCCTAAAGTTGAACTTTCCACGATGACTTCCTGCGGGGGTGATTGGTGTGGAGTTCACAGTAGTGGAGGGGGGATTAGTTGCTCAATAGAGACGACGTAAACGTTATGGCTTGGGTTGAATTTATACGGGTTCTTTACGTGGCTGTTGTGTGTATATCCGTTTTTTAGGTGAAGGCTACTTATGGTTTCGCTCTTACAGCGACTCACTTTGGAAAAGCCCCAAAGTAAGCAAAGGGCTCTGCCCCGCCTGTCGGCACCTCGCTAAGGCTCGGTGTTCCCTCACTCCGGCGATGCTCCGCGGGCCGCCGCGATGGGCCATCCTTGGCCCAGCGCGGCTAAACCGGCGTCCTGCCGGTTTACCCGCTCCGCACCACCTGCGTTCGGCCTCGGGCTTATTGGGGCAGTCAGAGCAAGATCAAAATCTACAGCACAGCGGCCTACAGGCCGGCTTGAGTGGTAGAAGCCAGATCAAAAGCCAAAGCGAAAACCAAATCTGAAACTGCTGCGGCTCTGCTTTTCTGTAGGAGCTGGCTTGCCGGCGATGCAGACACCTCGGTGCATCAGGTACACCCAGTAGATGCCATCGCAGGCAAGCCAGCTCCCACATTTGACCGTGCCCGCTCTGGCTTTTGATTTTGATCTTGCCTTTGCTTCACACCACTCAAGCCGGCCTGTAGGCCGCTGTGCTGTTGATCTGCTTTTGATCTTGATCTTAGGCGCCCCGTTAAACCACGCTGGCCGAACGCAGGTGGTGCGGAGCGGGTAAACCGGCAGGACGCCGGTTTAGCCGCGACGGGGCAGGGACGCCCCGTCGCGGCGGCCCGTGGAGTAATGCCGGAGTGAGGGCACACCGAGCCCAAGCGAGGTGCCGAGTGGTGGGGCAAGAGCGTTTTGCTTACTTTTGCGCTTTTCAAAAGTGAGCCGCTGTAAGAGCGGAACCCATACCAGCCATCACCCAAATAACGGATATGCCCCCCAACCCCAGGGCACTACAAATTCCGGCTATGCCGATAATCACTGACCGCCTCATACACCGCCTTGCGCAACCGATTAATCCCCCCAATCGGCCGATGCGCCTCCACCCCAAACCACGGATTAAACGACTGGTTATCACACGCCAGATTCAACTCGGGTGTATCAAAATCCTGCGCCGGAATCACCACCTTGGCCACCGTCTCAAACGGCGCATCACTCTCTTTCCATTCAATGCTGGTGTCCTCGATCGGCATGAACTTCTGCGGATTCTGCCGCTGAACCTGCAACACAAAACACGCCGCCACCCGGTCGGTGGACAGTTGCTGATTCAACGCACTGCGCAAAAAGTTCGGCAGGTCCTGGTTCTGCTTGGGCAGCACATACGCAGGACAACCCTGGGGATCCGGCGCCACCCGAAACTTCGCATTCGCCGTCCCAAACTTATACGGCGACACCGAAAAGTAAGTCGTCTGCACAGGGCTCACCGGCGGTGGCGCCAACGTCGCCAGCGCGATAAACAGATGCCGCACCTGCCAACTGCGCGGATCCACACCGGGGAAAAACGCCATGACTTTTTTGCCATCAGCCTGAGCCGAAATGTTCTGCGCATACTCCGTCACATCACTGACAAAAAAGTTCGGATGGCTGAACATCACAAAATCCTGCTCACCCCGCGCCTGCTGATCCGCCAGCAACTGTTTGCCCGGCACGTCCAGCAACTTGATCGCCATGCCCCGGGCGTCCCGGATGCTGTCGAACTGCGGATACGCATTGCCGTTGGACAAACGCATCATCGCCTGCCAGGTCTTGCCCGGCTCGGCGAATACACCCTGGCGCAGGGCCGGGTCGAGGTCCGGCAGTACGCTGACCTCGGCTTTCACGCAACCATGGGCCTTGGCATGCGCATCCCGCAGGTAGCGCGTGCCTTCGCGGTGTTGATCAACGATGCGCACCGCGGTCTGGATGATGCCCTGGGTCATGGCCGCTTCCCCCGGGGGAACCTGTTCATCCGGCGACACCGGGCCGCTGTGCTGCCAGCTGAACCACAGGGTGGACAGCAACCAGCCCAGCAGCCCCAGACCCACCAGCCATAACACGGTCTTGCCGAGAAACGCGCCGAGGCGCAGCCAAAGTCGAGCGAGCATTTTAAAATCCTTTTCTGCGAAGTCGGTGGGTCAGGGCAGTTGCTGTTCCAGCGGGCCGCCCAGCACTTTCAAATATTCCAGCAGCGCCCAGCGTTCCTGGGGCAGCAAGCCTCGGCCAATCACCCCGTTGCCACGCTGGCCGGCACGGAATTCATGGCCGCTGTTGTGGTTGCCGGTGATGCGCGTATCGAACAGGAACGCGTTGGGGAACGCTGCCGTTTGATAACCCAGGTGGCGCGGGTCGTATTCAAAGGTGCCTTTATAGAAGGTCGGGCTGCGCTCGTCCTGGGGCGAGAGCAATTGGTAGATCGTCGGCACCGAGCCGTTGTGCAGGAACGGCGGTGTCGCCCATACACCGGCCAGGGGCCGAGCCTTGTAGGCGCGCAGTTCGCGCACGCCGATGGGCAGGCCGAAACCGTCCAGTTGAGGACGTTCGGCGGGCGTCACGCCGGCGGCGCGGTAGGCGTGGTCTTCGACAAAGGCAGTGATGTAGGCCAGGCCTTTGGCTGAAGAGAGGCTGCGCAAGTCCAGCGGTTCGGTGGGCGTGGGGTGCAGTTCGACGTTCATTTTTGCCAGCTCCGCCGGGTCCCATTGCAGGGCGCTGAGGTCGAAGCGGTGGTCAGCGATATTGTTGGCAGTATTGGGGTCGGTGCCGATCACCTCCACCGGGAGCATTTTAAGTTGCCGCACGGAGCGGCCATCGACCTGGGACACCGCCGGCACGTGGCAGCCGGCGCAGTTTTCCGCGAACAGTGCGCGGCCTTGGGCGGCCAGTGGTTTGTCGATGGCGCCGAACAGGTCTTCCGGCCAGGTCGGCGGCTTGAGGCGTTTCAGGGTTTCTTCGAGGGTACTCAGGTCGCGTACCCGCACGCTGGAGGGATAGCGCGCATCGCCCTTGAGCGGCTGGCCGGCGCTGTCGAAGAAGTCCAGCGTGGCGCCGACGCCCAGGGCTTCACCGATGTTGCGCGCCATGGGCTGCTGGGCCGAGCCGTTCCATTGCACCCAGTCGAAGGTCCAGATGTCCCACAGTTGCGGGTAGTCAACCGGGGCGTTGGCGATGCGGTAGTTGTCCGGGGAAATGGCGTCGCCGAAGCTCGCGTTGGCGATGCGGCCAAATGCGTCGGTACGGCCCGGGCCTTCTTCGGTGGGGTAGAGGCCGCGGTGGGTGTCGTTCCAGGCAACTTTGAGGAAGTTGTTCAGGGACTTTTTGAAGTCCTGGCGCAGTTGCGCTTTGCTCTGGTCGTTGTAGTCGTGTCCCAGGACGGTATGGGCAAAACGCTCGAATTTCCACGGGTTGTAGTAGGTCGAGGTGAGGCTGGCCACCAGCGCCTGGCCAAAGCTGCCACCGCGCAGCGTCGGTACGCTGGACGGCAACACATGTTGCGCCGGGCCGCCGTCGATACGCAGGCCCTGGCCTTTGAAATTCAACTGGCCGGTGTGGCAGGCGGCGCAGGTGATGTCGAGGAACTCATCACGGCTGCCGGGGTTTGTATGCCGGGCAAAACCCACCGGCAGGTTGCCGGGGTTCTGCGCAGTAGGCACCTGTTTTGGGTCTACCAGGAAACCGAAGCGCGCCAGGTATTCGGGCGTGGCGAAACGCTGCTCGGAGAACGGCAGTTCCAGTGCAGTAAACCAGTCATAGCGCAGGCCCTTGACCTGGGTGCCCTGGGGCGTGAAGTAATACGTCTGGCGATCTGCGGCGCTCCATTGGTCCTGGTAGTGCACCTGTTCCACCGGCACATAAACCGGCAGCTTCGGGTTGACCACGTAATAGAGCACCACCGCCAGGATCAGCCCCAGCAGTATGAAAATCATCAGCAAAACACGGGAAAAAATGCGCAAGATAACTATCCTTGTCGAGTTGTGTCGTTCTTATGCCATCAGGCCACCAGTGCGGCAAGTGGCCATGAGCCTGGTTCCAGCGGTCCTGCCTTCCGTTGCAGAGCCATAGAATGAATGAAAATGCTTTTAAACACGTGAACTTATCAGAAGTTTCCTGCTCACATGCCGGTAGCCATTGGTCGTGGCCGCCTGATAAGCTCGCGACTTTACTCGAATGCCCTTTTGGCACACGAACAAGGAAATAGCATGAAACAGCATCGGTTGGCGGCGGCGGTGGCCCTGGTTAGCCTGGTACTTGCGGGTTGTGATTCGCAAACCAGCGTAGAGCTGAAAACCCCGGCGCAAAAAGCTTCCTACGGTATCGGCCTGAACATGGGCAAAAGCCTTGCTCAAGAAGGCATGGATGACCTGGACTCCAAAGCGGTAGCCCAAGGCATCGAAGATGCCGTCGGCAAGAAAGAACAGAAGCTGAAAGACGACGAGTTGGTCGAGGCGTTCGCCGCACTGCAAAAGCGTGCTGAAGAACGTATGGCCAAGATGAGCGAAGAGTCGGCAGCCGCCGGCAAGAAATTCCTCGAAGAAAACGCCAAGAAAGACGGCGTTGTCACCACCGCTTCCGGTCTGCAATACAAGATCGTGAAGAAAGCGGACGGTGCCCAGCCCAAGCCTACCGACGTCGTGACGGTTCACTACACCGGCAAGCTCACCAACGGCACCACATTTGACAGCTCCGTGGATCGCGGCAGCCCGATTGACCTGCCGGTCAGCGGCGTGATCCCAGGTTGGGTCGAAGGCCTGCAACTGATGCACGTTGGCGAGAAGGTCGAGTTGTACATCCCGTCCGACCTGGCCTACGGTGCCCAGAGCCCGAGCCCGGCGATTCCAGCCAACTCCGTGCTGGTATTCGACCTGGAACTGCTGGCCATCAAGGACCCGTCCAAGGCTGACGCTCCTGACGCACCGGCTGCTCCTGCTGCCAAGAAGTAATCAGCGTCTGAACCTACAACGCCCCGTCTCGACGGGGCGTTGTTGTTTCTGGCCTGTGCATAACTTTTCCAGTTGAATCCAGGCTGGATCCAACCGAACCCCTGCGGCCTAGAGCAGTCTGATAAAAGACTCGAGCACGGGTAGACGCAGATCAACTTCAAGTCAATGAATTCTTGGGTTTTTTTTATGTGCGCAAAAAACGCCCGATCTGACTGTAGGCCTTGTATTACGTGGCTTTCAGGCTGGAAAATGGGCTCTGTTCACAAGGTTATCCACAATTTGTGTGGATAACCTTTTCTGTCGCCTGGAACTGGAGTGACGATGAAAGCGCCGTTTAATTTCACCCGCTTCCTGCCGATGGCCGCTCGCCTGCTCGGCCGCGGGCGCCTGCCTACGCTGCTGTTCGCGGTGGCGGCCAAAGGTTCGAGCCAGGGCAACCGGCTGGGCAAGCTCAAGGACGATCTCAAGTTGCTGCAGGCGTTGTGCCTGGCCTACTGGCGCGGCGAGTACCGGGCCATCAGCCCCAAGGCGCTGATTTCGGTGGTGGCGGGGCTGATGTATTTCCTGAGCCCGATTGACGCGATCCCGGACTTTATCCCGGTGTTCGGCATGCTCGACGACATTGCCGTGCTGGCGTGGATCATGAAGACCCTGGACGGCGAGCTGAGCGCTTTTCGCGCTTGGCGCGAGCGTCAGCGCCCCGAGAAGCTCGCGGTGGTTGAGCGCCTTCCTGCGACGCCTCAGCTGCTCGCTCAAGAAAATCCGCAAAAAAACTGAACCTTGCGAATATCCCCCTGCGCTCTTTGTGGCTGTTAGGATTACACTCCTAAGGAAAGTACTTACGAAGTAAGTGTTGTGATCCTACGGGGCAGTCATGGATATTCAGATAATTACAAAGGATGGCGAACCCGAGTACGCGGTTCTGTCATGGGCTCAGTACCAGGCGCTGCTAAAAGCCGCCGGTCAGCAACAGCCGACACCTCCTGCTTCGACCATTAGCCAAACCGCTGCCGAACCGGATCTGCGCCCCCTGGAGCAGCTGCGAAGCCTGCGCGAGGCCAAGGGCCTGGCCATCGAGACATTGGCACGCACAGTGGGCATCAGCCCGTCTTACCTGGGCTTGATCGAAAGTGGTGAACGCCAGCCGGACGCTGCCATCCGCCGCAGCCTGGCTTGGGAGTTGGGCGTTGCAGGTTGGAGGGACGAAACGTGAGCGTACGCATCAGCCGTCAACATTGGGATGGGTTAATCAACGAACTTGACCAGGCGCGCCGACAGCGCCACCTCTTGACGTATCGCGCCTTGCTGGAGCGCCTGCAATTTCCCACGCCAGCCATGCAAACCCTGACAGCCGCGCTGGAACACCTGGCGGCGCTGGATGCCAAGGCGGACCAGCCGCTGCGCAGTTCCCTGGTGATCAGCCAGGGGGCGAGCCGTCTGCCACGTACCGGATTCTTTGAATGTGTGGAGCGTCTTGGACGCTTCTGCGGGCCGTCCGATGGCGTGGCCGCCGCGTCGTGGCACGCATCGGAAGTGGTGCGGGTGTTTGAGTACGATTATCCCGAGTCTGCCGAAGCTTAGGCGCACGCCTCTGCTACAGGGATTCCGGCTCTTCCAGCTGCAGACTGTCGATCACATGAATGCTGTAGCCCGCCACGTTTTTTGCGTGGTGCTTGGCTTGGGAGGCCAGTTCCGCCAACTGGCTGGCATCGAGTTGTCCACAGGCCTGTGGATATAAGTGCACCACGCCGATCGACAGCGACAGCAACGCAAATTCCTGGCGCACCCCCTGGCGGTTTAACGCGACAAAACACCCCGCGTCCACGTGCTCGCTGCGATAGAAACGCCGGCACTGGGTATGGAAGTCGTCCAGCAACTGGTTAAGCCGCTTGCGCCAATCCTGCGGCCCCAGCACCAGCAAAAAGTCATCACCGCCGATATGCCCGACAAAGTCGCGGCTGGGGTCTACCCGGTCGTTCAGGCATTGCGCCAGGCACAGCAGCACCTCATCGCCCCGGCCATAGCCGTAGATATCGTTGAACGGCTTGAAGCTGTCGATATCCACGTAGCAGATCACCGACTCACGCTGTTGCTGCAACAACCGCGTCAGGCACTGCTGGATCGGTACGTTGCCCGGCAGCAAGGTCAGCGGGTTGGCGTAACGCGCCTGTTGGATTTTCAGCTCGGTAATCAGCTTGAGCACATCGATCACCCGGCCCAGCCCCAGGTAATCGCCGTTGAGGGTGATGATGAAGTCTTCCTCGATCCGCTGGCGTGCACGGCTGGTGAGCAGGCGGCTGACTTGCTGCAAGGACTGGCTCAGTTCCACGGCGAGGAAGTCATCACTCATCAAACGGCTGATGGGTTTGCGGGCGAACAGGTCGGTGGCGAATGGCTTGAGCAGTGCGTCCGACAACGAGTGCCGGTGCACGATACCGATCGGATGGCCACGCTCATCCAGCACCGCCAAAGAGTTGAGGTTGGCCTGGCGGCGGAAGGCTTCCAGCACCTGCGCCGTGGCGGTGTGCTGGCCCACGGCCGGTTGTTCGTTGAGCAGGGCGCTGAGGTCGCTGCCTTCGTCGTTCAGGGCGACGTTTGCGCTGTCGGGCTTGGGCAGCATCAACCGCGCTTCCTGCGGCGGATGTTCCTGAGGGCGGCAAAGCAGGTAGCCCTGCACCAGGTCGACGCCCATCTCGGTGAGCACCGCCAGCTCTTCCGGTAGTTCGATTCCTTCGGCGATGACTTGTGCCCGGGAGGCCTTGGCGATTTGCAGGATGGACCCGACAAACTCGCGCTTGAGGGCGTCCTGATGGATGCCGTCGATAAAGTGCCGATCGATCTTCACGTAGTCCGGGCGCAACTCCGACCACAGCCGCAGGCTGGAATAGCCGGCGCCCAGGTCATCCAGGGCAATCGAAAAACCCATGGCGCGGTAATGATGCAGCGCGGTTTGCAGCAGTTGAAAATCGTCGGTCGGGGTTTGCTCGGTCAGTTCGATCACCACCTGGCTGGGCGGGATGCCGAAGTCACTGAGCAGTTGCAGGGTACGGCCGGGCTGGTGGGCGGTTTCCAGCAGGGACTCAGGCGAGACGTTGAGGAACAGCTTGCCCGGCAGTTTCTGGTCGCTGAAACGCCGGCAGGCGCTTTCCCGGCAAAGCATCTCCAGTTCACTGAGGCGCCCGGCGTGACGGGCCACGGAGAACAGTGCAATGGGGGAGTGCAGCGGGCTGTTGGACGGCCCGCGACTGAGGGCTTCGTAGCCGACGATACGTCGTTCGGACAGGGAAATGATCGGTTGGAACAGACTGTGCAAACTGCCTTGAGCCAGGATTGAGCCCAATGCGTTCAGCTGTTCGGTCATGGTCATGATTTTCTCTGGTCGAAAAAAAAGGACCTGCTTAAGCAGGTCCTTCATTTCACGACAGAATGATGTCTATTTGATGACACTCCGGGGAGCGTTCACATTAAATCGCCATCATTTACTGCTTGGCCACCGTCTTACTGATTTTCAAGTAATCCAGCAGGATGCGCCCGGTCTCGCTCAGGTAGGCATCATCTTCCGGCTTGGTTTTATCAGGCTCGGCGGCGATCGCGTCTTCGTCTTCTTTCTTCAGTTCCTTGAGTGGAGCTTCGCCTTTGGCCTTGCGGCGGGCGTTCTCCAGCACCAGTTGCTGATTCTCGATGTCGGTGTGCTGCGCACGACGGTCGGCTTCGTTCAGGCTGACGGTTTTCTCTTCCATCAACTTCTTGGCCAGAGCCAATTTGTCGCGGATAAAGATGAACTCGGCATCCTTGGCGGAGCGGGCTTCGTGATCAGTTTTCAACTGCGCCACGTACGGTTTGAACGGGTCCACCGCCGGCTTGATCGCAGGTCGGATAGTGTCCCATGGCATCGCCTCGGGCAGGGCGCTCTCGCCGATTTCCTTGGTGTCGATGATCGACGGGAAATCGATATCCGGCAGTACGCCCTGATGCTGGGTGCTCTGCCCGGAAACCCGGTAGAACTTGGCCAGGGTCAGTTTCAGCTCGCCATGGTTCAGCGGCTGGATGGTCTGCACGGTGCCTTTGCCGAAGGTCTGGCCACCGATGATCAACGCGCGGTGGTAGTCCTGCATCGCGCCGGCAAAAATCTCCGAAGCGGACGCCGAGAGGCGGTTGACCAGCAACGCCATCGGCCCTTTGTAGAAGGCACCCGGGTTCTCGTCTTCCAGCACGTCCACACGGCCGTCAGCGTTACGCACCAGCACGGTCGGACCCTTGTCGATAAACAGGCTGGTCAGTTCGGTGGCTTCCTGCAGGGAGCCGCCGCCGTTGTTGCGCAGGTCGATGACCACGCCGTCGACTTTGTCTTTTTGCAGCTCGGTCAGCAGTTTCTTGACGTCGCGGGTGGTGCTCTTGTAGTCCGGATCACCGGCGCGGAACGCTTTGAAGTCCAGGTAGAAGGCCGGGATTTCAATCACGCCCAGCTTGTAGTCCTTGCCATCCTGCTTGAGGTTCAGGATCGACTTCTTGACCGCCTGGTCTTCCAGTTTCACCGCTTCGCGAGTAATCGAAACGATTTTGCTGGTCTGGTCGTTCGGTGCGTTGGTGTGCGGAATCACTTCCAGGCGCACCACGCTGCCTTTCGGCCCGCGGATCAGCTTGACCACTTCGTCCAGACGCCAGCCGACCACGTCGACCATCTCTTTGTCGGCCTGGGCCACACCGATGATCTTGTCGGCCGGAGCGACCTGCTTGGTCTTGTCGGCCGGACCTGCCGGCACCAGGCGCACGATTTTCACCTGGTCGTTATCGCTTTGCAGGACGGCACCGATGCCTTCCAGCGACAGACTCATGTTGATATCGAAATTTTCCGCGTTATCTGGCGACAGATAATTGGTGTGCGGGTCGTAGGACATTGCGAAGGTGTTGATGTAGGCCTGGAAGATATCTTCGGCACGGGTCTGGTCCAGACGTGCCAGCTGATTCTTGTAGCGCTTGGTCAACAGTTCCTGAATGGCCTTCGGCTCTTTGCCGGCGATCTTCAGGCGCAGGACTTCATCCTTGACGCGCTTGCGCCACAGGTCGTCCAGCTCGGCTTCGGTGGTCAGCCAAGGAGCGTCCTTGCGGTCAACCAGCAAGGTCTCTTTCTTGGTGAAATCGAATTTGTCGACGCCCTTGTTCAGCTCACTAATGGCGAAGTCCAGGCGCGCCTTGACGCGGTCCAGGTAGCGCTTGTAGATGGTGAAGCCGGGCTGCAGGTCGCCGCTTTTGAGGAAGTCGTCAAACTGCGTCTTCCACTTGTCGAACTCGGTGATGTCGCTGGCCAGGAAATAGCTGCGCGAGGGATCCAGCAGCTTGAGGTAGCTGTCGTAAATGATCACCGAGCGAGCGTCGTCCAGCGGCGGCTTGCTGTAATGATGGCGCTTGAGCAACTCAACGACGTTAAGGCTCGCAATCACCTCATCGCGATCAGGCTGAAGGTTGTCCCAGCTGTTGGCTGCGAACGTGTTGCTCGATAGCGGCAAAAGGCCGATACCCATAAAAAGAGCGAGGGCGGTGCTGGGGAACAAATGCTTCATGCTGATTCGACGCGGGGGCAATTGATAACGCATATTAGGCCGTCTTTGAAGTCGCCGGTTCCATATGGGCCGGTCGCATAATGCAAAAAGCCCGGCGCTACAGCAACGGGCTCAGTCCAGACTCACTATGGAGGCACTGTGAAAGCATTGCAAGGCGTTGAAGGTCATGTGGAGTGGCAAGAAGAGCCGAGTCCTACATGCGATGTAGGCCAAGTACGCATTCGTGTGGCGGCTGCGGGCCTGAATCGGGCCGATTTATTACAGCGTTCGGGGCTCTATCCTCCGCCTCCCGGCGCGAGCCAAGTGCTGGGCCTGGAGTGTTCCGGGGTGATCAGCGAAGTCGGCGCCGGTTCGTCGTGGCACTTGGGTGATCGGGTTTGCGCCCTGCTGGCCGGCGGCGGGATGGCCGAGGAAGTGGTGGTGGATGCCCGTCATGTGCTGCCGGTGCCGGAAGGCGTATCCCTGGCCGAAGCGGCCGGGTTGCCTGAGGTGTACAGCACCGCGTGGCTGAACCTGTTTCAGTTGGCGGGCCTCAAGCCCGGCGAGAAGGTGTTGTTGCATGCCGGCGCCAGCGGCGTGGGCTCGGCGGCGATCCAGCTGTGCAAGGCATTTGGCAGCCCGTGCTGGGTCAGCGTTGGCTCGGCGGATCGCCTGGCCTACTGTGAAGCGCTGGGGGCCCAGGGCGGTGTGGTACGTACCGACGGCATCGAGGGCCTGAGCGATTTTGGCCCGTTTGATGTGATTCTTGACCCGGTGGGTGGCAACTACGCGGCGCTGAACCTGAAACTTGCGGCTCGTGATGGGCGTTGGGTGTTGATTGGGTTAATGGGCGGCCGTGAGGCGCAGCTCGACCTGGCGCAGGTGTTGGCCAAGCGTGTGCAGGTGTTGGGGTCGACGTTGCGTAGCCGGGATGATCAGTTCAAGGCTGACCTGTTCAGTGACTTGAGCCAGCATGTATGGCCGTTGTTTGCCGAGGGCCGTTTGAGTCCGCAACTGGCCAAGACATTTCCTATCAAAGATGCCGAGGCTGCGTTTGCGGAGCTGGCGACCAATCAGATTTCCGGGAAGCTGGTGTTGGTGATCGACGAGAGTCTGACCTGATTTCAGATGCATCATTTGTGTTGGGGTTGAGTTGGGCTGGGTGTATATCCGTTATTTGGGTGATGGCTGATATGGGTTCCGCTCTTACAGCGGCTCACTTTTGAACAGCGCAAAAGTAAGCAAAACGCTCTTGCCCCACCACTCGGCACCTCGCCTAGGCTCGGTGTGCCCTCACTCCGGCATTACTACGCGGGCCGCCGCGACGGGGCGTCCCTGCCCCGTCGCGGCTAAACCGGCGTCCTGCCGGTTTACCCGCTCCGTACTACCTGCGTTCGGCCAGCGTGGTTTAACGGGGCGCCTAAGATCAAGATCAAAAGCAGATCAACAGCACAGCGGCCTACAGGCCGGCTTGAGTGGTGTGAAGCAAAGACAAAATCAAAATCTAAAGCAGAGCACGGTCAAATGTGGGAGCTGGCTTGCCTGCGATGGCATCGCCTCGGTGTACCTGAAAAACCGAGGTGTCTGCATCGCAGGCAAGCCAGCTCCCACAGAAAAGCAGAGCCGCAGCAGTTTCAGCTTTGGCTTTCGCTTTGGCTTTTGATCTGGCTTCTACGACTCAAGCCGGCCTGTAGGCCGCTGTGCTGTAGATTTTGATCTTGATCTGACTGCCCCAATAAGCCCGAGGCCGAACGCAGGGATTGAGGAGCGGGTAAACCGGCAGGACGCCGGTTTAGCCGCGACGGGGCAGGGACGCCCCGTCGCGGCGGCCCGCGGAGCAATGCCGGAGTGAGGGCACACCGAGCCTTAGCGAGGTGCCGACAGGCGGGGCAGAGCCCTTTGCTTACTTTGGGGCTTTTCCAAAGTGAGCCGCTGTAAGAGCGGAACCCTAAGCGGCCGTTACCTAAATAACGGATATGCACTCACCTCAAAACAGCGCGAAGTCTCAGACCCAATGATGAATCGGCCACCCAGCCTGTTCAGCATGAGCACGCAACACCGGGTCCGGATTAACCACCTGCGGGTTCTCAACCTTCAGCAACAGCGGCAAGTCATTGCGCGAATCCGAGTAGAAGTACGCGCCATCAAGATGCTCGCCTTCCTGCTCCAGCCATTCCATCAGGCGGGTGATCTTGCCTTCGCGGTACGTCAGCACACCGGTGGTCTTGCCGCTGTACACCCCATGGGCGACGTCCAACTCGATCCCCAGCACTTCATCAATGCCGATACGTGCCGCAATCGGCTTGACCAGGTGTGTGCCCGACGCCGAGATCACCAGGATCCGGTCGCCGTTCTGGCGGTGCCGGGCGATGGTCTTGGTGGCTTCGCTGTAGATCAGCGGCTCGATAACGTCTTCCACCCAAGGCTCTACAAGGTGCTCGATTTCTTCTGGCGTGCGGCCGATCATCGGCTCCAGGCTGAAGTCCATGAAATCTTCCATGGCCAGTTCGCCGCGGCTGTAGGCCGCCATCAGTTCGTCGTTCCTGCGCATGAACGACTCGCCATCCACCCAGCCCAGGCGGCCCATCTGCTCGCTCCACAGGGTGGCGCAGTCGCCGTGGATCAGGGTGTCGTCCAGATCAAAAATTACCAAAGCCATCAGTCGTGCTTCCTCAACTCAAGTCGTCTAAACGGGATGCCCTCAGGCTACCTCACATAGCGCGCTGGGATCGATGGAAAGTGCCAGGCGTTGGCCGTCCGGGTGCAAATCGTCGGCCGAGCGGTTGAGCACATCCACCACCAGTTCCACCCCACGGGCTTCGATGCGGTAACGAATCACGTTGCCCAGCAGGCTGTGGCTGCGCACCAAGGCGTCCAGCTCGCCGCTGCGGCTGAGCTCGATGGCTTCAGGGCGAATAGCGATGCGCCCGGTGATCGGGCGCTGCAACAGTTTGCTGGCCTTGTCCGCGTCCAGCAGGTTGTAGTTGCCGATAAACCCGGCGGCGAACACATCCACCGGCGCGGTGTAGAGGGTCTCGGCATCGCCGCTCTGCACGATCTTGCCCTGGTTCATCAGGAAGATCCGGTCGGACATGGTCAGGGCTTCTTCCTGGTCATGGGTCACGAAGATGGTGGTCAGGCCCAGCTCACGCTGGATCTGGCGGATCTGTTCGCGCAGGTGTTTGCGAATCCGCGCATCGAGGGCCGACAACGGCTCATCCAGCAACAGCAGGCGCGGGCGTGTCACCAGGGAGCGGGCGAGGGCCACGCGCTGGCACTGGCCGCCGGACATCTGGTGCGGGTAGCGCCCGGCGAGCTCTTTCAACTCCACCAGTTGCAGTACTTCCTGCACGCGCTTGTGGCTGTCGTCGGCATTGACCTTCTGCATGCGCAGGCCAAAGGCGACGTTCTGTTCCACGGTCATGTTGGGGAACAGTGCGTAGCTCTGGAACACCATGCCGATATTTCGTTTCTGCGGGCTCAGCGGGACGATGTCCTGGCCGTCCAGCAGGATTTTCCCGCTGTCTACCGAGGTCAGGCCGGCGATGCAGCGCAGCAGCGTGGACTTGCCGCAGCCGGACGGGCCGAGCAGGGTGACGAATTCGCCCTTGGCGATCTCGCAGTTGATGTCGCTGAAGACCGGCGTGCCGGCGTAGCCTTTTTGCAGGTGTTGGACGCTGACGAAGCTCATTGGCTTTTGTCCTTGTTCAAGATGTTGGCGGCCCAGGTCAGCACCAGCACAAAGAAGAAATAGGAGATCACCAGGGCACTGGTGAAGTGGCCGCTGCTGTTACGCATATTGTTGAGGTACACCTGCAAGGTCTCGTAGCGAGTACCCACCAGGATGTTGGCGAACACGAACTCGCCGAACAGGAACGAGAACGACAGCAGCAACGCCACCATCAGGCCCTTGCGCAGGTTGGGCAGCACCACCAGGAACGCCGCCTGGAAGGTGCTGGCGCCGAGCAGTTGGGCGGCGTCCATCAGGTCGCGCAGGTTGATCGCTTGCAGGTTGTTGGTGATCGCCCGGTACATGAACGGCAATGCCACGGTGAAGTAGCAACCGATCAGAATCCACGGCGTACCCACCATCGCAAACGGCCCCGACCCGTAGAGTTGCAGCAGTCCCACCGACGACACCACCGGCGGCACCGCGAAGGGCAGCAGGATCAAAATGTTCATCAGGGCGTCGAGTTTGGGGAAGTGGTAATGCACCACGAACAGCAGCGGCAGGATCAGCACCACCGACAAAATCAGCGCACCCACGCACACCAGCAACGACTGGCCGAACGCATTCAGAAAGCGCGGGTCACTCCACAACTGGATGTACCACTTGAAGGTAAAACCGGAGGGCAGGATGGTCGCCGACCAACTGCTGGCGATGGAGTAGACCAGGGTGCCGAGCAACGGCAGCACCAGGATCGCAAGCAACAGGTACACCACTACGCGATGGTAGAGGGCGGCCGAGCCAGGTTCAGCGCGAGACATGGTAGCTCCTCTTGAGCAGCAGTTGATGGACCACAGTCACTACGGTCATCAGCGCCACCAGCACCACGGCCAGGGCGCTGGCCATGTTCGGGTCCAGGGAAATATCGCCGGAGACCATCGCCGCGATGCGGATCGGCAGCACGTTGAAGTTGCCGGTGGTCAGCGCGTACACGGTGGCGTAGGCGCCGAGGGCGTTGGCCAGCAGGATCACGAAGGTGCCCAGCAGCGCCGGGGTCAGCACCGGCAAGCCGATATGCCGCCAGTACTGCCAGCCATCCGCGCCGAGCAACGAAGCCGACTCGCGCCAGTCTTCGCGCAGCGCGTCAAACGCCGGGTAGAGCAGCAGCACGCCGAGGGGAATCTGGAAGTAGGTATAAAGGATGATCAGGCCGGTCTTGGAGTACAGGTTGAAGTCCTGAATGATCCCCGCCTGCTTGAGCATGATGGTGATGCTGCCGTTGAACCCCAGCAGGATAATGAAGGCGAAGGCCAGGGGTACACCGGAAAAGTTGCTGGTCATGTTGGCGAAGGCCGTCACGAAATTGCGCAGGCGCCCGTCCACCCGGCGCAGCGAGTAACTGCCCAGCACTGCGATGACGATTCCGAACACGCTGGAGTAGAAACTGATCTCCAGGCTGTACTGGATGGCCTGCAGGTAGAACTTCGAATTGGCGATCTTGCTGAAGTTGGCCAGGCCCCAACCGAACTCTTCCGATTGCAGGCTGCTGACCAGTACCCAGAACAGCGGTGCGATCTCGAACACGATAAAGAAGAGGGCGAAGGGCACCAGGCACAGGGCGGCCAGCCATTTGCCGCGGATTACTGAATTCACTTCAACAGCTCCCGGCATACAGGTTTGTCGTGGGGCACACCCAGCAGCTCGCAGACGGTGCCGCACAGCTCGGTCTGTTTGGGTGTGGCGTGGGCATCGAGGCTGAAGGCATCCCCCAGCACAAACAGCGGCACTTCCCGTTCTTCCGGCAACAGGCCGTTGTGGGAACGGTCGTTGTTCATGCCGTGGTCAGCCGTTACCAACACCTGGTAACCGGCGTCGAGCCAGCCGTGCAGGTAGTCGGCCAGGATGATGTCGGCCGAGCGCGCGCTGTTACGGTACTGCGGGGTATCGAGGCCGTGCTTGTGGCCGGCGTCGTCGATGTTCATCGGGTGCACCACCAGGAAATTCGGCGCGTGGTTGAGGCGCAGGCTTTCGGCGTCGGCAAACAGGTGCGAGTCCGGGTAATGGTCATTCCAGTAGAAATGCCCGTGCTGGATCGCCAGTGCCGGGTCATTGGTATGACGGTCACGGGCGGCGATGAAAGGGCTGCGGTTATACAACTCGCTGACCCAGTGATAAGCCGCCGCCGCTGTGGATAAACCGGCGTCGGTGGCGTAATGGAAAATGCTGCGCTGGTTGGACAGGCGCGAGACGTTGTTGTGGACGATGCCGCTCTCGATCGGCGGGACGCCGGTGAGGATGCATTCGTACAGTGGCCGGGACAGGGCCGGCAGTTCACATTCCAGTTTGTAGAGTGCTGCGCGTCCTGCGCCGACATAGGCCTGCAAGTGCCCCATGGCGTGTCGGGCAACCTCGTAATTCAGGCCGTCGAGCACGACAAGGATGACGTTGTGCTTCATAGGGGCTGGGGCTCCGCAACAGATTGGCTTGACTCGGTTTTTCGGTTGGAACCGGGTGAAATGTGGGAGCTGGCTTGCCTGCGATAGCGGTGTGTCAGTCGACAAAAATACTGAATGTCATACCGTTATCGCAGGCAAGCCAGCTCCTACACTGGCCGCGTTCTTACTGCATATTGATGATGACTTCTTCCTGCCACTTCTGCGGCAGGGCCTTGGAGGTCTTCTCCCAAGCGTCGGCATCTTTGATCGGCGTGACTTTCTTGTACTGCTCGTTCGGCAGCAGCTTGGCCTGCACATCAGCTGGCAAGGTCAGGTGCTCGGCACGAATCGGCCGCGCATTGCCTCGCGCCAGGTTGGTCTGGCCGGCGTCGCTGAAGATGTATTCGCGGGTCAGCTTGGCGGCGTTCGGGTGCTTGGCGTATTTGTTGATGATGGTGGTGTAGCCGGAAATCACCGACCCGTCCGACGGGATCAGCACCACGTAGTCATCCGGGTTGGCCATCTTGGCTTTGTAGCTCAGGCCGTTGAAGTCCCAGACCACGCCCACTTCCACTTCGCCTTTTTCCATGGTGGCGATGGTCGGGTTGGCCAGCGACAGGCGGCCTTGCTTGGCGATGTCGGCGAACATCAGCAGTGCAGGCTGAATGTTTTTCTCGTCGCCACCGTTGGCCAGTGCTGCGGCGAGTACGCCGTTGGCAGCCTGGGCGGCGGTGCTCACGTCACCGATGGAGACCTTGTATTTGCCGGTCTTCAGGTCAGCCCAGCTTTTCGGGGCTTCGGAGCCGTGCAGCAGCTTTTTGTTGACGATAAACGCGATGGTGCCGGTGTAGGCCAGCGCCCAGTTACCGTCTTTGTCTTTCGCCCAATCCGGGACTTGTGCCCAGGTGGTCGGTTTGTACGGTTGGGTCACGCCCTGTTTTACCGCGATCGGGCCGAAGGCGGCACCGACGTCGCCGATGTCGGCGCTGGCGTTGTCTTTCTCTGCCGCAAACTTGGCGACTTCCTGGGCCGAGCTCATGTCGGTGTCGATGTGCTTGAGGCCGTAGATCTTGGCCAGGTCTTCCCAGGTGCCTTTCCAGTTGGCCCAGTCATCGGGCATGCCGACGCTGTTGACGGCGCCTTCCGCTTTCGCGGCGGCTTCAAGGGTTTTCAAATCGGTATCAGCAGCCATGGCGGCGGTGCACATGGCAATGGTCGAGCCTAACAGTGATGCCAGGAAAAGCTGTTTCATCCGAAGCTCCTTTGGGCGTTTTCAACGCTGCGTTTTTATCGACGTTTGCGGTGGTGTTGGTCTAGGTCAGCAATACCTGAGCCAATTTAGGCTTGGCGGATGACAGTTTCATGTCGATGTCGTTTTTTGTTGGCCTGGACGGGGGATCGCCGGGTAAGCGTAGACCATGCCCAACCGCCCGGAAGCCTTGGACTTGGCCGATGTATTGCAGGTCTTGTGGCCGGACGTCGCGGGGCGCTGTCATCTGTCGGTCATGTGCAATGCCTAGGCTTGCACGCAACAGCAGAGGCGCATTTCGAGGGCGTTTTGTGCACCTGAATAGTGCTGGTCTAGTCCAGATAGGTAACGTTGATGCGTGATGAGGCAACCAAAGCGGTGACAACCATTGGCCTGGCGCTGCAAGAGCAGATCGACCATGGGTTGTTGGCGCCTGCCAGTAAGCTGCCGGCCGAGCGCAAGCTCAGCGAGTTGTTTGGTACCACCCGGATCACGGTGCGGGAAGCCTTGTTACAACTTGAGGCCCAAGGGCAGATTTATCGCGAGGAGCGGCGGGGGTGGTTTGTGTCGCCGCCCAGGCTTGCCTACAACCTGATGCAGCGCAGTCATTTTCACGCGATGGTGAGTGCGCAGGGGCGGGTGCCGTCGACCGAGGTGATCTCGGCGCGGTTGCAGCCGGCTTCGGCGGCGGTGTGTGCGTGGTTGCAGTTGCCGGCGTTGTCCAGCGTGATCCAGATTTGCCGGGGGCGCAGGATTGATGGGCGGTTGGTGTTGTATGTGGAGCACTATCTGAACCCGCAGTATTTTCCGGGGATTCTGGAGTGTGATTTGAATCAGTCGATTACGGAGCTGTATGCGCGGGTGTATGACTTGCACTACGGGCGGGTGCGGTTTGAGATTGTGCCGACGTCATTGCAGGTTGAGGCGGCGGCGGCGTTGAGGGTGTCGGTGGGGAGTCCGGGGTTGCGGATTGCCCGGGTTAATTATGATCAGCATGAGCGGTTGATTGATTGTGATCTGGAGTTTTGGCGGCATGATGCGATTCATGTGGGGGTGGATGTGGTTTGACCCGTTGACCCGTTGACCGTGTACATATCCATTTTTGCGGTAACGGCTACTTATGGTTCCGCTCTTACAGCGGCTCACTTTGGAAAAGCCCCAAAGTAAGCAAAGGGCTCTGCCCCGCCTGTCGGCGCCTCGCTGTGGCTCGGCGTTCCCTCACTCCGGCATTGCTCCGCGGGCCGCCGCGACGGGGCGTCCCTGCCCCGTCGCGGCTAAACCGGCGTCCTGCCGGTTTACCCGCTCCTCAATCCCTGCGTTCGGCCTCGGGCTTATTGGGGCAGTCAGATCAAGATCAAAAGCTAAAGCACAGCGGCCTACAGGCCGGCTTGAGTGGTAGAAGCCAAAGCGAAAGCCAAAGCGAAAGCCAAAGCTGAAACTGCTGCGGCTCTGCTTTTCTGTGGGAGCTGGCTTGCCTGCGATGCAGACACCTCGATTTTTCAGGTACACCGAGGCGATGCCATCGCAGGCAAGCCAGCTCCTACAGGGGATCGTGCCCGCTTTAGATTTTGATTTTGCCTTTGCTTCACACCACTCAAGCCGGCCTGTAGGCCGCTGTGCTGTTGATCTGCTTTTGATCTTGATCTTAGGCGCCCCGTTAAACCACGCTGGCCGAACGCAGGTAGTACGGAGCGGGTAAACCGGCAGGACGCCGGTTTAGCCGCGACGGGGCAGGGACGCCCCGTCGCGGCGGCCCGCGTAGTAATGCCGGAGTGAGGGCACACCGAGCCTAGGCGAGGTGCCGAGTGGTGGGGCAAGAGCCTTTTGGTTACTTTTGGGCTCCTTTCAAAAGTGACCCGCTGTAAGAGCGGAACCAATAGTGGCCATAACCTAGATAACGGATACGCCCTCAATCCCCCGCATTGGCATACAAATAATCAGTCGCCAACGAAGCCAACGTCCGAACCCCAACCACCAACGCCGACTCATCTACAAAGAACCCCGGATTATGATTCGGCGCCGCCTTGCTCATGTCCTGATCCCTAGGCGTCACCCCCAGAAACACAAACAACCCCGGCGCTTCCTTGGCATAAAACGAAAAGTCCTCAGCCCCTCCCACCAACGGGGCATTCACTACGTCGCCATTCGCCGCCCAACGCAAACTCGGCAGCATCTTCTCGGTCAGCGCCGGGTTGTTGATGGTCGGATCGTACTTCTCAATGATCGTAACCTCAGCCTTGGCCCCACCACTCTCGGCGATTTTCTCGACGGTCTGGCGCACATCCGCATGCAGCTTCTGGCGAATGCCATAGTCGTAGGACCGAATGGTCCCACTCATATCCACCGACTCGGGAATGATGTTGTACCGCGTGCCACCGTTGATGGTGCCGATACTGACCACCGCCGGAAACGAAGAAATATCGGTACGCCGGCTGACCACCGTCTGCAGCCCCACAATCGCCTGCGCGCCCACGGTAATCGGGTCGATCCCATCCCACGGCCGCCCGGCATGGGTCTGTTTGCCGAGGATCTTGATCCGCAGGTCATCCGAGCTGGCCAGGGTCGGCCCCGGCCGATAGGCGATCTGCCCCGCAGGCACCCCGGCCCACACGTGAAGGCCAAACACCGCATCCGGCTTGGGCGATTTCATCACGCCTTCCTGCACCATCATTTTCGCGCCCCAGGTGTTCTTGCCGTCGGGGATAAAGTCGCTCGGGCCTTCTTCAGCCGGCTGGAAATAAAACACCACGGTGCCCGGCAGGCGATCACGCATGCCAGTGAGGATTTTCGCCGTGCTCAGCAGGATGGCAGTGTGGGCGTCGTGGCCGCAGGCGTGCATCACGTCGACTTCTTTGTCGAGGTACACGCCCTTGGCCTTGGACGCGAAGGGCAGGCCAGACACTTCCTTGACCGGCAGCGCATCCATGTCGGCGCGCAAGGCAACGGTCGGGCCCGGCAGGGCGCCTTTGAGGACGGCGACTACGCCCGTGCGGGCAACGCCTGTCTTGACCTCCAGCCCCATTTCTCGCAGTTGCCTGGCCACCAGCTCCGCGGTGCGATGTTCGGTGTTGCCCAGTTCAGGATGGGCGTGGATGTCGCGCCGGGTTTCCAGCAAGGCCGGTTCCAGCACTTTCGCCTGGGCGGCGATGGTTTCACGGGCACTGTCCTGGCCGCTGCTGGCGGCGATGACCGCGCTGCTGGCGACACCGCACAGCAGGCCGAATACCCATTGGTGTGTAAGACCGGTCAAACGCATAAGGACTCTCCATAATTATTGTTGTTGATCCTGACGTCGTCCGGGCAGCGTTTATTCTTTCTCCTGCACGCCTCCCGCCGCCGTTACCACTTGCACGCTCAAGCGTGGGGTAGCCAGGTCCAGCCCGGCTTCGTCGAGGTGACGCTTGAGCGACAGGTTGAACGCCCGCGAAACCTCCCACTGCTTGATCGGCGCGGTCTTGAAGCGGGCGCGAAGAATCGCACTGCCGGACTCGAAACTTTCTACACCCTGAATCTCCAGCGGCGACCAGATGTTGCGCCGCTGCAGCGGGTCGTTGCGCATCTTCTGCCCGACGTCGCGCATCAGCTTGATGGCGTCGTCGATTTCCATGTTGTACGGAATCGCCACCCGGAAGATCGCGTAGCCGAACTCCCGGGAGTAGTTCTTGATGCTTTTGATTTCACTGAACGGAATCGTGTGCACGATGCCGTCGATGTCCCGCAGGCGCACCGTACGGATGGTCAAGCCTTCCACGGTGCCCAGGTGGCCGCCGACGTCCACGTAGTCATCAATCGCCAGGGAGTCTTCGATAATGATGAACAGGCCGGTGATCAAATCCGCCACCAGCGACTGCGCACCAAAACCGATGGCCAAACCGATCACGCCGGCACCCGCCAGCAGTGGCGTGACGTTCATGCCCATGTTCGCCAGCGCGACGATGGCGGCGATGATGAAGATGGTCACGAACAGCACGTTGCGAATCAACGGCATCATCGTCTGTGCCCGCGCATTGGCCAGGCCTTTGCGCGAGCGGGTGAGGGCGTGGTGGATGGCCGTGTCGCTGAGGATCCAGATCAGCCACGCGAACAGCAAGGTGCCCGCGAGGCCGAACAGCTTGACGCTGATTTCATGGCCGTCGCCTTCGGTAAAGCGGATCAGCGACAGGCCCCAGACCCGCAGGCCCAGTTCGATAAACACCAGCCACACCACCAGGTGGGCGAGGGTGTAGACGAAGCTTTTCAGGCGATCGGAGTACAGCGCATGGCGCTTGTGCCCACGCTGTGGCTTGAGGGAATGGCGGCGCACCAGCCCGTTGATCACCATGCACAGCACCAGCAACACCGTGCACAACAACGACTGGCGCAAGGCGGTGCTGGTGTCGCCGGCGGAGACGAAGGTGGCGAACAGCGAGATGCCCACCAGCAGCAACGCCGGCAGGTACCAGAAGCTGCCGACGATCTCGATGGTGTCGCTCAGGGCGCGGCGGGTCAGGCGGCGGGACAGCGGCTGGTTGCGGATCAGGTGCGCGATGGGCCGGCGGAAACGCAGGATGAACACGCCGGTGGACAGCGCTGCCATGACATTGGCGATGGTCGCGGCGACATGGGACAAATGCTGGCCCAGGCTCTCGGCCAGGCGCGGGTCGCTGACGGCTTCGCCAAAGGCGGCAAAGCTGCCGATCAGCCACAGCGGGCGGAAGGCCTGGTGCCGCAGGATGTACAAGGCGCGGTGGCGGTGCGGGCCGTCCAGCACGGAAAACGCGACCACGCAGATCGCCGAGAAACAGGTGCCCACCACCAGCGCGTAGGCCAGCACCATCGCCAGGGATTTGCCGAGGGACGAGGGCAGTGCGTAGCTCATGTAGACGGTGATCACCAACGCGATCAGCCACGGGCCGAGCTTGCGCAGGGCAAAGCGCAGCAGGTCCCAGGTCTTGGGGTGTTGGGGCAGTTCTTCGGTGAGGCCGAAGCGTTCGCGCACCCGGTGGCTGAGCCAGATCAGCACGGCAGCCAGCAGGCTCCAGAGCATCAGGATCATGGCAAACGCAAAGATGATCGGCAGCCATTCGCTGGCTGGCAGCATCAGTGCGGTGAGTTCGTCCTTGGCCAGGTCGAACTCGCTGGACCAGCGATTGATCGGGCTGTCGGCACCGGAGAACTGTTGCTCCAGGCTGGACAGGGTGCCACCGATCAAACCGAGTACGCCGAGTTCGGCGGCGGGCTGGGCCTTTTGTGTGGTTTCCCGGAGCTTTTTCAGGTCAGTCAGCAGCTTGGTGCGCTGCTGGTCGTTTTCCAGGGTCTTGATCACCTCGTCCAGGGACTGGCCCAGCGGGACGTCGGCTTGCGGCTGGGTTTTGTTGGTGCTGCCCAGCAGCCCCGGCAGGCTCACGGCGTGGGCAGGCGCCATGGGCAGCAGGGTCAGCAGGCAGATAAACAGGCAGCAAGGCAGGGCAAACAGACGGGCAAGCACGAGGCGGTCAACCTTAAAAACGACGAATTGACCGAGTGTACGAGGCCGTCATGTGCAATGCGAGTGAGATTGTCATTCAGCGAGTTTGGCGAGGATCTTGTACACCACGGTGCCGAGGATCAGCAGCATGCCGATCCACATGCCGAACACGCCAATGGCTTTGTCGCGAAAGTTGAAGCCGATGGCCAGGAGGATCATGCCGGTCAGGATGGGGATGAGCATGGAATGGAAGGCGGACATGGTGATCATGGGGCGACGGCCTTGTCGGATGGAGGATGAGTATAAGTCTAGGTCGATTTTGCGAAGTGCATGTTGATCAGTGTCAGAAACGCTACAAATCCCGGTTAATTTCTACACCCGATGGCTTTTTTTCGATTGGCCACGGTCAACATCCCTCAGGAACCCTTAAACCCAGGAGCATTCATCCATGAGCACACCCAAGGCACTGTTGATTCTGCACGGCAAGCAAGCCCTCAACGAGCAGGTGCGGGCGGCGGTGCAGGGCAAGCGCGAGCAGGGTTGGGAACTGGCCGTGCGGGTGACGTGGGAAGGCGGTGATGCCCAGCGCTTTGTCGAGCAGGCCCTGGCCGATGGCTACACGCGGCTGATTGCCGGCGGTGGTGATGGCACCCTGCGGGATGTGGCCGAGGCCATGGCCCGGGCCAAAACCGAGGCCAGCCTGGTGCTGATGCCCCTCGGTACCGCCAACGATTTTGCCCGCGCCGCCGGCGTGCCGCTGGAGCCTGAACAGGCCCTGGACCTGCTGGATGTGCCGGCCCGGGCTATCGACCTGGGCGAGGTGGGCGGGCAGATCTTCCTGAATATGGCCACTGGCGGGTTTGGCAGTCAGGTCACCGCCAACACCTCTGAAGACCTGAAGAAAGTCCTCGGTGGCGCCGCGTACCTGTTTACCGGGCTGTCACGCTTCAGCGAGTTGCGCGCGGCCTACGGTGAATTGCAGGGCCCCGACTTTCATTGGCGTGGCGAGTTGCTGGCATTGGGCATCGGTAACGGGCGCCAGGCCGGTGGCGGCCATGTGCTGTGCCCCGATGCGCTGGCCGATGATGGTTTGCTGGACATCAGCATTTTGCCAGCGCCCCAGGAAGTGGTGGGCACCCTGCGTAACCTGATGATGGACGGCTGGGGCCTGGACAACATGTTTGTGCGGGCGCGGTTGCCGTGGGTCGAGATCAAAGTGGCCGAAGGGCTGGCGATCAACCTCGATGGCGAACCGCTGCAGGGCGACGACCTGCATTTCTCGGCCTTGCCCCAGGCGTTGCGGGTGCACTTGCCGAAGGATTCGCCGTTGCTGACTAATCGTCCAGGCTAATGATCTGCTCGCGCACGGCGAACAACACCAGGCCCGCCACATCGAAAATCTGCAGGCGCTTCATGATCTGCGAACGGTGGGCTTCCACGGTCTTGATGCTCAAGCCCAGGCCATTGGCGATTTCCCGGGTGGATTTGCCGCGCACGATCAAGCGCAGGATTTCCAGCTGGCGTGCGGTCAGGTTGTGGCTGTGGGGCGGCGGGTTGGGCTGGGCCTGATTGCGCACCAGCGCCTGGTTGATCACCGTGTGGGCAATCGCCGGGCTCAGGTAGCGTTCGTTGTTGCGCAAGGCCAGGAGCGCGTGTTCCAGCTCATTGGCCGTGGTGTCCTTGAGCAGGTAGCCATGGGCGCCGGACTCCAGGGCGCACATGATCAGTTCCGGGTCGGTGTGCATCGACAGGATCAGCACTTTGCTCTTTGGGTAGGCGCGCTTGAGCTCCTTCAGCGCGTCGAGGCCGCCGGTGTGTTTCATCGACAGGTCAAGCAGCACGATGTCGGGTTGCAGCGCGTCGAACCGCTCCAGCAACTGCGCGCCATCGCTGGCTTCTCCGACCACCGCGTAGCCGGGAATATCCATGACCAGCGCACGCACGCCGGCCCTGATCAGGGAGTGGTCATCCACCAGGAGTAAGTTGCACGTCACTCTAGAACCTTATGGGGGTTGGCCCGTTCGAGGGCGCGGGGCGCCCAGGGGAAAAGCGCTTCGATCCTTGTCCCAAAGCCTGGCTGGCTATTGACGGACAATGTGCCGCCCAGTTGATCAATCCGCTCGGACATCCCGGCCATGCCCCGCTGGCCTTCCTGGGCGGGGTTGATGGCGGGCGAAAAGCCCTGGCCGTCATCGCTGATAAACAGCGACAGGCCTTCAGGCAGGCGTTGCAGGCGTACCAGCAGGTTACGTGCCTGGGCATGGCGCAGCATGTTGGTGACGGCTTCCTGGGTAATCCGAAAGGCGGCGACGGCCATCTCTTCGGGGATGCCGGTCAGCCGTTGATGGCATTCCAGGCTCCAGCTGACCCGGGTGTTTTCCAGGGTCTTGAGCAGGTGCGCCCGCAGGCTCGCCTCCAGCCCCAGGCTCGCCAGCTGACGGGGGTTGAGGATGGCCGACACGTCCTGCACCTTGGCCAGGGTTTCGTTCAAGGTGTTGCACAGCACGGCGCAATGGCCCTGCAAGTCTTCCGGCAAACGACGCTTGAGCCATTCACTTTGCAGCTTGGCGGCGGTCAACAGCTGGCCTATATCGTCGTGCAGTTCGCGGCTCAGGCGATGACGCTCGTTTTCCTGCACCTGCAGCAGGCGGTCGGCCAGTTCCTGGGGCTGGAACTTGATGGACTTGCGTGAGCGCCACTGTTGCAGGCCTACCACCAGCAGGGTGGCCAGGTTCACCCACAACAGGGCTAAAGGTAGATCGGCCGAGTGTGCATAAGCCCACAGGCTGAGCAGGCACGAGCACAGGCATAGCGCGAGGGTCATCCAGCGTGCATTGCTTCGGGACACGGACCTTGCGATGAGTGACTTCAGGCTGGCGTACATAGGAGGCGCATTTCACGTTTATATGCATCATGAAGTTGAGTCACTTCGAGCGGGGCATGGTACCACCACTATTACCGTTGGTCGCCTGGCGCCGAGCGGGATCAGGGTTATTAATAGCGGCAGCGCCCCAGGAGGTAGTCCCGGAGTTCAAATAGGCGGGGAGTTGTATCATTGAAGTTGTTTTGTATCGGTATTGTCGTTAGTGGCTTATTGATATTTTTCTGCTAACGACCACGTCATGCAGGATTAGTTGTGGCTGTCGTTTTTGGATAAGTCGGCCATTGAATACGACATTTTTGTCGGTTAAATGCGAAGGATATTCAAATCGCGTAAGGCATG
Organism: Pseudomonas sp. PAMC 25886; assembly: GCF_000242655.1. NCBI lineage: Bacteria > Pseudomonadati > Pseudomonadota > Gammaproteobacteria > Pseudomonadales > Pseudomonadaceae > Pseudomonas > Pseudomonas sp. PAMC 25886. Next base: position 85,767 of record NZ_AHHC01000010.1, read on the forward strand.
CTGCGTTGTTGCTTATAACCAAAGTCGCTTTGCGGGATGTGCAGGACGACGGTGGCGATCAATACGGTTTGTTCCGTTTCATCCAGGCCCAATTTGCCGGTTTTGGCGTCGATCAACTCCAGTTGCCAGGCGAGCAAAGTCAGGCAAGCATTCAGCGCGTCCAGTGCCTCGTCGTGTAATTGCAACGGGCTGGCGGCATTGGCGATCAGGTACTGCACATGCCGGGAAAATTCGCCGATGGCCCGCAGCGCAAGGGCGTCGGACTTTTCCGCGAGCTTGATCAGGCTGCTTTTCATGCAGTCGATGGCGTCGCTGTCGTTACGGATCAAGTGCAGGTGGCTCAAGCATTCCTGGGACTTGGCCAGCAGCATTTCCGCCTCAAGGAGGAACTCGGGAAGTGCAAGTTGCCACTCTTTGCCGTCGTTCATCATGCAAGTCTCCACAACATACGGTCGGATAATGAGATGTCGCACCGGGTGAATGGCTTAAAAGTACTGCTGAAATATGACGAAGATCTGTAGGTCAGTTCCGACTTTTCAGTAGGGCATTTATTTGAATGGTGCCCGCGCTCGTCCGAACCCCCCACCATCTTCAGGGCCATTCGCATAACTTCTTCGGTTGCCAAGACATAAGTCTGTGGACGACCCGTGGGCCGAGGGCTTGCGATAGCAAACAAAAGCCTGACTCCATTCATGCAATGAGAATGGCGTCACATTAATGGCTATTAGATATCGCGAATATCAGGTTGGTCCTGATCGTGGATAGGGGAATCCCTTACATGGGGGAACCTCGCGCTGACTTTGTGGTCACGCGGCGGTGGTGATGGGCCTTGCGTTGAAGCTGGCTCAGTAAAGCATGATGTCAGTGTGACATCAATGGATTTGCATGGCATTTTAAAGGGGGTCAAGGTCCGGCGTTTACGGCCGATAACTTCCTTCAGTGACCAGCACTATCCATCCGCTAAACCCAGGAGTCTTTAATGGCCGGCATTCTCGACACGGTAGATCAACGCACACAATTGGTGGGTGAGAATCGCCTGGAGATCCTCATGTTTCGCCTGGCCGGGCGGCAGCTGTTCGCGATCAACGTGTTCAAGGTGCAAGAAGTGCTGCAACTGCCCAAGTTGACCCTCATGCCCCAGCGTCATCCCTTTGTCTGTGGCGTGGTCAACCTGCGTGGCCAGACGCTGCCGGTGATCGACCTGTCCCAGGCCATTGGCATGCGCCCGCTGATTCCGGGGCCCAACAGCACCATTATCGTCACCGAGTACAACCGCTCGGTGCAGGCGTTCCTGGTCGGTGGCGTAGACCGCATCGTCAACATGAACTGGGAGGCGATCCTGCCACCACCGGCCAGTGCCGGGCGCCAGCATTACCTGACGGCCATCAGCAAGGTCGATGACCAGTTGGTGGAAATCATCGACGTGGAAAAAGTCCTCGCCGAAATCGTGCCCTACAACGCCAAGGTCTCCCGCGAGAAACTCGAAGACCCGGTGCTGGAGCGTGCCCGTGGCCGCGAAGTGCTGCTGGTGGATGACTCTAACGTGGCCCTCTCGCAACTGCGTGACACCCTCGGCCAACTGGGGGTGAAAATGCACATTGCCAGTGACGGCCTCAAGGCCCTGAACATGCTCAAGGCCTGGGCCGACACCGGCCAGGTGATGACCGACAAACTGTTGATGATCTTCACCGACGCCGAAATGCCCGAGATGGACGGCTACCGCCTGACCACCGAGATTCGCAACGACCCACGCCTGCGCAGCCTTTACGTGGTATTGCACACCTCGTTGTCCGGCAGCTTCAACGATTCGATGGTGAAGAAGGTCGGTTGCGACAACTTCCTCTCCAAGTTCCAGCCCGACAAGTTGGTGGACGTGGTTCGTCAGCGTCTGATGCTGGACGAAGTCCCGGCTTGAGCTTAGGGTGACGGCTTTGTCCCTCAGGAATGCAGGCCCATGCTTCGTCTCAGCGCGTTGTACCGATACCCCTTGAAGTCTGGCAAGGGTGAAACCTTGCAGCAGATCGGCCTGGACGCACTCGGGCTCGACGGAGATCGACGCTGGATGTTGGTGGACGAAGCCAGCGGGCGTTTCCTGACCCAGCGGGCGGTGGCAAAAATGAGCCAGCTGTCGGCGCTGTGGAACAGCGCCGGTGGCCTGACCTTGAGCGCCGAAGGGCAGCCCGCCCTCGACGTGCCACTGCCCGGCAGCGATGCCGAGTTGCGCGGCGTGACCATCTGGCGCGACACCTTGCGCGTGCCGGATGCCGGTGATGCAGCAGGTGCCTGGCTCAGCGAGTTCATCGGCAAACCTACGCGCCTGGTGCAAGTGCCGCTGGCGCGTGCGCGCACCACCGAGGCCGGTTACGGCAAGGATGATGACAAGGTCGCGTTTGCCGATGGCTTTCCGTTGCTGCTGATCGGCCAGGCGTCTCTGGATGACCTGTCCCGGCGGGTCGGGCGGCCCATGGAGATGCTGCGCTTTCGTCCCAACCTGGTGATCGAGGGCAGCGAAGCCTTTGCCGAAGATGGCTGGAAACGCGTGCGAATCGGCGATGTGGAGTTTCGGGTGGTCAAGTCCTGCTCACGCTGCATCCTGACCACCATTGACCCGGCGAGCGGCGAGCGCAGTGCCGACCGCGAACCCTTGGCCACGCTCAAGACCTACCGCGAACAAGAGGGTGATGTGATGTTCGGGCAGAACCTGGTCAACGATGGCGTGGGTCGCCTGGAAGTCGGGATGCCGGTGACGATCCTCGAGTAACCGCCCGTGCAATAAAAAATGCCCGTTTCTCGCGAGACGGGCATTTTTTTTGGCTATCGAACGTTTAGCCGCGGTATTCGCACAGGTAGGCGGTGTCGACGGCGACTTTCAGCTGGAATTTGCTGTTGGCGGGCACGTTGAACTGGCTGCCGGCGGCGAAGGTTTCCCAGTCGGTGCTGTCTGGCAGCTTGACGGTCAGTGCGCCCGACACCACGTGCATGATTTCACGCTGGGCGGTGCCGAACTCGTATTCACCCGGGGCCATGACGCCGATGGTCGCCGGACCTTCTGCAGTGCCGAAAGCGATCGACTTGACGGTGCCGTCGAAGTACTCGTTGACTTTAAACATGGGCGAATCCTCGGAAAAGGGTCAAGAAAGGTCGGCCAGTATGCCTTCTACACGGGCAAAATCAACGGCAGCAGCCGTGCGGTATTGCGCGCATCTTCCAGCGCCCGGTGCTGTTGGCCGTGGAACTGCATACCCGCCAGTTGCAGCGCGCCGTTGAGCCCCAGCGGCTTGTCCAGGCGGCGGGCCTTGGCGAAGCGCTGCTTGAGGTTCACGTGAGGCGTCTGGCTCAGCACGCTGCTCAAGCCATGGCGCTGCCACTCCAGTTCCAGTTGCTGGCGGTCATAGTCGCCCCAGCTCGCCCAGCCTTCCAGGCGTGCCTGGTGTTGGCCGAGCCAGCGTTCGAACAACGGCCACACGTCATTCAATGGCGCGGCAGCATCGATATTCGCCTGGGTGATGTGGGTCAACTGGCGGCAGAACGGCGTCAGCAGCGGCCTGCGCAACGGCCGCACGAAACGCTGGAAATGGTCCAGCTCACGGCCCTGGCGGTTGACCAGGCTCACCCCGATTTCGATGATTTCCATCTCGGTCACGGGCCAGCCGCCTTCATCCGTTGTGGCTTCAAGATCAATAATCAGCCAATGAGGCATCGCAGGTTCCCGTACTCTTCCCGTCCTGATGGGGATAGAGCGTAGCCAAGCCTGCTAGTTCCGCCCAGGGGTTACTCGATCTCCAGCAAAATCTGACGGTTCCTCACCTGATCTCCTGCAACTGCCTGGATCCGCTTGACCACGCCGCTCATGCCGGCCTTGAGTGGGTGCTCCATTTTCATCGCCTCCAGCACCAGCAACAGCTGGCCCTTGCTGACCGAATCGCCTTCGCTGACCCGAACTTCGACAATTGCCCCATCCATCGGCGCCTTGACCGTGCCGTTGCCGGCCTCGGCCTGGCGGGTGGCAACGGCCTGGGTACGGTTATCGATGCGCACGCCAGGCAGCCAGAGCCGGGTGCCTTGCAGGTGGTACGCGATGCGACGGCGAATGCCGTTGAGAACGGCGGTGGCCCAGCGTCCGTCGGTGGTGAGGTCGCGTACGTCGATAGCGTGCCGGTCAATCTCGACGTGCAGGCAGTTGTCTGCCAGCACACTGAGGCTGACTGTGCGGGACTCATCCTGTTCGGCCAACTGCCAGGTCCACGGCACGCTGGCGTTGTTGCGCCAGCCGGAGAGCGGCGTGGCATGAGCGCTGGCGCTGTGGTGATAAAACAGGGCGGCGGCCAGCGCCAGTTCATCGTCGGTCGCTTTGGTGAGAGCGATTTCGCTGAAGTGTTCGGCAATAAAGCCGGTGCTGAAGTCTGCGGCGATAAATTGCGGGTGCTTGAGCAGGCTGGCCAGCAGGCGCTGGTTGGTGGAAACGCCGAGCAGCACGCAGTCTTCCACCGCCCGTACCAGCTTGCGCCGAGCCTCTTCGCGGGTGGCGCCGTGGGCGATGATCTTGCCCAGCATCGGGTCATAGAACGGGGTGATGCGTTGGCCTTCGAGCACGCCATGATCGACGCGCACACCGGCTGTCGGTTCCCAGCGCAACACTTCGCCGGTTTGCGGCAGGAAGCCCTGGGCCGGGTCTTCGGCGTAGAGGCGCACTTCCATGGCGTGGCCGCTGAGGGTGACTTGTTCCTGGCGCAAGGGCAGGGGCTGGCCGGCGGCGATGTGCAGTTGCCAGGCGACGAGGTCGAGGCCGGTGATCAGTTCGGTGACCGGGTGTTCGACCTGCAGGCGAGTGTTCATTTCCAGGAAGTAGAAGTTGCCGTTGCGGTCGAGCAGGAATTCGACCGTGCCGGCGCCGACGTAACTGACGGCGCGGGCGGCCTTGAGCGCGGCTTCGCCCATGGCCTGGCGCAGCTCCGGGGTCATGACGGGGCAGGGGGCTTCTTCGATGACTTTTTGATGGCGGCGCTGGATCGAGCAGTCGCGTTCGCCGAGGTAGATCAGGTTGCCATGGGTGTCGCCGAACAGTTGGATTTCGACGTGGCGTGGGTCGATCAAGGCTTGTTCGAGGATCAGTTCGGCGCTGCCGAAGGCGTTTTGCGCTTCGGAGCGGGCGGTGCGCAGGTGTTCCAGCAGGGTGTCGGGGCTGTGCACCAGGCGCATGCCACGGCCGCCGCCGCCGGCGCTGGCTTTGATCATCAGGGGGTAGCCGATGTGGGTGGCGTGTTGTTGCAGGGTGGGGTCGTCCTGGTCGGGGCCCTGGTAGCCTTTGATGCAGGGGACGCCGGCGTTGAGCATGGCGATTTTCGAGAGGCGTTTGCTGCCCATCAATTCGATGGCTTCGGGGCTGGGGCCGATGAAGGTCAGGCCGGCTTTGGCGCAGGCTCGGGCGAAGTCGGGGTTTTCGGAGAGGAAGCCGTAGCCGGGGTGGATGGCGTCGGTACCGGTGCGGAGGGCGGCTTCGAGGATGGCTTCGATGTTCAGGTAGGACTGGTTGACCGGGGCGGGGCCGATGTTGACGGCTTCGTCGGCCATCTGGACGTGCAGGCTGTTGGCGTCGGGGTCGCTGTAGACCGCTACTGTGCGGTAGCCCAGGGCTTGGGCGGTGCGCTGGATGCGGCAGGCGATTTCGCCACGGTTGGCGATCAGGATTTTGTTGAACATGAGTGATACCTTGGGTTGGCGTTTACCGTGTACATATCCATTCCTGCGCTAACGGCTGCTATTGGTTCCGCTCTTACAGCGGGTCACTTTTGAAAAGCGCAAAAGTAACCAAAACGCTCTGCCCCGCCTGTCGGCACCTCGCCTAGGCTCGGTGTTCCCTCACTCCGGCGCTGCTCCGCGGGCCGCCGCGATGGGCCATCCTTGGCCCAGCGCGGCTAAACCGGCGTCCTGCCGGTTTACCCGCTCCGCACCACCTGCGTTCGGCCTCGGGCTGAATGGGGCAGTCAGAGCCAGATCAAGATCAAAAGCAAGAGCACAGCGGCCTACCGGCCGGCTTGAGTGGTAGAAGCCAGATCAAAAGCCAAAGCCAAAGCGAAAACCAAATTTGAAACTGATGCAGCTCTGCTTTTCTGTGGGAGCTGGCTTGCCTGCGATGGCATCACCTCGGTGTGTCTGATGTACCGAGTTGTCTGCATCGCAGGCAAGCCAGCTCCCACAGTGGACCGTGCCCGCTGTAGATTTTGATCTTGACGTTGCCTTTGCTTCACACCACTCAAGCCGGCCTGTAGGCCGCTGTGTTCTTGATCTGCTTTTGATCTTGATCTTAGGCGCCCCGTTAAACCACGCTGGCCGAACGCAGGTAGTACGGAGC
>NZ_AHHC01000009.1:0-9400 GCF_000242655.1 Pseudomonas sp. PAMC 25886
GCCCGCGCAGTAGTACCGGAGAGAGGGCACACCGAGCCTAAGCGAGGTGCCGAGTGGTGGGGCAAGAGCGTTTTGCTTACTTTTGCGCTGTTCAAAAGTGAGCCGCCGTAAGGGCGGAACCCATAGCCGCCCTGACCGCAGCAACGGATAAGCCCCCAACCCCCCCCCTGCACTACCGGTGCTTTTCAGGGCGCAAAAAAAAACGCCCCGAACCAGTCGGGGCGTTTTCAGGTGATCAAGCTGCGGGCTTACTTGCCCTGCCAGCGTTTCAGCACCAGGGTAGCGTTAGTGCCACCAAAGCCGAAGCTGTTGCTCATCACAGTGTTGATGCTTGCATCTTCACGGGTCTTGGTCAGGATCGGCATGTCAGCCACTTCCGGGTCCAGTTCCTCGATGTTGGCAGAACCTGCCATGAAGTTGCCTTCCATCATCAGCAGGCAGTAGATCGCTTCGTGAACGCCGGCGGCGCCCAGGGAGTGACCCGACAGGCTCTTGGTAGAGCTGATCGCCGGTGCCTTGTCGCCGAATACCGCACGCACGCCTTCCATTTCCTTGGAGTCGCCGACCGGAGTCGAAGTGCCGTGGGTGTTCAGGTAGTCGATCGGGGTATCAACGGTAGCCATGGCCATCTGCATGCAGCGGATGGCGCCTTCGCCGCTTGGCGCAACCATGTCGTAGCCGTCGGAAGTGGCGCCGTAGCCGACGATTTCCGCGTAGATCTTCGCACCACGGGCCAGGGCGTGTTCCAGCTCCTCGACCACCACCATGCCGCCGCCACCGGCGATGACGAAACCGTCACGCTTGGCGTCGTAGGCACGGGAGGCTTTTTCCGGGGTTTCGTTGTACTGGGTCGACAGGGCGCCCATGGCGTCGAACAGGAACGACTGGCTCCAATGTTCTTCTTCACCGCCGCCAGCAAACACGATGTCTTGCTTGCCCAGCTGGATCTGCTCTACCGCAGTACCGATGCAGTGAGCACTGGTGGCGCAAGCGGAGGAGATCGAGTAGTTCACGCCCTTGATCTTGAATGGCGTGGCCAGGCAGGCGGAAACGGTGCTGCCCATGGTCCGCGTGACGCGGTACGGGCCGACACGCTTGACGCCTTTCTCGCGCAGGATGTCCAGCGCTTCCATCTGGTTCAAGGTCGACGCGCCACCGGAACCGGCGATCAGGCCGGTGCGCACGTTGGACACCTGGTCTTCGCTCAGGCCGGAATCGGTGATTGCGTCCTTCATGGCCAGGTAGGCGTAAGCGGCGGCGTGGCCGACGAAGCGATAGATCTTGCGATCAATCAGTTCTTCGAGGGGCAGGTCGATGGAGCCGGAAACCTGGCTACGCAGACCCATTTCGGCATATTCCGGGTTAAAGCGGATGCCAGGGCGACTTGCACGCAGGTTAGCGGAGACGGTCTCTTTGTCATTGCCCAGGCACGAAACGATGCCCAGACCAGTGATAACGACGCGGCGCATGCGGATAACCCTTAAAAGTTGTCAGTGGAAGTGAATACGCCGACCCGAAGGCCTTCGGCAGTATAAATCTCGCGACCGTCGACAGTCACCGAACCATCGGCAATGGCCAGGTTCAGCTTGCCCTTGAGGACGCGCTTGATTTGAATGTTGTAGGTGACTTTCTTGGCGGTCGGCAAGACCTGGCCAAAGAACTTCACTTCGCCCGAACCCAGGGCGCGACCGCGGCCCGGCAGGCCTTGCCAGCCGAGGTAGAAGCCAACCAGCTGCCACATGGCGTCGAGGCCCAGGCAGCCCGGCATTACCGGATCGCCTTCGAAATGGCAGGCGAAAAACCACAGGTCAGGGGTGATATCCAGCTCGGCGACCAATTCACCTTTGCCGTACTTGCCACCCTCTTCGCTGATATGGGTGATGCGATCCACCATCAGCATGTTCGGGGCGGGCAGTTGCGCGTTACCTGGGCCGAACAGCTCACCGCGACTGCAGCGCAGCAGGTCTTCCCGAGTAAAGGCGTTTTGTTTGGTCATGCGAGCTCCTCAATAATCCCATGCGGCAGGGCAGGGCAAATCTTCCCGGCCGACTGAAGCGTTCATGCCTCATATCGGCAGCCTACACATAGACTATTGCGTTGTAGTGAAAGTCACAGCGTCAAGGTCATGAATGTACACTTGTGCACTGAAATTATAAACCGGGCCGGTTTACGGGCCCGTTCGGGTGCCTAAGACTGCCGCACTTTCGTCTTTCACGCCAGTCGCAGTTGGCTGATGGCACCGTGTTACTGCACCCATCGTTGTAGGATTTGCTGCAAATCCGTGCGTTTGAACGGCTTTGCCAGGTAATCGTTCATTCCGGCCGCAAGGCAGGCTTCGCGGTCGCCCTGCAAGGCGTTGGCGGTGAGGGCAATGATCGGCAGGTCGGCGCAGCCGGGCAACTGGCGAATCTGCCGGGTGGCCTCGTAGCCATCGATGCCCGGCAGCCGGCAATCCATCAGGATCGCGGTAAAAATCAGGCTCTCGGCACTGCGGATCGCCTCGGCGCCGTCGGTGGCGATGCTCACCTCGAACCCCAGGCTGCGCAGCATGGCTTCGACCACGGTGCGATTGACCGGGTTGTCTTCCACCAGTAATACGTTGCGCCCTTCACCCGCGCTGGCATTGCCTTCGGCGTTTGGCGCGAGCACCGGCAGGCTCTGCTGGTAGATCGCCAGGGGGATTTCCAGGGTGAACACCGAGCCCTGGCCTTCTTCACTCTGGGCGCGCAGGGTGCCGCCCATGCGTTCAGCCAGGGTGCGCGCGATAGGCAAGCCAAGCCCTGTGCCGCCGTAACGTCTTGAAATGGAACTGTCGGCTTGCTGGAACGCATCGAACATCAGTTCCAGGCGCTCGGCCGAAATGCCAATCCCGCTGTCGCGCACGGTGCAGGTGAACCACAGCAATTCATGGTCCAGCGTCTGCCAGTGAGGTTCGACGGTGACGGTGCCGTGCTCGGTAAACTTGAGGGCATTGCCGATCAGGTTCACCAGAATCTGCCGGATGCGGGTCGGGTCGCCTTGCACTTGCAGCGAGTCCAGGCCCGTGGGGATTGGCACGTCAAGCACCAGCCCGCGTTGCTGGGCCGCATGCTGGAAGGCCTGGGCGCAACTGCTGATCAGCTCCACCAGGTCGAACGGAATGTGCTCAAGCTCCAGGGCGGCGCGCTCGATACGCGAGAAGTCGAGGATGTCGTTGATCACTTTCAGCAGGTGTTCGGTGGACTCCGAAGCCAGCGCCGCGTACTCGGTCTGCTCCTCGGTCATGTCGGTGGTTTCCAGCAGTTGCAGCATGCCCAGCACTCCGTTCATCGGCGTGCGCAGTTCATGGCTCATCATTGCCAGGAAGTCCGACTTGGCATTGTTCGCCCGCTCGGCTTCTTCGCGGGTCTGGATCAGTTGGGCCATGGCCTGGTGCTGTTCGCGGCTGGCCTGGTTCAAGCCGTCGGCCAGGTTATTGATGTGGCGCGACAGGTCGCCCAACTCCGAATCGTCGACGATGGGCAGTGGCGTCTGGTAGTCACCCTGCTGGATCGCCTTGACCGCATTCCCCATGGCGCTGATCGGCTGTGACAGGCTGGCCGCCAGGCGCCGGGCCAGCAGGAAGGTAAACAGCAGGGCGAACAGCGCGAGAATCCCGGCCTTGAACAGGATTTCCTGCTGGCGCTGGCTGAACGCATCGTTGGACATGCCGACAATCACCCGCCCCAGGTAGTCCGCGCGGGGCGCCTTGGGCTCTGCGGTGCTGTCCTGGAAGAAGTCGTTGCCCAACTGGATATGCTGCAGGCGGATCGGCGCCTGGAACACTTTCACCGACAGAGAACGATCGTGCTTTTCCGACGGTTGCTCGACGTACACCAGGATATTTTCCGAGCTGTCCTGAATCTCCAGGAAGCGCACATGTGGCGTGGCCAAGGTGGCGCGCAACAGGCTTTCGAGCACGTCGTTGTTGCCGGAAATCACCCCGTATTCGGTGGCCGGCGCCAGTTGGTTGGCGATCAATTGGCCGGTGTGGTCCAGCTCCTGGCGCAAATCCTGGATCCGCACGAAGGTAAAGAAGCTGATCAGCAACAGCGTCAGCAGGAGTGCCGGGCCCAGGGTAATGAGCTGGGTTCGGGTGTTGATGTCCCAACGGCGACGAAAGGTCATGGACGTTTTTCTCCTTCGGCCAGGCGGGTGGCGACGTTGGTTTCGTCCACCTGTTCGATCCCCAGTGAGCGCGCAACCTGTGGGTTGCCCACGACTTTGAAACGGTCCGGGTACAACGAGCGCGGCCAGCCGGACGGGGTATGGTCCAGCAGCCGGTCGAGCACGTTCAGCCAGTCGGCCTGATCGCTGTAGGTGCTGGCCAGGCTGCCGGCCTTGACGAACCCGGCGTTGGGCCCGACCAGTGGCAATTGCCTGGCGTAGCTGCTGAGCAGCAGGTTTTTTGCGGTTTTCGGGTTGTACAGCTGGGGATCATCCAGCCCCAGTAGCACGTCGCTGCTCTTGAACAGGCTTTGCAGCGGACGACTGTCATTAATGTTGTCCCAGAGCTGGGGCACGATCTCCAGGCCCATGGGCGCCGCGTATTGGCGCAGCTCACGCAGCAGGAACTCGCTGTCGATGCCGTAGAGCACGCCGATACGCCGGGCCTGGGGCAGGATGCCGGTGATCAGGCGCAGTTGGCGGTCCAGCGGTGGGTCGCTCCACAACAGGCTGATCTTCGGTGGCACGCTGTCCCCCAGACGCTGGCGGGCTTGCAGGCGGCTGATGCGCAGCACCAGGGTCGGCGGGCCCTGGGTGTCTTGCAGGCGCCAGTCGAGGCTGGGCAGGTCCAGCAGGATCAGACGGGTGCTGGCCGGCAAGTGCGCGGGGGTGGGGAGGTCTTTGAGCGGGGTGAACGTCACGCGGTCTTCGGGGCGCTCTTGGGCCAGGGCCTGCACGAAGGTTTGTACCCCCGGGCCGTCTTCTTCGGCGGTCAGCAGGATGTCCGCCGCCCATGCCGGGGCGGCAAACAATAAAATCCCGAGCAGCACACAGCGCCGCCAGAGTCGGGCGGTAAAGGAGAGGGTCATCCGTGACGGGGCGCGGTTCATGCTAGAACTCTAACTCCGCGCTGAAGTAGAGCACGTGGCGCTGGTCATAGTTATTGTCGGGCCAGGTGGTGGGCTGATTGTCGAGCCGTTGCTGCAACATGCCGGCCAGCTCCACGTTGGCTTTGCCCAGGGCAATGCGCTTGGCCACTCGCAGGTCGACCCGTTCGAAGCGATATTGGTTGAGCGCGTCGTCGCCATAGTAGAACACCGCGCTCGACCAGCCATGGCCCCATTCACGCATCCAGCCGGCCGAGCCGCTGTTGCGGGCGGTTTGCTGTTTGTCCAGCGGGTTGGTGGCGCTGGCATCCACATAAGCATAGGTGACACGCAGCCGGTCGGCGGTGCTCATGTGCCAGTCGAGCTGGGTTTCGGTGCCGGTAAAACGCGAGCTGTTGGAGTTGCTGGCGATGTACTGGTTGTTGCGCAGCGGCTCGCTGACCATGTCGCTGATTTCGTCGTAGAACAGCTTTACGTCCACGTTCAGCCCGATGTCGGCAAAAAAGCCGTTGTAGCCCAGTTCCCGGGAGCGCATCAGCTCTTTGTCGAGGTTGCCCGGGCCGCGGGTCACCACGAAGTATTGACCGGAGTTCTGGCCGTAGGTCGGCGAGCTGAGGTTGGTGACGCGGTAGCTCCAGTTGACGTTGTTCTCGAACATGTCCGGCGAGCGGATGGCTTCGGAGTACACCGCGCGCAGGCCGTGGCGCGGGTTGATCAGGTAGTTGACGGCCACCCGGGGCGTCAGCGAGTTGCCGCTCAGGTGGGTGTCTTCGTACATCGCACCGCCCTGCAGCAGCCAGTGTTCGCTGGCGCGCCATTCCAGATGGCCGAACAGGCGCCAGGTGGTGTCGTCGATAGTGCCGTTGAAGTAGGTGTCGGAGTCGGCGCGGTCGTAGCGGTAGTTCATGCCACTGACCAGGCGCAGGCTGTCGGACAGGCTGAGGGTGTCTTGCAGCTCCAGGTCGTAGCGGCTTTCCTTGGTGCTTTGGTCGATGTTGCCGCAGACGCTCTGGTTCGCGCCATTACGCCATTGATCCAGTACCTGATTGCCCAATGCCTGTTCGGCGGCACTGCCGGGCGGCGCCGAACCCTTGCTGAACGCATCCATATGCCGGGCCAGTTTTTCGGCATAGTTGGGATTGAGCTGCCACAGCTGGGTCAACTCTGGGCTGAACGAGACCTTGGCGTCGCAGGCGCGCCAGATCTGCCGGCGATCCCACTGCTGGGCCGAACCCTGGATATACAGGCTGTGATCGGGATTGAAATCGAAATTCCAACGCAGGGAGCCAGCATAGTCCTTGGCGCTGACGTCGGAATTGGTACCGCCTTCCGTAATCCCGTCGAACACCGGTTGGTAGGTGTACGGGCGTTGGTTGGTGCCTTCCTTGGCGTCCAGTTGCCAGTCGATGCTTTGTTGCGCGTTCAGTGTCTGGCTCACGGCCAGGCTGAAGCGGCTCAGGCGGCGACTGTCGCGGCGGTCGGCACCGACGCGGTCGCTGTCAAAGCCATCGTCCTGTTGCCCGGAGAGCGAGAGGCGCAGGTCGCCGGTTTCCCAGCCCATGCCCTGGCTGGCGTACCAGTCGTTGATCCCGCGGCCGCCCTGGGTAAGTTTCATTCGGGTGCCGTGGCTGTTGGCCGGCGAGCGGGTGAGGATGTTGACGACGGCCATCAGCGCGTTGGCGCCGTAGCTGACGGTGTTGGGGCCGCGGAAGACCTCGATGCGGTCGATGTCTTCCAGGGCTACCGGGATATCACTCCAGTCCACCGTCGCCAGGCCCGCGCGGTACACCGAGCGACCATCGATCAGCACCTGCATGCGCCGGGCGTCGCCCGCCTGGGTGCCGTGGTAATTCACGGCGGCCTGGTTGCCGGTGGTGTAGCCGACCATCATCCCGGGCACCAGGCGCAGCAGTTCGGGGATGTCCCGCGCGCCGCTGGCCTTGATCAGCTCGCTGTCGATCACCGTCATGCTGCCGGGCACGGCCGCGGCCGATTGCTTGAGCCGGGTAGCGGTCAGCACCTGCGGCAGCGGTTGGCTGTCGAGGAACAGATCGTCGGCCAGCAGCGGAGCACTGCACAACGGCATGCACAACAGCGTCAGCAAAAGGGATGAGCGAGGAGGAGGGCCCAAATACACGGCACGGCCTTGATAATTACGGATAGCCGCCCATGTTAACTGAGGTGGGGCCTTTTGCCAGTCGTCGCCCCTGTAATTACTTCGCTTAAATGTCGCATTTTCCGACGAGCGTTTGAATTGACGCGGGGGCTGGCCGCAGGCGGGTCGCTCCGTATAATGCGGCCATCGCCACTGCTATGGATTAACGGATTGCATATGACTGAACAGCGCTCTATTGCGGTCCTGGGAGGCGGAAGTTTTGGTACCGCCGTGGCAAATCTGCTGGCTGAAAATGGTCACCGGGTGCGTCAATGGATGCGTGACCCCGAGCAAGCCGAGGCCATTCGGGTCAACCGGGAAAACCCCCGTTACCTTAAAGGCATCAAGATTCTCCCTGCCGTCGAGCCGGTCACCGATTTGCTGGCGACGCTGACCGAGTGCGACCTGTGTTTCGTCGCGCTGCCGTCCAGTGCCTTGCGTTCGGTGCTTGCGCCCCACGCCGAGCGGTTGGCGGGCAAGTTGCTGGTCAGCCTGACCAAGGGCATCGAGGCGCATACCTTCAAGTTGATGAGTGAAATCCTTGAAGAGATCGCCCCCGAGGCGCGTATTGGCGTGTTGTCCGGCCCGAACCTGGCGCGGGAAGTGGCTGAGCACGCACTGACCGCCACCGTGATCGCCAGCGAAGACGAAGCACTCTGCGAGCGGGTGCAGGAAGTGCTGCACGGTCGCACCTTCCGCGTGTACGCCAGTGCCGACCGCTTCGGCGTCGAGCTGGGCGGCGCGCTGAAAAATGTCTACGCGATCATCGCCGGCATGGCCGTTGCGCTGGGGATGGGCGAAAACACCAAGAGCATGTTGATCACTCGCGCCTTGGCCGAGATGACGCGGTTTGCGGTCAACCAGGGCGCCAACCCGATGACCTTCCTCGGTCTGGCGGGTGTGGGCGACCTGATCGTCACCTGCTCGTCACCGAAAAGCCGCAACTATCAAGTCGGTTTTGCCCTCGGCCAGGGCCTGAGCCTGGAAGACGCCGTCACCCGGCTGGGGGAAGTCGCCGAAGGCGTCAACACCCTGAAAGTGTTGAAGGCCAAGGCCCACGAAGTCGGAGTGTACATGCCGCTGGTCGCGGGTTTGCACGCGATCCTGTTTGAAGGGCGCACCTTGAACCAGGTCATCGAGTTGCTGATGCGGGCCGAGCCGAAGACCGATGTCGACTTTATTTCCACCAGTGGTTTCAACTGAGGAACGCGCGATGAACGATCCGAAAGCAGCACCCAAGTACGAATCCATCGGCCTGCGTGTCCTGTGGATGCTGGTGTTTGCCCTGGTGTGGCAAGTGGCGCAGTTTCTGCTGGGCGCTTTGGTGGTGGTGCAACTGGTTTACCGGCTGGTGTACGGCGCGCCGAACCTTGGGCTGATGAATTTTGGTGACAGCCTGAGTCAGTTTTTGGCGCAGATTGGGCGGTTTGGCAGTTTTCACAGTGACCAGAAGCCTTGGCCGTTTGCTGATTGGCCGACGCCCCGTGCGCCTGAAGGTGAGGCTGCTCACAGCGTGCCGCCCGCGCCGCATCCTGCCCGTGATGAGGAACCGAAACTATGAAGGTGTGGGTATTGCGTCACGGTGAAGCCGAGGGGCATGCGCGCACGGATGCCGAGCGTAATTTGACGGCCCATGGGCGCGAAGAGGTGTTGCGCAGTGCGGGGCATCTGATCGGGCAGCCGATTCGGGCGATTATTGCGAGCCCGTATGTGCGGGCGCAGCAGACGGCGCAGTTGGTGCGTGAGGCGTTGGGGTTTGAGCCGGAGATTCGGACGGTGCCCTGGTTGACGCCGGAGAGTAATCCGCTGGAGGTGCTCAAGCATCTCGACAATGACGATGATGTGTTGCTGGTTAGCCATCAGCCGTTTGTGGGCGGGTTGATCAGTTATTTGCAGCATGGGCATTTGCGGCAGCCGCAGCCTATGAGTACGGCGAGTCTGGCTGAGCTGGAGGGGGATTTTCCGCTGGCGGGGTTGATGAGCCTTTTGGGGGTTCGGAATCCTTAGGTGGGGATTGGGGTTGGGGGTTGAGTACATATCCGTTGCTGCGGTAACGGCTGATATGGGTTCCGCTCTTACAGCGGCTCACTTTGGAAAAGCCCCAAAGTAAGCAAAGGGCTCTGCCCCGCCTGTCGGCACCTCGCCTAGGCTCGGTGTTCCCTCACTCCGGCAT
>NZ_AHHC01000008.1:0-110009 GCF_000242655.1 Pseudomonas sp. PAMC 25886
GCTGTAGATTTTGATGTTGCCTTTGCTTCACACCACTCAAGCCGGCCTGTAGGCCGCTGTGCTGTTGATCTGCTTTTGATCTTGATCTTAGGCGCCCCGTTAAACCACGCTGGCCGAACGCAGGTAGTACGGAGCGGGTAAACCGGCAGGACGCCGGTTTAGCCGCGACGGGGCAGGGACGCCCCGTCGCGGCGGCCCGCGGAGTAATGCCGGAGTGAGGGCACACCGAGCCTGAGCGAGGTGCCGAGTGGTGGGGCAAGAGCGTTTTGCTTACTTTTGCGCTGTTCAAAAGTGAGCCGCTGTAAGAGCGGAACCAATAGCGGCCCTAACCCAAACAACGGATATACACACCAAACCCAAAAGCTGGCCCAACTCTTGCTCTACCTCCTGTAACCGCACCCTCGACCCCTGTGCGGCGGAGACTCTTATATATGGCAATCACCCCGAATTCGCTCCTTCAGGCGGCCCCTGCGGCCAAGCCTCAAGCGCCCGCTGCCAATCCACCGGCAGTGGCTGCGGACCCGCGGGACAAGGCCCCGGGCTTCGCTCAGGTGTTCGCCAACCAGGCCTCCACGCCTGCGGCAAAACCCACCGACACCACGACCAGATCCACCCGCGACAAGCCTGCGGACAGCAGCGCAAAGCCCGCCGCCAACAACGACAAGCCTGCCGCCGGCACCCCATCGGTTGCCGATAACGGCAAGACTTTGCCTGCCACCCCGCCGGCCAAGTCCGACACCCCGGACACCACCGCCAAGGCTGACGACACGGCGCCTGCAGACGACCCGACCCTGGCCCAGCAACCCCCGGTTGACCCCGCCGTCGACCCGGCGCTTGTGGCGGCGGTCGTCCCCGTTCCCGTTCCCGCAGCGCCGGCGCCCGTCGAGACGCCGGCACCGGCGGCAGCGAAAGATGACAAGGCCCAACCTGTCGTGGCACCTGCGGTGGCCGCGACCGACGACGCCAAGCCCGCCTTCGACCCCGAAGCCGATCCGCTGGACGCCATGCCCGCCGTGCGCCTGGCCATGGAGCAGGGCGGACACGTTTCCGCCAGCAGCCAAACCCCGGCAAAAACCGCCCCGGCCCCGACCCAGGATCAGCCGACCGCCGCGCAAAACTTCGCCACGGGCCTGGCCAATATGGTCGATCAGCAAGCGGCCAAGGACAGCACCGACCAGGGTGGCGACAAAGCCTTCACCGGCCTGATCGACGGCGGCCTCAAGGACCTGAAGGACGCCAGCAGCGACACCCGTGTCGATGACTTTGCCAACCGCCTCGCCGCGCTGACCCAGGCTGCCACGCCGAAAACCGCGAATGCCTTGCCGCCGGTCGCCAACGCGCCATTGGCCATGCACCAGAGCGGCTGGACGGATGAGGTGGTGAACCGGGTCATGTACCTGTCCAGCGCCAACCTCAAGTCGGCCGAAATCCAGTTGCAGCCTGCTGAACTGGGCCGCCTGGACATCAGCGTGAAAATGTCCGCCGACCAGCAGGCGCAGGTCACCTTCATGAGCGGCCACGCGGTGGTGCGTGAAGCCCTGGAAAGCCAGTCGGGCCGCCTGCGGGAGATGTTCGCCCAGCAGGGTATGGGCCAGGTCGACGTCAATGTTTCCGACCAGTCCCGTGGCTGGCAGGGTCAACAGGGCCAGGACCAGCAACAGCAGAACCAGGCCCGCGGCGTCAGTGGCAATGGCGGGCGGGGTGATGGGGCTGATGGCGGCGGTGTCGGTGAAGTGGCTGAAGTCGCAGCGCCGGTTGTGCAGTCCGTGATCGGCTCCAGCGCGGTGGACTATTACGCCTGATCTGAAGAGTGGCCTTATTTCCAGTTGGAATCGGGTCATGTGGGAGCTGGCTTGCCTGCGATAGCGGTGGGTCAGCAACCAAGATATCGCCGGGCAGGGCCTCATCGCAGGCAAGCCAGCTCCCACAGTTAATCGGCGTTGTGAGTGAGAGCACCTCACTCTTCCCGTTTGAACAGACAACTCTGGCATAACACTTGCTCTTGCCTTTCCCCAGAACTATGAATCCCCGAATAGTGACGGATTATTGGCATGGCGAAGAGCGACGACGTAGCAAAAGCACCCGCAGGCAAGGGCAAGGGCAAGCTCAAGCTTATCCTGCTGATTGTTCTGGGCTTGTTCCTGGCGATCGGCGTGTCCGTGGGGGCTACCTGGTACTTCATGCACAGTGCCGCAAGCAAACCGGCCGCGACGGCCGAGATCAACCCCAACGTCAAGCAACCGGCAATCTTCGAGCCGATGCTTCCGGCGTTTGTCGCCAACTTCAATCAGAACGGCCGCCAACGCTACCTGCAGGTGAGCATTACCCTGCTGGCGCGTAACCAGGCAGACCTGGATGCCCTCAAGGTGCACATGCCAGTGATCCGCAACAACCTGGTGATGCTGTTCTCTGCCCAGCCCTTCGACACCCTCGCCACCCCGGTGGGCCAGGAAATGCTGCGCCAGAAGGTCACTGCCAGTGTGCAGGAAGTGGCCCAGAAGGAAGTCGGCAAACCTGTGATCGAGCAGGTGCTCTTCACTAATTTTGTATTGCAGTAGGATCACGACATGGCCGTGCAGGACCTGCTGTCCCAGGATGAAATCGATGCGCTGCTCCATGGCGTCGACGATGGTCTGGTACAGACCGAAATGGCTGCCGAGCCCGGCAGCGTCAAAAGCTACGACTTGACCAGCCAGGATCGCATCGTCCGTGGACGCATGCCGACCCTGGAAATGATCAACGAACGGTTTGCCCGTTACACCCGCATCAGCATGTTCAACATGCTGCGCCGCTCGGCGGACGTGGCGGTGGGCGGCGTGCAGGTGATGAAGTTCGGTGAATATGTGCACTCGCTGTACGTGCCCACCAGCCTCAACCTGGTCAAGATCAAGCCGCTGCGCGGTACCGCGTTGTTCATCCTCGACGCCAAGCTGGTGTTCAAGCTGGTGGACAACTTCTTCGGCGGTGACGGCCGTCACGCCAAGATCGAAGGCCGTGAATTCACCCCGACTGAACTGCGCGTGGTGCGCATGGTGCTGGAACAGGCCTTCATCGACTTGAAGGAAGCCTGGCAGGCGATCATGGAAGTCAACTTCGAGTACATCAACTCGGAAGTGAACCCGGCCATGGCCAATATCGTCGGCCCCAGCGAAGCCATTGTGGTCTCCACCTTCCACATCGAGCTCGATGGCGGTGGCGGCGACCTGCACGTGACCATGCCGTACTCGATGATCGAGCCGGTGCGCGAGATGCTCGATGCGGGCTTCCAGTCCGACCTCGACGACCAGGACGAACGCTGGGTCAAGGCCCTGCGCGAAGACCTGCTGGACGTCGACGTGCCCCTGAGCGCCACCGTGGCCCGTCGCCAGCTGCGTTTGCGGGATATTTTGCACATGCAGCCGGGGGACGTGATTCCCGTCGAACTGCCGGAAGAACTGATCATGCGCGCCAACGGCGTGCCGTCGTTCAAGGTCAAGCTCGGCTCTCACAAAGGCAACCTCGCGTTGCAAGTGATTGAGCCGATCAACCGTCGCTGATCCACACTAATTTCTGCTCCGCCGAGGACATGTAATGGCTACTGAACACGAAAACACTTCCGCCGAAGACCAGGCCCTGGCTGACGAGTGGGCGGCTGCCCTGGAAGAAACCGGCGACGTCGGCCAGGACGATATCGACGCTCTGTTGGCGGCCGATGCGGCCACCGCACCGGTGGGTAATCGCATCCCCATGGAAGAGTTCGGCAGCGTGCCGAAGAACAACGAGCCGGTAACCCTGGATGGTCCGAACCTGGATGTGATCCTCGATATCCCGGTGTCGATCTCCATGGAAGTCGGCAGCACCGAAATCAACATCCGCAACCTGCTGCAACTCAACCAGGGTTCGGTGATCGAGCTGGACCGCCTGGCCGGCGAGCCGCTGGACGTGCTGGTCAACGGCACACTGATCGCCCATGGCGAAGTGGTGGTGGTCAACGAGAAGTTCGGCATCCGCCTGACCGACGTGATCAGCCCGAGCGAACGCATCAAGAAGTTGCGTTGATATGAAGCGCTCATTGGTAGGACTGTTATCGACGCTGCCCTTGAGCGCAATGGCAGCAGAGCCGGTCGCCCAGGCGGCCGCGCCGGCGCTGGGCAGTGGCGTCGGCGGGCAATTGACGCAGTTGGTGCTGGGTTTGTTGCTGGTGGTGGGGCTGATCTTCGTGCTCGCCTGGGTGCTGCGCCGCGTACAACGCATCGGCCCGGGCAATGCGCAGGTCATCGAGCTGGTGGGTTCACGAGCCCTGGGCCCGCGGGACCGGCTGGTGCTGGTGCAAGTCGGTGACGAACAGATTCTGCTGGGCATCACCCCCGGCCGCATCACCCCGTTGCACGTGCTCAAGACGCCTGTGGAAGTGGCCCAGACTCAAGCGGCCACGCCGGAATTCGCCCAGCGCCTCATGGAGTTGCTGGGCAAGGATCAGAAGGATAAGAAGTAATGCGCGTTTTATTGACGCTCATGCTGTTGCTGGCAGCGCCGCTGGCGTACGCGGCGGACCCGTTGTCGATCCCGGCGATCACCCTGGGCACCAACGCGGCGGGCGCGCAGGAGTATTCGGTCAGCCTGCAGATCCTGCTGATCATGACCGCGCTGAGCTTCATCCCCGCGTTCGTGATGCTGATGACCAGCTTCACCCGCATCATCATCGTGTTCTCGATCCTGCGTCAGGCCCTCGGCCTGCAACAGACGCCGTCGAACCAGATCCTGACCGGCATGGCGCTGTTCTTGACGCTGTTCATCATGGCGCCGGTGTTCGACAAGGTGAACCAGCAAGCCCTGCAACCGTACCTGGCAGAGAAAATGACCGCCCAGGATGCGATCGACAAGGCGCAAGGCCCGATCAAGGATTTCATGCTGTCCCAGACCCGTTCCAGCGACCTTGAGTTGTTCGTGCGGTTGTCCAAGCGTACCGACATCGCCAGCCCCGACATGGCGCCGCTGACCATCCTGGTGCCGGCGTTCGTGACCTCGGAGCTGAAGACTGCGTTCCAGATCGGCTTCATGATCTTCATCCCGTTCCTGATCATCGACCTTGTCGTGGCGAGTGTGCTGATGGCCATGGGGATGATGATGCTGTCGCCGTTGATCATTTCGTTGCCGTTCAAGATCATGCTGTTTGTGTTGGTGGACGGGTGGGCGCTGATTATCGGCACCCTGGCCGGCAGTTTCGGTGGGGTTTAGCGCATGACGCCAGAAGTAGCAGTCGACCTGTTTCGCGAAGCCCTGTGGCTGACCACCATGATGGTCGCGGTGCTCGTGGTGCCCAGCCTGTTGGTGGGCCTGCTGGTGGCGATGTTCCAGGCCGCGACCCAGATCAACGAACAGACCTTGAGCTTCCTGCCGCGCCTGCTGGTGATGCTGATCACCCTGATCGTCGCCGGCCCGTGGCTGGTGCAAACCTTCATGGAATACATCCTGCAGCTGTACGGCAGTATTCCGCAGTTGATCGGCTGACCCCGTGAATTCGATGCTGGCGTTGACCGATACCCAGATCAGCACCTGGGTGGCGTCGTTCATCCTGCCGCTGTTCCGGGTCACGGCCGTGCTGATGACCATGCCGGTGTTCGGTACCACCCTGGTACCACGGCGCATTCGCCTGTATTTCGCGGTGGCGATCACTGTGGTCATTGTCCCAGGCTTGCCGCCGATGCCGCCGGTGAATGCCCTCGATCTCAGTGCACTGATGCTGATCGCCGAGCAAATCATCATTGGCGCTTTGCTGGGCTTCTCCCTGACGCTGTTTTTCCAGGCCTTTGTGATCGCCGGGCAAATCATCTCGATCCAGATGGGCATGGGCTTTGCGTCCATGGTCGACCCCACCAATGGCGTGTCGGTGGCGGTGATCGGGCAGTTCCTGACGATGCTGGTGACCTTGCTGTTCCTGGCCATGAACGGCCACCTGGTGGTGTTCGAGGTGATGACTGAAAGCTTCACCACCTTGCCGGTGGGCAGCGGGCTGGTGGTCAATCATTTCTGGGAGTTGGTAGGGCGCCTCAGTTGGGTGCTCGGCGCCTCGTTGCTGCTGGTGTTGCCGGCGATCACCGCGCTGCTGGTGGTCAACATCGCCTTTGGCGTGATGACCCGGGCGGCGCCGCAATTGAACATCTTCTCCATCGGTTTCCCGTTGACCCTGGTGCTGGGCATGGGGATTTTCTGGGTCGGCATGGCTGACATTCTCAATCAGTATCAACCGCTGGCGACCGACGCCTTGCAGTTTTTACGTGACTTGGCGCGGGCGCGGTAAGCCATGGCCGAGAGCGAGAGTGGCCAGGACAAAACAGAAGACCCCACGGAGAAACGTAAAAAGGACTCCCGGGAAAAGGGCGAGATTGCCCGCTCCAAAGAGCTCAACACCCTGGCGATCATGCTCGCCGGCTCCGGTGGCCTGCTGATCTACGGCGGTGGCCTGGCCCTGGACCTGATGGAGTTGATGCGCCTGAATTTCTCCCTGCCCCGTGACGTGCTGTTGAGTCCCGGCGCCATGGGCTTGTACCTGCTGCACTCGGGCAAGATCGCGATTCTCGCGGTGCAGCCGATCCTGATTACCTTGCTGCTGGCAGCACTGATCGGCCCGATCTCCCTCGGCGGCTGGCTGTTTGCCGCTGGCAGCATGGCGCCCAAATTCAGCCGGATGAACCCAGGCCCGGGGCTGAAGCGGATGTTTTCCACCAAGGCCCTGGTGGAACTGCTCAAGGCCTTGGCCAAGTTCATCCTGATCCTGTTTGTGGCGTTGACCGTGTTGTCGTCCGACATCGACGACTTGCTGCGCATCGCCCATGAGCCGATCGAGCTGGCGATCATCCACAGCGTGCAAGTGGTGGGCTGGAGCACGCTGTGGATGGCCTGCGGTCTGATCATCATTGCCGCCGTGGACGCGCCGATCCAGCTGTGGGAAAGCCACAAGAAGCTGCTGATGACCAAGCAGGAAGTGCGCGACGAGCACAAGGACCAGGAAGGTCGGCCCGAGGTCAAACAGCGGATTCGCCAACTGCAGCGCGAGATGTCCCAGCGCAAGATGATGGCGGCGGTGCCCGACGCCGACGTGGTCATCACCAACCCGACCCACTACGCCGTGGCGCTCAAATACGACCCGGAGAAGGGCGGGGCGCCGATGTTGCTGGCCAAGGGCAGCGACTTTACGGCGTTGAAAATCCGTGAAATTGCCGTGGCCAATGACATCTTGCTGCTGGAGTCGCCGGAGTTGGCGCGGTCGATCTTCTATTCCACTGACCTCGATCAGGAAATCCCGGCCGGGTTGTATCTGGCGGTGGCGCAGGTCTTGGCGTACGTGTACCAGATCCGCCAGTACCGCGCGGGCAAGGGCAAGCGTCCGGATCCGCTCAAAGACCTGCCGATTCCGCCGGATTTGCGTCGGGATTCCTGATTTTGCAGCGCCGCTCCCGGCCTCATCGCGGGCAAGCCCGGCTCCCACATTTTGATCGCATTCTCCCGGCCAACTCGGCCAACTGTGGGAGCCGGGCTTGCCCGCGATGGCGTCCGCCCAGGCAACAAAAAATCTCCTGAGCGTTCCCGCAATTGCATCCGGCAACGTTTAAGTCGCATACGAGGGCGCTATGTCATCCAGCACCCGATCTGCCAACAACCGCGCTACCTCAATCAGCTGCGCAATCCCCTGCGCGCCTTCCCGTCGTGATCCTTCCAGTTCAAAGGCAAAGTCGCAGGTCAGTGCATGGGCCGAAGCCAGTGTTTCGGTGAGGTTGACCAGCAGGTCTTCGGTGCTGAGGCCGTCGATGACGCTGAATAGCACGACGGGGGGGCGTTGTGGGAGGAGGAATGGCTATCTTCGATAGCGCCTTTTTCGGCGTTGCGCAGGTTATGGGAATTTGTTTTGGTCCTGGTGACGCTCCTGGAGAATATGCTGGAGGTGCCCTGAATTCACTCGGGCCGCGACGCCTGCCCGCTGCGTTTGCAGCGGTGCCCGGAGACTAGAGATCGGGTTTCCCACCAGCAACCCTAAATACCTGTCGGACGTTTCGCCATCTCCCGTGAACGGGCTTGTGTGGCGAGGGAGCTTGCTCCCGCTGGGGTGCGAAGCGCCCCCAATCAAGCTATCGCGGTTATTCAGGCAAAACGCGTAAGCCGTTCTGGGGCTGCTGCGCAGCCCAACGGGAGCAAGCTCCCTCGCCACAGGTGATGGGTGTGCGGCGGTAGCCCTTCGCTGTCCGTGAGACCGATCTGCTTCCTCAAGCAAAAGTTGGAAGGCTTCTTGCAACACCGCCTCCAGGACGCCCTCCCGGCGTCAAAAGTTTGCTTCAAGGAAACGAGGAATACCGGTGGATCGCTCTCAAATGCTCAGCACGGCCCGTGGCACCCTGACTGACCTCTCTCGAGGCAATCTGGGTGTGCCGTTGTTGTTGCTGGTGATGCTGGCAATGATGATGTTGCCGATGCCGCCGTTCCTGCTGGACGTGTTCTTCACCTTCAACATCGCGCTGTCCGTGGTCGTGTTGCTGGTGTGCGTGTACGCCCTGCGGCCGCTGGATTTTGCGGTATTCCCAACGATTCTGCTGATCGCCACCCTGCTGCGGCTGGCGCTCAACGTGGCTTCAACCCGGGTGGTGATGCTCCACGGCCAGGACGGCCACGCCGCCGCGGGCAAGGTGATCCAGGCCTTCGGTGAGGTGGTGATCGGCGGTAACTACGTGGTCGGTATCGTGGTGTTCGCGATCTTGATGATCATCAACTTCGTGGTGGTGACCAAGGGCGCCGGGCGGATTTCCGAGGTGAGCGCACGTTTCACCCTCGACGCGATGCCCGGCAAACAGATGGCCATCGACGCCGACCTCAACGCCGGCCTGATCGACCAGAACCAGGCCAAGTCCCGCCGTCTTGAAGTCGCCCAGGAAGCCGAGTTCTACGGTTCCATGGACGGTGCCAGTAAATTCGTGCGCGGTGACGCCATCGCCGGCCTGCTGATTCTGTTTATCAACCTGATCGGCGGCATGGCGGTCGGCATCTTCCAGCACGGCATGACCTTCGGCGACGCCGGCAAGGTTTACGCCTTGCTGACCATCGGTGACGGTTTAGTGGCGCAATTGCCATCACTGTTGTTATCTACAGCGGCAGCGATCATGGTGACCCGTGCTTCGGGCTCCGAAGACATGGGCAAGCAGATCAGCCGGCAGATGTTTGCCTCGCCCAAGGCGCTGGCGGTGGCGGCGGGCATCATGGCGATCATGGGGATCGTGCCGGGCATGCCCCATGTGTCGTTCCTGAGCATGGCGGCCATGGCTGCCGGCGGCGCCTACCTGTTCTGGAGAAAGCAAAACCAGATCAAAGTGATTGCCCAGCAGGAGGTGGCACGCCAACAGGAGCTGCTGCCATCGCCGGCCCGCGCCCAGGAAACCAAGGAGTTGGGCTGGGATGACGTCACCCCGATCGACATGATCGGCCTGGAAGTCGGCTACCGCCTGATTCCCCTGGTGGACCGTAACCAGGGCGGCCAATTGCTCGCGCGGATCAAGGGCGTGCGCAAGAAGCTGTCCCAGGACCTGGGCTTCCTGATGCCCACCGTGCACATCCGCGACAACCTCGACCTGGCCCCCAGCGCCTACCGCCTGACCCTGATGGGCGTGATCCTGGCCGAAGCCGAGATCTACCCGGACCGTGAACTGGCGATCAACCCGGGCCAGGTGTTCGGCAGCCTCAACGGGATTACCGCCAAAGATCCGGCTTTTGGCCTGGAAGCGGTATGGATCGAAATCAGCCAGCGCAGCCAGGCGCAGTCGCTGGGCTACACCGTGGTAGACGCCAGCACCGTGGTCGCCACTCACCTTAACCAGATTCTGTACAAGCACTCCCACGAGCTGATTGGCCACGAAGAAGTCCAGCAACTCTTGCAATTGCTGGCCAAGGCCTCGCCAAAACTCGCCGAGGAGCTGGTGCCGGGGGTGCTGTCTACCTCGCAACTGCTCAAGGTATTGCAAGCGCTGTTGGCCGAGCAGGTACCGGTACGGGACATTCGCAGCATTGCCGAGGCCATCGCCAACAATGCCGCCAAGAGTCAAGATACTGCCGCCCTGGTGGCCGCAGTGCGCGTCGGATTGTCGCGTGCAATCGTCCAAAGCATTGTAGGGCTTGACTCCGAGCTGCCTGTTATCACCTTGGAACCAAGGTTGGAACAAATATTGCTCAATAGTATTCAGAAGGCTGGGCAGGGCGCTGACGAAGGCGTGTTGCTGGAGCCAAGCATGGCTGAGAAGCTGCAGCGTTCGTTGATCGAGGCCGCGCAGCGCCAGGAAATGGAAGGCCATCCGGTGATCCTGCTGGTGGCTGGCCCCGTCCGGGCGATGTTGTCGCGGTTTGGACGCCTGGCTATACCGAATTTGCACGTATTGGCTTACCAGGAAATTCCTGACAATAAGCAAGTGACTATCGTCGCGACAGTAGGGCCCAACGGCTGAGGTAGTGGGATATGCAAGTGAAGCGTTTTTTCGCCGCCGATATGCGTCAGGCCATGAAACTGGTGCGTGATGAGTTGGGCGCCGACGCTGCGATTATCGGTAACCGCCGTATTGCCGGCGGTGTCGAGCTGACGGCTGCCCTGGATTACAAGCCCTCGGCCCTGGCGCCGCGTGTGCCTAACATGGAGCTGGAAGACGAGCTGCGCAAGACCGCTTCGCGCATTGTCTCGGCCCAGGCCGAACTGAGCATGCGTGGCGACAGCGACACCACCACCAACCGCCAGCTGTTTGCCGGCCTGCCGCTGACGGCGTCCGAGCCTTTGGTAGAGCCGACCTTTGTCGAACCGCCACGTCCTGCTGCGCCCGCCCCGGCGGCAGCGGTAGACCAGCGGGTGTTCGACTCGATGCGTTTCGAGCTCAACGGCCTGCGTGAGCTGCTGGAAGTGCAGTTGGGCTCGCTGGCCTGGAACCAGTTGCAGGGCAGCCAGCCGCAGCAGGCCAACCTGTGGCGCCGTCTGCAACGCATTGGCCTGTCTGGCCCGTTGTCCCGTGACCTGCTGCAACTGACCACCCAAATTGAAGAACCCAAGCAGGCCTGGCGCATGCTCCTGGCCCACTTGGCGCGGATGATTGTTACCCCGGAAATCGAGCCCCTGGAAGAAGGCGGCGTGATTGCCATGGTCGGCCCTGCCGGCATGGGCAAGACCACTACCCTGGCCAAGCTGGCCGCACGTTACGTGCTCAAGTACGGCGCGCAGAACATCGCGCTGGTGAGCATGGACAGCTACCGCATTGGCGCCCAGGAACAGCTCAAGACCCTGGGCCGCATCCTCAATGTGCCGGTGACCCACGTCGACGCGGGCCAGTCCCTGGCCAACGCCCTCGACCCGCTGCTGCGCAAGCGCGTGGTGTTGATCGATACCGCTGGCCTGCAAGCCAGCGACCCGGCCTTGCGCATGCAACTGGAAAGCCTGGCCGGGCGCGGGATCAAATCCAGAAACTATTTGGTACTTGCCACGACCAGCCAGAAGCAGGTACTGACAGCTGCCTACCACAGCTATAAACGCTGCGGGCTGGCGGGCTGCATCCTGACTAAACTGGATGAAACAGCGAGCCTGGGCGAAGTGTTGAGCCTGGCTATCAGCCATGAATTACCGGTCGCCTACCTGACCGACGGGCCGCGGATCCCGGATGATTTGCATCTGCCGCGCCGTCATCAGTTGGTCAGCCGGGCTGTCAGCGTGCAAATGCAGGAAGAACCGAGTGAGGAGGCGATGGCTGACATGTTCGCCGACCTCTACCACAGTCCGAACAAACGGGTCGGCTGAGGTCAACATGAACAGGCAACACAAAACGACAGTGCAATGTATCTACATCGATGGTCTGCCAGCAGTTCGCGCGGCCAAGTCATGTAGCCTGCGTCTAAGCAAGACAAGGTAAAGAAATAAAATGGGCAGCATGCATCCCGTACAGGTGATCGCGGTGACCGGCGGCAAAGGTGGCGTCGGGAAAACTAACGTGTCAGTGAATTTGTCCCTGGCCCTGGCAGAGCTTGGCCGTCGCGTCATGCTGCTGGATGCTGACCTGGGGCTGGCGAACGTCGACGTTCTGCTGGGGCTGACGCCCAAACATACTCTGGCCGACGTGATCGAAGGCCGCTGTGAGCTGCGCGACGTGCTGTTGCAGGGGCCCGGCGGGATTCGTATCGTGCCGGCCGCTTCCGGCACCCAGAGCATGGTGCACCTGAGCCCGGCGCAACATGCCGGCCTGATCCAGGCGTTCAGCGACATTGGCGACAACCTCGACGTGCTGGTGATCGACACCGCCGCCGGCATCGGCGAGTCCGTGGTCAGCTTCGTGCGCGCCGCCCAGGAAGTGTTGCTGGTGGTCTGCGACGAACCCACCTCGATCACCGACGCCTACGCCCTGATCAAACTGCTTAACCGTGACTACGGCATGAACCGCTTCCGCGTGCTGGCCAACATGGCCCAAAGCCCGCAAGAGGGGCGCAATCTGTTCGCCAAGTTGACCAAGGTCACAGATCGCTTCCTCGATGTCGCCTTACAATACGTTGGCGCAGTTCCTTACGACGAGTGCGTACGCAAGGCCGTGCAAAAGCAGCGTGCGGTCTATGAAGCGTTCCCTCGTTCGAAGTGCGCATTGGCGTTCAAGGCTATTGCCCAGAAGGTCGATACCTGGCCGTTGCCCGCCAACCCGCGTGGGCATCTGGAGTTTTTCGTCGAGCGATTGGTGCATCAGACGAGCGCAGGACCGGTGCTATGACAGCCAGCGGCTACAACCTTTACAAGAAGTCGGCACGTGACAGTCAGGTCGAATTGATCGAGCGCTATGCGCCGCTGGTCAAGCGCATTGCCTATCACTTGCTGGCGCGCCTGCCTGCCAGCGTCCAGGTCGAAGACTTGATCCAGGCCGGGATGATCGGCTTGCTCGAAGTGTCGACCAAGTACGACGCGAGCAAGGGCGCGAGTTTCGAGACCTACGCGGGTATCCGTATCCGTGGGGCCATGCTCGATGAAGTGCGTAAAGGTGATTGGGCGCCGCGTTCGGTGCACCGCAATACACGGATGGTGAGTGACGCAATTCGCTCAATTGAAGCAAAAACCGGTCGCGACGCTAAAGATCACGAAGTTGCGGCCGAACTCCAATTGAGTCTCGATGATTACTACGGGATTTTGAACGATACCTTGGGCAGCCGCCTGTTCAGTTTCGACGACCTTTTGCAGGACGGCGAACATGAAGGGCTGCACGAGGACGGCGCGAGTGCCCATCTCGAACCGTCACGCGATCTGGAGGATGAACGCTTCCAGACTGCGCTGGCGGACGCGATTGCCAATTTGCCGGAGCGTGAGCGACTGGTGTTGGCGCTGTACTACGACGAAGAGCTGAACCTCAAGGAAATCGGTGAGGTCCTGGGCGTCAGCGAATCGCGGGTCAGCCAGTTACACAGCCAGTGCGCAGCCCGCTTGCGGGGGCGTTTGGGAGAGTGGCGAGCGCGCTGACAGGCAGTGTGGGGACACTGCGAACGATACCGTCCAGGCCTTGCGCCCGGACGGGCTTGGCCCGTGGTGCGCCCCCGGTAGTCCTTTTTGTGTAACGCCTGTTGATTGATATGGCGCGCCCAGGTGCTGGGCGCGTTTAAGACTGCTTGGAGGTCGAATTGGACAAGAACATGAAAATCCTCATCGTTGATGACTTCTCAACGATGCGGCGGATCATAAAAAACCTGTTGCGTGACCTTGGGTTCACTAACACGGTCGAGGCGGATGACGGCATTACGGCGATTCCGATCCTCAACAGCGGGAGCATCGACTTTCTGGTAACGGACTGGAACATGCCGGGCATGACCGGTATCGATCTGCTGCGCCACGTGCGCGCTGATGAAAAACTGCGCAGCCTGCCTGTGCTGATGGTGACCGCTGAAGCCAAGCGTGAACAGATCATCGAAGCCGCCCAGGCCGGGGTTAACGGCTACGTGGTCAAGCCATTCACTGCACTGGCCTTGAAAGAGAAGATCGAAAAAATCTTCGAACGCATCGGTCATTGATGCTGCCACGGGGGAGCTATGGAGCATAAAGAATCATCGCAGGCCGACTTTGAGTCGACCCTGAAAAAACATGCTCATCAACTCGTCGAAAGCCTTGAAAAAGGCCAGTTCGGCGACGCGGTGCAGTTAATCCATGAGCTCAACCAGACCCGTGACCGCGGCCTGTACCAGGAAGTGGGCAAGCTCACCCGTGAGTTGCACAGTGCGATTGTCAATTTTCAGATTGACCCGCACATGCCCCAGGCCGAAGAAATCTCGCAGATCACGGATGCCACCGAACGCCTGTCGTATGTGGTCAGGCTGACTGAGGCGGCGGCCAACCGCACCATGGACCTGGTGGAAAACGCCACGCCTCTGGTCAACGGTATGGCCAGTGAAGCCAAGGCCCTGAGCAACGATTGGGGCCGGTTCATGCGTCGGGAAGTGGGCGCTGAAGAGTTTCGTGAACTGGCGCGTCGGGTCGACGGCTTTTTGTCCCGCAGCGAGCAGGAGAACCGCACGGTTTCCAGCAACCTCAATGACATTCTGCTGGCCCAGGACTACCAGGACCTGACCGGCCAGGTGATCAAGCGCGTGACCCAACTGGTCACCGAAGTGGAAAGCAACCTGCTCAAACTGGTGTTGATGGCGGGTCAGGTTGACCGGTTTGCCGGCATCGAACATGACCGCGAAGCGATCCTTTCTGAAAAAGATCCACAAAAACACCTCGCCAAGGGTGAAGGTCCGCAGATTCATGCCGATAAACGTGAAGACGTTGTATCCGGGCAAGACGACGTAGACGATTTGCTGTCCAGTTTAGGCTTCTAAGGAGCACACCCATGAGCTTCGGCGCCGATGAAGAAATCCTTCAGGATTTCCTTGTAGAGGCCGGCGAAATTTTAGAGCAACTGTCCGAACAACTGGTCGAGCTGGAAAGCCGACCGGATGATGCGAACCTGCTCAATGCAATTTTTCGCGGTTTTCACACTGTAAAAGGGGGCGCCGGCTTCCTCCAGCTCCACGAGCTGGTGGAGTGCTGTCACATCGCCGAGAACGTGTTCGACATCCTGCGCAAGGGTGAGCGGCACGTCGACTCGGAACTGATGGACGTGATTCTGGAAGCACTGGACGCGGTCAACGGCATGTTCAGTGAAGTACGCGAACGTGCACCGATCACTGCGGCCACGCCGGAACTGCTGGCCGCCCTGGCGCGCCTGGCAGAACCTGCGGCCAATGCGCCGGTGGTTGAAGCGGTGGCTGAGCCTGTCGCCGAGCCTGCGGGCGACGTCACCGACAGCGAATTTGAACAACTGCTGGACTCGCTGAACGCCGTCAAGGCCGAAGCCGAGGCTCCAGCGGCCAGTGCGCCGGCCATGGTGCCGACCACTGAAGACATTACCGA
Organism: Pseudomonas sp. PAMC 25886; assembly: GCF_000242655.1. Classification (NCBI taxonomy): domain Bacteria; kingdom Pseudomonadati; phylum Pseudomonadota; class Gammaproteobacteria; order Pseudomonadales; family Pseudomonadaceae; genus Pseudomonas; species Pseudomonas sp. PAMC 25886. The sequence goes on from NZ_AHHC01000008.1 coordinate 15,407, forward strand.
CGCCGAGTTCGAGTCGTTGCTCGACCAGTTGCACGGCAAGGGCCAGTTTGCCCCGGACGCGGTGGCCGCAGCGCCAGCGCCAACGGAAGCCGCGGCGCCTGCCAGCAATGAAATCACCGACGACGAATTTGAAGCGCTGCTGGACCAGTTGCACGGCAAAGGCTCGTTTGCCGCCGATGCACTGCCGGAAGTCGCCGCCACGGCCGCTGCACCTGCAGCACCCGCCGCTGCCGCTGCACCGGCTGCCGATGGCCTGATCTCCGATCACGAGTTCGAAGCGCTGCTGGATGAACTGCACGGCAAGGGCAAGTTCACCGAAGCCGTCGGCACTGCTGCACCGGCTGCTGCGGCCGCCGCTGCGGTGGCAACGCCGGCTCCGGTGGCCGCCAAGGCCGCTGCGCCCGTGGCTGCCAAGCCTGCACCGACGGCGGCACCTGCACCCGCACGTGCCGCTGCCGCCCCGGCCCCGGACAAGCAACCGGCCAGTGAAGCCGAAACCACCGTGCGGGTTGATACCGCGCGCCTGGACGACATCATGAACATGGTGGGCGAACTGGTGCTGGTGCGTAACCGCCTGGTGCGCCTGGGCCTGAACAGCGGCGACGAGGCCATGCAAAAGGCCGTGTCCAACCTCGATGTGGTCACCGCCGACCTGCAAACCGCGGTGATGAAGACCCGGATGCAGCCGATCAAGAAAGTCTTCGGGCGCTTCCCGCGCCTGGTTCGCGACCTGGCACGCCAGCTCAAGAAAGAGATCAACCTGGAACTGGTGGGTGAAGAAACCGACCTCGACAAAAACCTTGTCGAGGCTCTGGCCGACCCGCTGGTCCACTTGGTGCGCAACGCCGTCGACCACGGCGTCGAGACGCCGGAAGAACGCGAAGCCTCGGGCAAAAGTCGCCAGGGCAAAGTGATTCTGGCGGCCGAACAGGAAGGCGACCACATCCTGCTGTCGATCACTGATGACGGCAAGGGCATGGACCCGACGGTACTGCGCAACATCGCCGTCAAGCGTGGCGTGATGGACAAGGACGCCGCCGACCGCCTGACCGATACCGAGTGCTACAACCTGATCTTCGCCCCGGGCTTCTCCACCAAGACCGAGATCTCCGACGTGTCGGGCCGTGGCGTGGGCATGGACGTGGTGAAGACCAAGATCAGCCAGCTCAACGGCTCGATCAACATCTACTCGACCAAGGGCCAGGGCTCGAAGATCGTCATCAAGGTGCCGTTGACCCTGGCGATCATGCCGACCCTGATGGTGATGCTGGGCAACCAGGCCTTCGCCTTCCCGCTGGTCAACGTCAACGAAATCTTCCACCTCGACCTGTCGCGCACCAACGTGGTGGACGGCCAGGAAGTGGTGATCGTGCGCGACAAGGCGTTGCCACTGTTCTACCTCAAGCGCTGGCTGGTGGCCTCGGCCAAGCATGAAGAGCAGCGCGAAGGCCATGTGGTGATTCTCTCCGTGGGCACCCAGCGTATCGGCTTTGTCGTCGATCAACTGGTGGGCCAGGAAGAAGTGGTCATCAAGCCTTTGGGCAAAATGCTGCAGGGAACCCCGGGCATGTCGGGCGCGACCATTACCGGTGACGGTCGGATTGCGCTGATTCTCGATGTTCCGAGCATGCTCAAGCGTTACGCCGCACGGCGTATTTGATTCGGCCCGGGCAGGGCGGTTGTCCCTCGCCCGGCCTAACGGAGTGTTTATGGTAGTCAAGGTCCTGGTGGTGGACGATTCGGGTTTCTTCCGCCGCCGCGTCTCGGAAATTCTTTCATCGGATTCCAATATCCAGGTGGTCGGCACGGCCACCAACGGCAAAGAGGCGATCGATCAGGCCCTGGCCCTCAAGCCGGACGTGATCACCATGGACTACGAGATGCCGATGATGGACGGCATTACGGCGGTGCGGCACATCATGCAGCGCTGCCCAACGCCGGTGTTGATGTTCTCCTCGCTGACCCACGAAGGCGCCCGGGTGACCCTGGATGCGCTGGATGCCGGCGCGGTGGACTTCCTGCCGAAGAATTTCGAAGACATCTCGCGCAACCCCGAGAAGGTCAAGCAGATGCTCTGCGAGAAGGTGCACAGCATCTCCCGCAGTAACCGCCGCAGCCTGTTCAGTGCGCCGGCACCGGCACCGGTTACGCCGCCACCGGCCGCCCCGAGCACTTTTGGTCGCCCGGCACCTGCGCCGGTTGCGCGTCCGGCCGTCGCCCCTGTGCGTACGGCTGCACCCACTGCGCATTCGCCTGCGCCCAAGCGCAAAGCCTACAAGCTGGTGGCCATCGGTACGTCCACGGGTGGCCCGGTGGCTTTGCAGCGGGTGTTGACCCAACTGCCGGCCAACTTCCCGGCGCCGATCGTGTTGATCCAGCACATGCCTGCCGCGTTCACCAAGGCCTTCGCCGAACGCCTGGACAAGCTGTGCCGCATCAGCGTCAAGGAAGCCGAGGATGGCGACATCCTGCGTCCTGGCCTGGCGCTGCTGGCCCCTGGCGGCAAGCAGATGATGGTCGACGGCCGTGGCGCGATCAAAATCCTGCCGGGTGACGAACGCCTGAACTACAAGCCGTGTGTGGATATCACCTTCGGTTCGGCGGCCAAGTCCTACGGCGACAAAGTTCTGGCGGTGGTGTTGACCGGCATGGGCGCCGACGGCCGTGAAGGCGCGCGCCTGCTCAAGCAGGGCGGCAGCGCGATCTGGGCCCAGGATGAAGCCAGCTGCGTGATCTATGGCATGCCCATGGCGATCGTCAAAGCCGACCTGGCGGACGCCGTCTACAGCCTGGACGACATCGGCAAGCACCTGGTGGAGGCCTGCCTCTAATGGATGTCTTGAGCCTGATTGGCATCATCATGGCGTTTGTCGCGATTATCGGCGGCAACTACCTCGAAGGCGGCCACCTGGGCGCGCTGGCCAACGGCCCGGCAGCGTTGATCGTGATCGGCGGCACCGTGGGCGCAGCGTTGTTGCAGTCGCCCATGAGTTCGTTCAAGCGTGCCATGCAGATCCTCATCTGGATCATCTTCCCGCCGCGGGTCGACCTGCCGGGCGGCATCGACCGCGTGGTCAACTGGAGCCTCACGGCGCGCAAGGAAGGCTTGCTGGGCCTGGAAGGCGTGGCCGATGCCGAGCCTGACAGCTACGCGCGCAAAGGCCTGCAGTTGCTGGTGGACGGCGCCGAGCCGGAAGCGATCCGCAGCATCCTGGAGGTGGATTTCTACACCCAGGAAAGCCGCGACATCAACGCCGCCAAAGTCTTTGAAAGCATGGGCGGCTACGCGCCGACCATCGGCATCATCGGTGCGGTGATGGGCCTGATCCACGTGATGGGCAACCTGGCCGATCCGTCGCAACTGGGCAGCGGGATTGCCGTGGCGTTCGTCGCCACCATCTACGGCGTGGCCAGTGCCAACCTGGTGTTGTTGCCGGTGGCCAGCAAGCTCAAGTCCATTGCCATGCGCCAGTCGCGTTATCGCGAGATGTTGCTGGAAGGCATCCTCTCGATTGCCGAGGGTGAAAACCCGCGCTCCATCGAATTGAAGCTCCAGGGCTTCATGGATTGATGGGAGGTATCTGTTGTGAGCCGTCGCCGCCGCGAGCCTGAAGAACACGTCAACCATGAACGCTGGCTGGTGTCCTACGCCGACTTCATTACGCTGCTGTTCGCGTTTTTTGTGGTGATGTACTCCATTTCCTCGATCAACGAAGGCAAGTACAAAGTCATCTCCCAGGCGCTGATCGGTGTGTTCAACGACGCCGACCGCGCCCTCAAGCCGATTCCGATCGGCGAAGAACGCCCCAAGACCGTGACCCCGGCCAAGCCGCTGGTCAACGACAGCGATGAAACCGCCGCCGGCATCGGTGGCACCAGCGACCCACTGAAAAGCATCGCCGATGACATCAGCGCAGCCTTTGGTGATTTGATCAGCTCCAATCAGATGACCGTACGCGGCAATGAGCTGTGGGTGGAAATCGAGCTTAATTCCAGCCTGTTGTTCGCCAGCGCCGATGCGATGCCCAGCGACCAGGCGTTCACCATCATCGACAAGGTGGCGGCGATCCTGAAGCCGTTTGAAAACCCGGTCCACGTTGAAGGCTTTACCGACAACCTGCCGATCAGTACCGCGCAGTACCCGACCAACTGGGAGCTGTCTTCGGCCCGCGCCGCGAGTATTGTGCGAATGCTGGCGATGCAGGGCGTGAACCCCGGGCGCCTGGCGTCGGTGGGGTACGGCGAGTTCCAGCCGGTGGCCAATAACGCCACGGCGGAAGGCCGCGCGCGCAACCGTCGGGTGGTGCTGGTGGTGTCGCGTAACCTGGATGTGCGCCGCAGCCTGACCGGTACCGGCACTGCCAATGCAACACCGGATGCCGCCTTGAAGCGGGCTGGCACACAAACTGCACCAGCGCCCGTAAAGGCGCCGGTTCGCGGGAATGCCGTCAATTCTCCGTCACCGGCTCTATAACCCCATGCAATTTCTCGGTCGAGCCTGTGCCTGCCGGGAGGAACAATCCGAATGAGAGTCTGGGCAGTTGCCAATCAAAAGGGTGGTGTCGGTAAAACCACCACCTCCATCGCCTTGGCCGGCTTGCTGGCCGAGGCCGGCAAGCGTGTGGTCGTGGTCGACCTGGACCCCCACGGCTCCATGACCAGTTATTTCGGCTACGACCCGGATGCCCTGGAGCACAGTTGCTACGACCTGTTCCTGCACAAGGGCAGCGTGCCGGCCGATTTGCCGGGCCAACTGTTGTTGCCCACCAGCAATGAAAAGATCTCGCTGTTGCCGTCCAGCACCGCCCTGGCCACCCTTGAGCGTCAGTCGCCGGGGCAAAGCGGCCTGGGGCTGGTGATCGCCAAGACCCTGGCGCAGCTGTGGCAGGACTTCGACTACGCCATTATCGACAGCCCGCCGTTGCTGGGCGTGCTGATGGTCAACGCCCTCGCTGCGAGCCAGCAGTTGGTGATCCCGGTGCAGACCGAGCACCTGGCCGTCAAAGGCCTGGAGCGCATGGTCAGCACCCTGGCGATGATCAACCGCTCGCGCAAACAGGCGCTGCCGTTCAGCATCGTGCCGACCCTGTTTGACCGGCGTACCCAGGCATCCCTCGGCACCTTGCGCGTCTTGCGTGACGCCTATCCGGACACCATCTGGCAAGGCTACATCCCGGTGGACACGCGCCTGCGGGATGCGAGCCGGGCCGGGCTGACGCCTTCGCAATTCGACGGCAAGAGCCGTGGCGTACTGGCCTACCGGGCATTGCTCAAGCATCTGCTGTCCCAGCAACTTGTGGCGCAGGTGGCGTGATGACCATAAACAGCCCTGTAGGAGCCTGGCTTGCCAGCGATGCAGACGCCGCGGTTTTCCTGACAAAACCGGCTCCCGATTCAAGTCCGGACACCCACAGGCCGATAACCTCTGAATACAGGGTTGATGGGGCTTGCGCGTGGGCATACAGATGAACCGTCCCGTTGATTTCAAGACCCGGCCGCAACTGGCGCTGGAGTCCTATCTGGACGCCTTGCTCCAGGACGCCACCGAGGACATGCCGGAACCGATTCTGATCCTCGATGAAGTCGTCGAGCCTGAGCCGGTGGCTCTGGACGAGTTTCAGTTGGCGGTCCTGGAAGAACAGGCCCGCGATGCGTTGGTGGTGCCCGTACTAGAACCTGCACCGGTTGCTGTGCCCGTGCCCGTCGCGCCGGTCGTGGTCGCACCCGCAGTGGTGGAACCGGTGGTTGAGGTTCACCTCCCGCCGAGCATCACGCCGCCGCCGGTACAGGGAGATGGCCGGCCGGCGTGGGCCGCCGAGCCGTTCGAATGTTTGCTGTTCGACGTTGCCGGGCTGACCCTGGCGGTGCCGCTGGTGTGCCTGGGTTCGATCTACTCCCTGGAGGGCCAGGAGTTGACGCCGCTGTTCGGCCAGCCGGAGTGGTTCCTCGGGATCCTGCCGAGCCAGCAGGGCAACTTGAAGGTACTGGACACCGCGCGCTGGGTGATGCCCGACCGTTATCGCGACGATTTCCGCCAGGGCCTGCAGTACGTTATTTCGGTCCAGGGCTATGAGTGGGGGCTGGCGGTGCATCAAGTCAGCCGCTCGCTGCGCCTGGACCCCAACGAAATCAAATGGCGCAGCCACCGGGGCCAGCGGCCATGGCTGGCGGGCACCGTGATCGAACACATGTGCGCGTTGCTGGATGTCGCCGAATTGGCGGAGTTGATCGCCAGCGGCGCAGTAAAAGATATGCCGCTCAACAAACGCACTTGATAACAAGCGCAGCGCGCTGGCGCTGCCCAAGAACACACACCGTAACCAACGGTATTTGAAGGGGTCTGGAGTATGAACAAGTCAGTGTCCGCACAAGGTCTGGTGGATGATCCAATCCTGCAATGGGTCACCTTCAAGCTGGACAACGAGTCCTACGGCATCAACGTGATGCGTGTGCAGGAAGTGCTGCGCTACACCGAGATCGCTCCGGTTCCGGGTGCCCCGAGCTACGTGCTGGGCATCATCAACCTGCGCGGCAACGTGGTGACCGTGATCGACACCCGCCAGCGTTTTGGCCTGGTGCCGACCGAAGTCAACGACAACACCCGCATTGTGATTATTGAAGCCGACAAGCAAGTGGTCGGAATCATGGTCGACAGCGTGGCGGAAGTGGTTTACCTGCGCCAATCTGAAGTCGAGACCGCGCCGAACGTCGGCAACGAAGAATCGGCCAAGTTCATCCAGGGTGTCTGCAACAAGAACGGCGAACTGCTGATTCTGGTTGAGCTGGACAAGATGATGAGCGAAGAAGAGTGGCAGGACCTGGAGAATATCTGATTGTTCCTTGAGGTAGCGGTGATCGTCCTGGCCATCCTGTGGGCCGGGACCCTGGGCTTCCTGCTGCGCTATGTGCGCCAGCAACGGGAGGTGGCCACTCAACAGGTCGCACGCGAAGCCGCGCGCGACCGGCGCATGCTGGAACTGGTCAAGCGGGTCGACCACTTCCAGCAGAGCGCCGTGCGTGTGGGTGACGAAGTGCACGAGCTGCGTTCGGTGCTTGCACCGTTGCCGGACAAACTGTCGGCACTGGAGCAGCGCGACCCGTCGAGCCTGTCCTTCGCCCAGGCGGCGAAGCTGGTGGGCATGGGCGCCACGGTGGATGAGCTGACCCAGTCCTGCGGCTTGACCCAGGCTGAGGCGCAGTTGATGAGCAAGTTGCACAAGAGCAGTTGACGGTGACGGGCTGCAAGCGGGCTCGCTTGCAGCTTATAACTGATGCCGTTTGCTCAGCCATTCAGCCATGGTTGAGTCTTCCAGGGCGTACTCGCCACGATTGGCTTTCCAGACCAACTCCTTCTCCCGCAACACCTCCAGGGCTTTCTGAACGTTTGGCGTGCTGGCGTTCGGCTCAGCCTGGGCCAACTCCAGCTTGCTGTTGACGTCCTGGAAGGTTTTTTCCGCAAAAGGCGAGAACGCTTGCTTGCCCAGGGTTCTTTCGCCCATCACCTCAAGCACCGCCTGTTGCAGGGGGGAGAGGTCGTTGTAGGCGCTCTCGTAGTCGCTCCAGATTCCCGCCTGGTGATTGAGTGCTCCAGTCCTCAGCAACTCGCCAAGGTTGCTGGCCTCACCCAGGCCCACGCTCACTTCGGTCAATAGTGTGTTGAGCATTTCCGGGCGTCGGCCAACGAGCTGGAACGCGTAGTCCATATCCTCAAGGTTGAACTGGTTGGTCGCGGCCAGGCGCTGGTTCCACAGGTCCGTCACGAACTCGACATAATCCCGGCTCAGCAGCGGGAACGGCGTGATGTGGGCGCCAAAGAAGGGTTGTTTGCTCTTGAGTACCAGGTTGGCCAGTTTGTCCCGGCTGGACCCGGTGAACACCAGGCGCAGGCCGTCTGCCGTGCTGCCGCCGTTGAGATGATCCCGTGCAGCCTTGAGGGCAAACATGGCGTTCACGCCATTTTCGCTGTTGAGGGCGTGCTGGGCTTCGTCCACGATCAGCACGATCATTTGTCCCGAGACCTGGTGCAGCACGTCGAGGGCGTGGCTAAGCGTCGTGCCGGCGGGCAGTTGAGGCTTGGTGAAATCCCAACTCAGGGTGCGCAGCAGGCTGATCTTGTCGATACCGGCTTTCTTGGCTGCTTTGCTCACGGCGCTTTCGAATTCGCCCAAGGCTTTGCCGATGGCGCCGGAAATCAGCGCGGCGGGGTCGATTTCGCGGTTCATCCAAAGGTCCACGTAAACCGGCAGCCAGCCGCGCGCCTTGCATTCAGGGATGAGGTCGTTGCGCAGGAACGTGCTCTTGCCCGTGCGGCGAGGGGCCGCGAGGAACATGCCGGAGCTGTAATCGGCAAATGACTCGCCCGCCAAATCACGGGCGAGGGCTTCGGCGAGTAGCTTTCGACTGAGGATCGGGCGGGTCGGGCTCATGACGTTATCCTGAACTATCGGGTTCGAGATAATCTATACCTTGAAAGATATAATTGCTATACATCAGCGGCTGCGGCTTCCCGCTATAGCGAGTTGGTGCCTTTCTTTGGGCAGGGATAATGTTCGGTAATTGCACCCCTGACCAGCCGGGCCGTGCCGCCTCGCTCTGCCGCAGGGTATTTCTTGCTGTACGCCAGAACCCTATCGACCAAACGCCCTGGCTCCAAGCTTTCCGGCAGGCAAAGGCGGCGATTCCTGGGGGTGAATTCGTCCAGGTATTCCAGTGTTCTCAGCACGCCCGTGGTGATGCCAAGGCAATAGGCTGACGGGTAGGAAGGTGGTGCATCCGGCGACATTTCCCTGGCTTCGCGACAGGCCGCAAGGTATTCATGAGCCTCGTTGCTGGCCGTTGCCGTCAGGGAAAACACACAGAGACTCAGTGCTACCAGGATTGAAGTCCGTTTCAACTGCCGTGCTCCGGGATTAAGGGGTCGTGACAGATTAATTCCCAGTTGTTACGGCTTAATGTGGGCAAATCAAGCCCACTCCCACATTAATAATCGTCGCCTCTTTCCGTCACATCCCGCTCCACCGGCCCCGCATCCGGGTCGTATCCCACCGGGAACTTGCCGTTCAGCGTCCAGGCAAACGCAATGATCTCGGCGATGGTGCGGTACAACTCTTCCGGGATGCTGTCGCCCAATTCCATGCGCGCCAGTAATTTGACCAGCTCGGCATTTTCGTAAATCGGTACTTCATTTTCCCGGGCCAGCTTCAGGATGGCTTCCGCCAGGGCGTCGTCGCCCTTGGCGGTCAGGGTCGGCGCTTGCTGGCCGTCGTATTTGAGGGCAATGGCCTGGCGCGGCGGGTTGGGGTTTTTCATGCGGTTTCATCCACCCAGCGTTGTTCCAGCCCGGTTTTCGGGCCCCGTGGCGGTGTGCCGAGGTGGCAGTCCAGGTCGCCGACGTTGAGCCCCGACGACACCAGGCGTTCGCGCAGGCTGCCCAGGTGGCTTTCGATCAGGCTGGCCGTGTAGGGCCGGGTCGCCCACAGTTGGCTGGAGAGTTTGCCCTGGCTCAATTGGGCCTGGACCTGCAGCGGGCCCAGCGGCTCCATGTCGAGGGCCATTTCCACGCGCCAGAGCATGTTTTTGGGGTCTTTGCTGTCCTTGCGTTCCGGCTGTTCCTTGTCGGGGGCCGGTTCTTCACGCTGGAACTTGACCTGCAACGGCACGATGTCCTGCAAGGTGCGCATCGGGATCTCCAACTGCCAGGTGGTCAAGAGCTTGCCGTCGGCAGTGGTGCCGGTCTGTTCCAGGCTCGACAGCTGATGGCTTTGCAGGCGCGAAATGGCCCCGGCGGCCAGGCGCAGCAGGTTTTCCAGGTCGCTTTCACCTTCCAGGCGTTGCATCAGCCGATCCGGCAGCGGAAAACCTGCGGGGGCTTGTCGGGCGCCGACCTGGCCGAGGGTACCCAGCGGGCTGCGCACGAAGCTGGGGAGCATCTGCGCCAGGGTGTTGGCCGCCAGGATCGCATTGAGGTTGGTGCTGGCGGGCAGGGCAGGCATCAGGTCGGCGACGAGGCGCAGCAGGGCGCCTTTCATGTCCAGTGGCGGTATCTGTGGGTTTTGTCCTGCCAGCAACTTGGCTTCGAGAAACGTCCCGCTGTTCTGGATGATTTGGGCCAGTACCTTGGGATTGCTCACTTGGGCCAGGTCGGGCAGGGCTGCCAGCAAACGCGCAGCGGCGGCGCGCAGGTCGACGGAGGTGCTGTCGCTGCTGGTGGCGGGCAGGCTTTGCAGCGCGGTGAACACCACGTCCAGCGAGCCCTGGCGGCTTTGCTGGGTGGAAAGTTGCTGGGCCACGGCCAGTTGGTCCTTGAGACCGCTCAGCGGCACAAAACTCAGGGTTTGCGCACTTTGCACCACGGCGCTGAGCAGGCTGCCGATGCGCAACGGTTGCGGGCTTTCGACGGTCAGGGTCGCGCCGCTGAGGACGTTATTGAGGACTGACACCAGCGAGCGATACACCACTGGCTGGTTGGTGCCCTGGGGCAGTGCCTGGGTGGTCAGCACCTTGCCTTGCAGCAGGGTGCCCACTGGCAATTGGCTGGTATCGATGCGCGTCAGCGCGGCAACGCTGGAACTCAGCGCCTGCTGCAGGCTGATGGACAAATTGCCCGACGGCGTCTGGCTGACTTCCACCTGGGTACCCAGCGGCAGCGGCTGGCTGCTGCTGGCCTGCACCAGGGTTTGCCGGCCACCTTCCAGGGTCAGCTTGAGCAGCAACTGAAACGCATCACCGCCCTGTTTAAGCGCCAGGACCTCGGCGTTCACGGTTTTTCCAGGGTCGATCAGGCCGGTCTGCGGCTCCAGCAGTTTCAGCAGCTCACCCGTCGCCGGCGCGGTGGCAGGCCCGGCCGGAAGCGTCGGGGGAAGTGTTGGAAGAGTGATCTCACCGGTCATCGTGCGCGCCGTCTCAAGGGAAATTGCCCTCTTTAGAGTAGGGCATCACATGTATAATGCCGCCCGTCTTCAAAGAGAGCGTTAAAAACAACACAACTGATTGATCCAGCTCTCTAAAAACGGTCGCCAAAGCAGTTAATGTGCATCTCTTTAACGGCCGTTCCACCGCCGACTTGAACCGTAAAGGCCCGCGATCTCTTGACCAGCCCTCTTCTAGAAGCCGTAGCGCTCGCCTGTGAACGTGACCTGCGGATGCTGTTCGAACACCTCGAACTGCGTCTGGCGGGCGGCGACATGGTGCAGGTCAGCGGGCCCAACGGCAGCGGCAAGACCAGCCTGTTGCGCCTGCTGGCCGGGCTGATGCAGCCGACGGCGGGCGAAGTGCGGCTCAACGGCAAACCGCTGCACGAGCAGCGTACGGAACTGGCCCGCAACCTGATCTGGATCGGCCACGCCGCCGGGATCAAGGACGTGCTCACCGCCGAAGAAAACCTCAGCTGGCTCAGTGCCCTGCATCATCCAGCAAGCCGTGAGGCCATCTGGCAGGCCCTCGCCGCTGTCGGCCTGAAGGGCTTCGAAGACGTTCCCTGCCACACCCTGTCCGCCGGCCAGCAGCGCCGCGTGGCGCTGGCCCGTTTGTACCTCGACGGTCCGCCGCTGTGGATTCTCGACGAACCCTTCACCGCCCTCGACAAACAAGGCGTCGCCCAGCTGGAAGCACACCTGGCGGCCCACTGCGAGCAGGGCGGCATGGTCGTCCTCACCACCCACCACACGCTGGCGCAAATGCCCGCCGGTTACCGTGACCTCGATCTGGGCCGGTGGTCGGTATGAGTGTATTTGCCCTGTTGGTGGCCCGCGAAGCGCGGTTACTCTGTCGCCGCCCGGCCGAACTGGCCAACCCGCTGGTGTTCTTCGCGATTGTGATCGCGCTGTTCCCGTTGGCGGTCGGCCCCGAGACTAAACTGTTGCAAACCTTGTCTCCGGGACTGGTCTGGGTGGCGGCGCTTTTGTCGGTCCTGCTCTCGCTGGACGGGCTGTTTCGCAGTGACTTTGAAGACGGTTCCCTTGAACAGTGGGTCCTTTCGTCGCACCCCCTGCCACTTCTGGTATTGGCCAAGGTACTGGCACACTGGGCGTTTTCCGGCCTGGCGCTGGTATTGCTCGCGCCGCTGCTGGCGATGATGCTGGGGTTGCCCACCGAGTGCCTGCCGGTGTTGCTCCTTTCCTTGTTGCTTGGCACGCCGGTTCTCAGTCTACTGGGCGCCGTGGGTGCGGCGCTGACGGTGGGTTTGAAGCGCGGCGGCCTGTTGCTGGCCCTGCTGATTTTGCCTTTGTATATCCCGGTGTTGATCCTGGGCAGCGGCGCGTTGCAAGCCGCGCTCCAGGGCATGCCGGCGACCGGTTACCTCCTGTGGCTTGGCAGCCTGGCCGCCCTGGCGGTAACCCTGACACCCTTTGCTATAGCGGCTGGCCTGAAGATCAGCGTCGGCGAATAATGAGGTCTGACCAAGCGTTGTCTTAGTCAGTAAAGACCCTAAGCTCCTCGCATTGACGAGAAGCAACCGTGATGGAAACAGCATGAACTGGACCTGGTTTCACAAGCTCGGCTCGCCCAAATGGTTTTACGGCATCAGTGGCAAACTGCTGCCGTGGTTGAGCATCGCCGCTGTATTGCTGATCGGCATCGGCCTGGTCTGGGGCCTGGCCTTCGCGCCGCCGGACTACCAGCAAGGCAACAGCTTTCGCATCATTTATATCCACGTTCCCGCCGCGATGCTGGCTCAGTCCTGCTATGTGATGCTGGCGGTGTGCGGCATCGTCGGCCTGGTGTGGAAGATGAAACTGGCGGACGTGGCCCTGCAATGCGCGGCGCCCATCGGTGCCTGGATGACTGCGGTGGCGCTGGTCACCGGTGCGATCTGGGGCAAGCCGACCTGGGGTTCGTGGTGGGTCTGGGACGCGCGCCTCACCTCGATGCTGATCCTGCTGTTCCTGTATTTCGGCCTGATCGCCCTGGGCAACGCCATCAGCAACCGTGACAGCGCCGCCAAGGCCTGTGCGGTACTCGCGATTGTCGGCGTGATCAACATCCCGATCATCAAATACTCGGTGGAGTGGTGGAACACCCTGCACCAGGGCGCCACCTTCACCCTCACCGAAAAGCCGGCCATGCCCGTGGAAATGTGGGCGCCGCTGCTGCTGATGGTGCTGGGGTTCTACTGCTTCTTCGGCGCCGTGCTGCTGCTGCGCATGCGCCTTGAAGTGCTCAAGCGTGAAGCCCGCACCAGTTGGGTCAAGGCCGAAGTGCAAAACAGCCTGGGAGCCCGTGGATGAGCTTCAACTCTTTCAGTGATTTTCTCGCCATGGGCCATCACGCCCTGTACGTCTGGACGGCCTATGGCATTTGCCTGGCGGTGCTGGCCCTCAACGTCGCCGCGCCGATCCTGGCCCGCAAGCGTTACCTGCAACAAGAGGCGCGTCGTTTGCGCCGGGAGACCGAAAAGTGAATCCGCTGCGTAGAAAGCGTCTGTTGATCATCCTGGCCATCATGGCCGGTGTCGGCATTGCCGTGACCCTGGCCCTGAGCGCCCTGCGGGAGAACATCAACCTGTTCTACACCCCGACCCAGATCGCCAACGGCGAAGCGCCGCTGGACACACGAATTCGTGCCGGTGGCATGGTCGAGAAGGGCTCGCTGCAACGTTCCGGCGACTCCCTGGACGTCAAATTCATCGTCACCGACTTCAACAAGTCCGTGACCATCACCTACCGCGGCATCCTCCCGGACCTGTTCCGCGAAGGGCAGGGCATCGTCGCCCTCGGCAAGCTCAACGCCGACGGCGTGGTCGTGGCCGACGAAGTGCTGGCCAAACACGATGAAAAATACATGCCGCCGGAAGTCACCAAGGCCCTCAAAGACAGCGGCCAATCCGCCCCGACCCCCGCCAAGGAGGGCTAAGTCATGACGTCCGCATTGTTTATTCCGGAGTTGGGCCAGTTGGCGATGATCCTCGCCCTGTGCTTTGCCATCGTCCAGGCCGTGGTCCCGCTGCTGGGCGCCTGGCGCGGTGATCGCCTGTGGATGAGCCTGGCCCAGCCGGCCGCCTGGGGCCAGTTCGCCTTTCTGGTGTTCGCCTTCGGTTGCCTGACCTACGCCTTCATGACCGACGACTTTTCCGTCGCCTACGTCGCCAATAACTCCAACAGCGCCTTGCCCTGGTACTACAAGTTCAGCGCCGTCTGGGGCGCCCACGAAGGGTCGTTGCTGCTGTGGGCATTGATCCTTGGCGGCTGGACCTTTGCCGTATCGATCTTCTCCCGCCAGTTGCCGCAAGTGATGCTGGCCCGGGTGCTGGCGGTGATGGGCATGATCAGCATCGGCTTCCTGCTGTTCCTGATCATGACCTCCAACCCGTTCACCCGCATCCTGCCGCAGATCCCGGTAGACGGCCACGACCTCAACCCGCTGCTGCAAGACATCGGCCTGATCGTGCACCCGCCGATGCTCTACATGGGTTATGTAGGGTTCTCGGTAGCCTTCGCGTTTGCCATCGCCGCGTTGCTCGGCGGTCGCCTTGATGCGGCCTGGGCGCGCTGGTCGCGACCCTGGACCATCGTCGCCTGGGCGTTCCTCGGCATCGGCATCACCCTGGGCTCGTGGTGGGCCTACTACGAACTTGGCTGGGGCGGCTGGTGGTTCTGGGACCCGGTGGAGAACGCCTCCTTCATGCCCTGGCTGGTGGGCACGGCGCTGATTCACTCGCTGGCGGTCACGGAAAAACGTGGCGTGTTCAAGAGCTGGACCGTGTTGCTGGCCATCGCTGCGTTCTCCCTGAGCCTGCTGGGTACGTTCCTGGTGCGTTCCGGCGTGCTGACCTCGGTTCACGCGTTTGCCTCCGACCCGGAGCGCGGCGTGTTCATCCTGATCTTCCTGCTGTTTGTGGTCGGCGGCTCGCTGACGCTGTTTGCGTTGCGCGCCCCCGTGGTCAAGAGCCACGTCGGCTTCAACCTCTGGTCCCGGGAAACCCTGCTGCTGGGCAATAACCTGGTGCTGGTGGTGGCGGCCTCGATGATCCTGCTCGGCACCCTGTACCCGTTGGTGCTGGATGCCCTGAGCGGCGCCAAGCTGTCCGTCGGCCCGCCGTACTTCAACGCACTGTTCATCCCGTTGATGGCATTGTTGATGGTGGTGATGGCGGTCGGCGTGTTGGTGCGCTGGAAAGACACCCCGGTGAAATGGCTGGTGGGCATGCTGACTCCGGTGCTGCTGGGCAGCGCCGCGCTGGCGGTGATCGCCGGGATTGCCTACGGCGACTTCAACTGGGCCGTGCTCGCTACCTTCATGCTCGCCGCCTGGGTATTGCTGGCCGGCGTGCGCGACCTGATCGACAAGACCCGTCACAAAGGCCTGATCAAGGGCCTGCCGACCATGACCCGCAGCTACTGGGGCATGCAGGTCGCGCATATCGGCATCGCCGTGTGCGCCCTGGGCGTGGTGTTGTCCAGCCAGAACAGCGCCGAGCGCGACCTGCGTCTGGCGCCGGGCGAGTCCATGGACCTGGCCGGTTACCACTTCATTTTCGAAGGCGCCAAGCACTTCGAAGGCCCCAACTTCACGTCTGACAAGGGCACCGTACGCGTCGTGCGCAACGGTAAGGAAATCGCGGTGCTGCACCCGGAAAAACGTCTGTACACCGTACAAAGCTCGATGATGACCGAAGCCGGGATCGACGCCGGTTTCACCCGTGACCTCTACGTCGCCCTGGGTGAACCGCTGGGCGATGGCGCCTGGGCCGTGCGGGTCCACGTCAAACCGTTTGTGCGCTGGATCTGGTTCGGCGGCCTGCTCACAGGCTTCGGTGGTTTGCTGGCCGCGACAGACCGGCGTTATCGGGTCAAGGTCAAGAGCCGGGTGCGTGAAGCCCTCGGTCTGCAAGGAGCAGCGGTATGAAGCGTTGGTTGATGGTGTTACCGCTGGCGGCGTTCCTGGTGGTGGCGGTGTTTCTGTATCGCGGGCTGTACCTGGACCCGGCCGAGCTGCCCTCGGCGATGATCGGCAAGCCGTTCCCGGCGTTCTCGCTGCCGACCGTACAGGGCGACAAAACCCTGACCCAGGCGGATTTGCAGGGCAAGCCGGCGCTGGTCAACGTGTGGGGCACCTGGTGCATTTCCTGCCGTGTCGAGCACCCGGTGCTGAACAAGCTGGCCGAGAACGGCGTGGTGATCTACGGCATCAACTACAAGGACGACAACGCTGCCGCCTTGAAGTGGCTGGCAGAATTCCACAACCCGTACCAGCTGGATATCCGCGACGAAGACGGCAACCTCGGCCTGAACCTCGGCGTGTACGGCGCCCCGGAAACCTTCTTCATCGACGCCAAGGGCGTGATCCGCGACAAGTACGTGGGCGTGATCGACGAAGTGGTGTGGCGCGAGCAACTGGCCGCCAAGTACCAGGCGCTGGTGGATGAGGCCAAGCCATGAAGCGTTGGTTAGCCGCCGCTGTATTGGGCTTGAGCATGGTCGGCGTGGCTCACGCCGCCATCGACACCTACGAATTTGCCAAGGACGGGGACCGCGAGCGTTTTCGCGAACTGACCAAGGAACTGCGCTGCCCCAAGTGCCAGAACCAGGACATCGCCGACTCCAACGCGCCGATTGCTGCCGACCTGCGCAAAGAGATTTTCCGCATGCTCGGCGAGGGCAAGGACAATCAGCAGATCATCGACTTCATGGTCGACCGCTACGGTGACTTCGTGCGCTACAAGCCGGCGCTCACCGGCAAGACCGCGCTGCTGTGGTTCGGCCCCGCCGGGCTGTTGCTCGCTGGCGTGGTGGTGATGGCGGTGATTGTACGCCGCCGTCGTGTCGCCCCGGCCGATGGCTCGGACTCGCTTTCCGTCGATGAGCGTCAACGCCTCGACCAACTGCTGGACAAAAAAACTGATGATTGATTTCTGGCTCGCAGCCGGTCTGCTGCTTCTGATTGCCTTGAGTTTCCTGTTGATCCCAGTGTTACGCGGCCGTCGTGCCCAGCGTGAAGAGGATCGCACCGCGCTGAACGTGGCGCTGTATCAAGAACGTGTGGCGGAACTGCAAACCCAGCAGTCCGAAGGCGTGCTGGATGCCGCCCAACTGGACAGCGGTCGTGCTGAAGCGGCCCGTGAGCTGTTGGCGGACACCGAAGGGGTGGAAAAGCCTCGGGAGTCGCGCCTCGGCAAACCGCTGCCGTTTCTGGCTGCGTTTCTGGTGCCGGTATTGGGCGTGGCGCTGTACCTGCATTATGGCGCCAGCGACAAGGTCGAACTGACCCGCGAATTCTCCCAACCGCCGGTGTCCATGGAAGACATGACCCGCCGTCTGGAGCGCGCCGCAGCGGCCCAACCGGACTCGCCGGAAGGCCTGTACTTCCTCGGCCGTGCCTACATGGCCCAGGACCGCTCGGCCGACGCAGCGAAAGTCTTCGAACGCACCGTGGCCCTGGCCGGTCGCCAGCCGGAGTTGCTCGGGCAGTGGGCCCAGGCCCAGTACTTTGCCGACAACAAACAGTGGTCGCCCAAAGTCCAGGCCTTGACCGACGAAGCCCTGAAACTCGACCCGAAAGAAGTCACCAGCCTTGGCCTGCTGGGTATCGCCGCCTTTGAAGGCCAGCGGTACCAGGAAGCGATCGACTACTGGAACCGCCTGCTGGCGCAACTGCCGCCGGAAGACAACTCCCGCGCCGCGCTGCAAGGCGGGATCGACCGGGCCGCCGAGAAGCTCAAAGAGAGCGGCGGTACCGTGGCACCCGTGAAGGCACAAAAGCAGATGCAAGTGCGCGTGGACCTGGCGGCGGACGTGAAGGCCAAGGCCTTGCCGACCGACAGCGTGTTCATCTTCGCCCGCGCCGTCAAAGGCCCGCCGGCGCCTTTGGCAGCCAAGCGCGTGACCGTGGCCGACCTGCCAATCACCGTCGAACTGGGCGATGCCGACGCGATGATGCCGCAGTTGAAACTGTCCAACTTTCCCGAAGTCCAACTGGTTGCGCGCATATCCCGGGCAGGTGTTCCCACCGCTGGCGAGTGGATCGGCCGCAGCCAACCCTTGGCCAGCAGCACTACTGCGTTGCAGCAGCTGACCATCGACAGTCCGGATAAATAATTCGAGGAAATGCCCATGACCGCCATTGCACGTATCACCCTGCTCAGCCTGGTATTGGGGCTGAGTGCTTGTGCGGTCCATCGGCCACCGTCGCCTACGGGGCCGACCATCCCGCCCACCGGGCCGTCGACCCAGCCGAGCACACAGCCAGGCACACAGCCCTCGGGCCCGGTGATCAAACCGTCGAAGCCGGTGCCGAGCTCTTCGCCGACCTTCGCACCGCCGCCAGGTGCTGCCAGCCACTGGGACGGGAAGATGCAGGTGTACGTGCTGGACGAGCAGCCGGATACGTTCTATCGCCAGCGCACGTACTACCGCTGGAGCAACGGCTGGAGCCGGTCCATCAGCCCGAACGGGCCTTGGGAAGAGACCGATGTCCATGGCGTACCGCCGGGGTTGAGCAAGCAGTACGCGCAATAAGAAAAGGCGACCTTCGGGTCGCCTTTTTCATGGGCATGAAATGCAATCAACTGTGGGAGCTGGCTTGCCTGCGATAGCGGTGTATCAGGTTATGAAGTGGTTGCTGACACACCGCCATCGCGGGCAAGCCCGGCTCCCACAGGACCTCTACTGTTGTTGATATTCGGCCTGGCCTGCGCCACTGATCCAATGGATCACCCCCGCAATCACCCCCAGCATCACCCCAAACTCCACAATCCCCATCCAGCCCAAACGGGCCATCAACCAGCCGCTGACCGTGGCCCCCACCGCACCGCCAAAAAACGTCGCGGTCATGTACAAACTATTGATGCGGCCCTGGGCTTTCGGGTCTACCGCAAACGCCCGCGTCTGGTTCGACACCAACCCCGACTGCACACCGATATCCAGCACGATCACTCCCAGCACCAGCCAGATAATCGAAGTTTGCGCGCCCGCCAGCAGCAGGAACGCCAAGGTCACAATCCCGATACTCGCCCCAATCACCTTGCGCGAACCCAACCGGTCCGACGCCCGTCCACCGAGTGATGCCGCCAGCGCACCCGCCGCACCGATGATCCCGAAACCGCCGGCCCACGCGCTGCCCAGCTGCCACGGCCCGTGGGCCAGCAACGCCGCCAGGTTCACCCAGAACGCATTGAAGCAAGCCCACAACAACGCCTGCACCATCATTGATTGGCGGATCGGGCTGTTGTCGCGCATCAGCGGCCACAGTGAGGCCAGCAGACGAGGGTAGGACAGGTTGGTGCTCGGCACGCCCCGTGGCAGCAACCTGGCAGCGCCGATCCACACAGGGATCATGAAGGCCGCTTCCATCGCGTACACCGCCCGCCAGCCATAAGCCTCACCGACCACGCCGGCGATCGTGCGCCCCAGCAGAATGCCGACCATGATCCCGCTAACCACCGTGCCCACGTTGCGCCCACGTTCATGAGGCTGCGACATCACCGCCGCGAACGGCACCAGTTGCTGCGGCACACAGCTCACAATCCCCAAGCCAAATGACGCCGCGACCAGCGCCCAGATACCCGGTGAAAACGCCGCCGCCAGGGCGAAACAGAACGCCAGCGCGATTTGCCCCAGCACCAGTTTGCGCCGGTCAAAGCGGTCGCCCATCGGCAACAGCAACGCGAGACCGGTGGCAAACCCCAGCAGGGCGGAACCGGCCACCAGGTCGACGGTGGGCACGTCCACGCCCAAGTCCGAGGCAATCAACGGCAAAATCGGCTGGGTACAGTAAATATTGGTGATCACCGCGCCGGCGATCACCGCCATCATGATGATCTTGCCGCGCGGCGCAACCGCAGGCGCTGTGGAAGGTTGGGATGTCATCGGTTGGCCACTCACGGCGCTCTCCTTCAATGCAGGTCTCCGGGGGACGGAGATGAGTGGCCAACGTTACGCACTCGCGCTTGGCAGGATAATCCCCTAGGATTTGGAATCATCCTTCCAGAATTTGATAGGTTGCCATGAACCGCCTTGAATCCATGTCCATCTTCGTTGCCGTGGTTGATGCGGGCAGCCTGACCGCTGCGGCGCGGCGCCTCGACATGCCGCTGGCCAGCGTCAGTCGCAAGGTGGCCGAACTGGAAACGCACCTGAAAACCCGCCTGCTGCACCGCACCACGCGCCAGCTGTCGTTGACCGATGCGGGCGCCTCCTACCTCGACGCGTGCCGGCGCATTCTTGAAGACATCGGCGAGGCCGAGCGCGCGGCCACTGGCGAATATTCCCAGCCCCGGGGCGAGCTGGTGGTCACTGCACCGGTGGTCTTCGGGCGGCTGCACCTCGTGCCGGTGGTGGCGGAATTTCTGGCGCAGTACCCGGAGATCGACATCAACCTGATCCTCACCGACCGGGTTGTGCACCTGATGGAAGAGCACTGCGACGTGGCCCTGCGGATTGGCGAGCTGCCCGACAGCTCGCTCAAGGCCATGCAAGTGGGGGCGGTGCGGCGCGTGGTGTGTGCCAGCCCGGCTTACCTGGCGGCTCGCGGCGTTCCGGCTGAGCCTCAGGACTTGGCAGGGCATGACTGCATCACCTTTGAAGTGCTGGCGTCGCAAGGGGCGTGGGGATTTGGCGCGGGTAAAACCGGGGTCTCGGTGCCGGTGCACTCGCGGTTGTCGGTCAACACCGCGGAAGCGGCGATTGCGGCGGCGACATTGGGGGTCGGGGTGATTCGGGTATTGTCGTATCAGGTGGCGGATGCGCTGCGGGAAGAGACACTGGCGGTGGTGCTTGAAGCATTCGAGTCGGCGCCATTGCCCATTAGTTTGGTGCACAAAGGGCAGTCACCGTTGCCGCTGAAGTTGCGCGCGTTTCTGGATTTTGTGATGCCGCGGTTGCGAGCGCGCACCGCCCAATAACACCGACGAATTTGAACCTGATGAAGATCAAAATGTGGGAGCGGGCGTGCTGTGGTGAGCGGGCTTGCTGTGGTGAGCGGGCTTGTCCCGCGCTGGGCTGCGAAGCAGCCCCATCAATCTGTAGTGAACCCGACGGGGGACAAGCCCCCTCACCACAGCAAGCCCGCTCCCACATTGGATTTATGTTGCCAGTCAGATTTCGGCAAGGCGCGGTTTTAGAAACTTCAAGGCATCTTTAAACACCTGATGCCACTCCTCCGACGGTTCGCTCGCTAGTGAGTGCCAGAAGAACTGGAACTCGTGGCCGCCATCATCCTCTGCAAAATGCGTCCAGGTATCTGGTAGCTCTTCCGCGACCTGGCATTGGTGAAAGGCCCATGTATGCCCCGTGGACGCTGAGTGCCAAGTGCCCAGTTCACGTATTTCGATCGTTCCCACGCTCTGCGTGGGAATGCATCCCGTGACGCTCCGCGTCACCACTGCACAAGACTTGAACCTTGCCTCGCCAGCTGGACGCAGAGCGTCCGAGGCGGCATTCCCACGCAGAGCATGGGAACGATCGCATAGCACCGGGAAATGTGAGCCTGACGAAAATCAAAATGTGGGAGCGGGATTGCTCGCCTGCTGGTTTTCGGCCTCGATCAAGTCCTGCATCCCGCTCCAACCTTTCATCAAACCTTCATCAAACGGTTTTACTCCGGACATGTGCAAGTCATAGGGCTGACACAGCCCGCGCCTACTGTCGTTTGAACTCAAACGCAGCCACGGACGGCTGTTCAACCAGACAGAGAAGCCCATGACTCCAGCTATCCATGTCGATCATCTGAACAAGACCTTTGCGAAGAAGTCCGCACTGGTCGACCTCGAACTCACCGTGGCCACCGGTGAGATGGTCGCGCTGATTGGCGCTTCCGGCTCCGGCAAGTCCACCTTGCTGCGCCACCTCGCGGGCCTGGCCTGTTGCGACAAGAGCAACGGCGGCAGCGTCAAGGTGCTGGGCCGGGAAGTGCAGGCCAGCGGCCGGTTGAATGGCAAGGTGCGGCGCCTGCGCTCCGACATCGGCTATATCTTCCAGCAGTTCAACCTGGTCAATCGCCTGAGTGTGCTCGACAACGTGCTGCTCGGTTGCCTGGGCCGCATGCCGCGCTGGCGCGGCAACCTCGGTTTGTTCAATGCCGAGGAAAAACAGTTCGCCATGGAATCCCTGGCCCGCGTCGGCCTGGCGGATCTCGCCGGACAACGTGCCTCTACTTTGTCCGGTGGTCAGCAACAACGCGTGGCGATCGCCCGGGCCCTGACCCAGCGCGCCGAAGTAATTCTGGCCGATGAACCCATCGCCTCGCTCGACCCGGAATCGGCGCGCAAGGTCATGGAGATCCTCGCCGACATCAATGGCCGCGACGGCAAGACCGTGGTGGTCACCCTGCACCAGGTGGATTACGCCATGCGTTATTGCCCCCGAGCCGTGGCGCTCAAGGGCGGGCGGATTCATTTCGACGGCCACGCAAGTGAGCTGAGCAGCCAGTTCCTCAATGATTTGTACGGTGCCGACGTCGACACCAGCCTGATGTTTTCCGACCAGACCCGCACAACTGTCGTCCCCGTTCAGTTGGCCCTGGCCCGCGCTTGAAACCCCAACAACGACCCACAGGAATCCTCTCCATGTTGAACCGTATCGGTCATGTGTTTCTGTCCGCAGTCCTGCTAGCCAGCGTGGCCATGGGCAATGCCCAGGCCGCCGACAAGGCGATCAATTTCGGCATCATGTCCACCGAGTCTTCGCAGAACCTCAAGAGCATCTGGCAGCCATTTTTGGATGACATGCACAAGAAGACCGGCCTCACCATCAACGCCACCTTCGCCTCCGACTACGCCGGCCTGATCCAGGGCATGCGCTTTAACAAGGTCGACGTGGCCTGGCTGGGCAACAAGGCGGCAATGGAAGCGGTGGACCGCTCCAACGGCGAAATCTTCGCCCAGACCGCCGCCGCCAACGGTGCCGCCGGTTACTGGAGCGTGCTGATCGTGCGCAAGGACAGCCCGATCAACAACGTCGATGACATGCTCAAGAACGCCAAGAACCTGACCTTCGGCAACGGTGACCCGAACTCCACCTCGGGCTACCTGGTACCCGGTTACTACGTGTTCGCCAAGAACCACATCGACGCTGCCACCGCCTTCAAACGCACCCTCAACTCCAGCCATGAAGTCAACGCACTGAGCGTGGCCAAAGGGCAGTTGGACGTCGCCACCTTCAACACTGAAAGCTGGGACCGCCTGGAAGTCACCCAGCCGGACAAGGCCGCCATGCTCAAAGTGATCTGGAAATCGCCGCTGATCCCGGCCGACCCGATGGTGTGGAGCAAGGCCCTGAGCGACAGCGAGAAGACCAAGATCCGCGATTTCTTCGCCAACTACGGTGACACCGACGAAGAGAAGGCCGTGCTGAAGAACATGCAACTGGGCAAGTTCCTCAAGTCCAGCGACGACCAGCTGTTGCCGATCCGCCAGCTGGAGCTGTTCAAGCAGCGCACCACCATCAGCGCCGACGACCACCTGGAAGCCGCCGACAAGGCCAAGAAACTCGCCGACATCGACGCCGACCTCGCCAAGCTGCAAGAGCGCATCACCGAACTGGACAAGAAGACCGCAGCCAACGGCTAACCCCCTGTAGGCCCGGGCTTGTGTGGGAGCCGGGCTTGCCCGCGATGCAGGCAACTCGGTCTGACAGTAAAACCGAGTCGATCCTATCGCGGGCAAGCCCGGCTCCCATATAAGCCTTGCCCACACACTTATTGAGAGTGACCCATGACTACCTTGCATGCTGAAGCAGTAGGCAAAAGGACTTGGCCGCAATACCTGGGCTGGGGCCTGTTCCTCGTCCTGCTGGCCTGGGCCTGGCACGGCGCCGAAATGAACCCGCTGGCGCTGTACCGCGACTCCGGAAACATGGCGACCTTCGCCGCCGACTTCTTCCCGCCGGACTTCCACGAATGGCGCTCCTACCTCAAGGAGATGATCGTCACCGTGCAGATCGCCCTCTGGGGCACGGTGCTGGCGATTGTCTGCTCGGTGCCGCTGGGCATTCTGTGCGCCGAGAACATCACGCCCTGGTGGATTCACCAGCCGTTGCGTCGGGTGATGGATGCGTTCCGTTCAATCAACGAAATGGTCTTCGCGATGTTGTTCGTGGTCGCGGTCGGCCTCGGTCCTTTTGCCGGTGTCCTGGCCTTGTGGATCAGCACCACCGGCGTGCTCGCCAAGCTGTTTGCCGAAGCCGTCGAAGCCATCGACCCCGGCCCCGTTGAAGGCGTCCGAGCCACCGGCGCCAGTGCCCTGCAAGAGGTGATCTACGGCGTGATCCCGCAAGTGATGCCGCTGTGGGTGTCCTACGCGCTCTACCGATTCGAGGCCAACGTGCGTTCGGCGACGGTGGTGGGGATGGTCGGTGCCGGCGGTATCGGCGTGATCCTGTGGGAGAACATCCGCGCCTTTCAGTTCGTTCAGACCTGCGCGGTGCTGCTGGTGATCATCGTGGTGGTGAGCTGTATCGACGTGCTGTCCCAACGCCTGCGCAAGCAGTTCATCTGACGACGGAGGGGTGCCCCAGGGCGCTTTTTTTTAAGCATGCAGTTGTCTAGACAAGATGAGCCGGTGTACCGCGAACTCGCCGATATCCTGCGCCGTGAACTGAGCAGCTATCACGCCGGCGACTTCCTGCCGGGCGAGGTGCAATTGGCCGAACGCTTTGGCGTGAACCGCCACACCCTGCGCCGCGCCATCGACGAGTTGGTGTTCGAAGGCAGCCTGTTGCGCCGCCAGGGCAAGGGCACGCAAGTGCTCGACCGCCCGCTGATTTACCCGATGGGCGCCGAGACCTCCTACAGCCAGTCGTTGTCGGCCCAGGGCGTAGGCGTGGAAGCGCTGTTGCTCAAGCGCCGTTACTGCTTCGCCAGTCGCGACGAGGCGCAACAACTGGGTATCGCCGAGATGGCGCCGATGATCGAGCTGCAAACCCTGCGCAAGCTCGACCACCAGCCGGTCAGCCTGATCCGCCACCGCTACTGCGCCAGCCATGCGCCGCTGCTGGCGGACTACAACGGTGGCTCGCTGCGCCACTACCTGCGTGAACGCGACATGCCGTTGACCCGCACCCAAAGCCTGATCGGCGCGCGGTTGCCCAACCGCGACGAAGCCGCGCTGCTGCTGATGCCCCGGCATTTGCCGGCGCTCACCGTATTTACCCTTTCCCGCGATCGCGACGGCCGCCCGGTGGAGCTGGCGCAGTCCACCAGCCGTTCGGATCGCTTCCAGTACCAAGTGGTGACCTGATGGAGACCCTGATGAACCTGTCCCCGCGTCAACACTGGATCGGCGTGCTCGCCCGCGCCTTTCGCAGTGAATTGCTGCCCCATGAAGACGCTCTGCGCGACGTGGATTACCAACTGATCCGCGCCCCGGAAATCGGCATGACCCTGGTGCGCGGCCGCATGGGCGGCAATGGCGCGCCGTTCAACGTCGGCGAAATGAGCGTGACCCGTTGCGTGGTGCGCCTGGCTGACGGCCGCACCGGCTACAGCTATTTGGCCGGGCGTGACAAGGTCCATGCCGAACTGGCGGCACTGGCAGATGCGCATTTGCAGGGCGCGCACCCGAGTCTCTGGCTCAGCGATCTGATCCGCTCGTTGGCCAACGCGCAAGCCGAACGCCGGGCGCAAAAAGAGGCCGATACCGCCGCCACCAAGGTCGAGTTTTTCACCCTGGTTCGAGGAGAAAACTGATGAATGCCCAACGCTTGCAACCGGCGTTTGTAGACCCGGTGCTGGACGCCCAGCGCGGTTTTCGCGGGGCCCTCAAGGCCCTCGCCGAGCCCGGTTTGATCCAGTCCTTGCCCGCTGCCCCCAGCCTTGAAGGCCTGGCACCGGCCACCTATGCACTGTGCCTGGCGTTGCTGGATACGGACACGCCGCTGTGGCTGGCGCCGAGTTTCGACACGTCGCTGATTCGCGCCAACCTGGCGTTCCATTGCGGCTGCCCGCTGACCCCGCGCCGGGAAGAGGCCGCGTTCGCCTTGCTCGGTGAACAGGACCTGCTCGACCTCAGCGGCTTCGACCACGGCAACGATCGCTACCCCGATCAGTCCTGCACGTTGCTGGTTCAGTTGACCGACCTGGAAGCCGGTCGTGCCTTGAACTGGCACGGCCCGGGGATCAAGACCCAGCGTCAGGTCAACCTGCCGGTGCCCCAGGCCTTCTGGCTGGAACGCCAGCGCCGCGAGACGTTTCCCCGTGGCCTGGACGTGTTGTTCGCCGCCGGCCATCACCTGATCGGCCTGCCCCGCAGTACCCGAATTGCACAGGAGCGTGCCTGATGTACGTAGCCGTCAAGGGTGGCGAACAGGCCATCGACAATGCACACCGTCTGCTGGCGAAAAAACGCCGGGGCGATACGTCTGTTCCTGAGCTGAGCGTGGAGCAGATCCGCGAGCAACTGCCACTGGCGGTCGCCAGGGTGATGAGCGAGGGCTCGCTGTACGACACCGAACTGGCCGCGCTGGCGATCAAGCAAGCGGCGGGGGACCTGGTGGAAGCGATCTTCCTGCTGCGGGCCTACCGCACCACGTTGCCGCGCTTCAGCCCGAGCCTGCCGATCGATACCGCGCAGATGTCCCTGAGCCGGCGTTTGTCGGCGACGTTCAAGGACGTTCCGGGCGGGCAACTGCTGGGCCCGACCTTCGACTACACCCATCGCCTGCTGGACTTCGCGCTGCTGGCCGAAGGTGAATACCCGGGCCCGCACACCACGCCGGATGCGACCCTGGAGGCGTGCCCGAGAGTCCTGGGTTTGCTGGCTAAAGAAGGTCTGATCAAGAACGAATCCGACGACAGCGGCAGCGTCGCCGACATCACCCGCGACCCGCTGGAATACCCGGCCAACCGTGCCCAGCGCCTGCAAGCCCTGGCCCGTGGTGATGAAGGTTTCCTGCTGGCGCTGGGTTACTCCACCCAGCGCGGTTACGGCCGCAACCACCCGTTCGCCGGCGAGATTCGCATCGGTGATGTCGAGGTGTGGATCGACCCGCAAGAGCTGGGTTTCCCGATCTGCCTGGGCAGCATCGAAGTCACCGAGTGCGAGATGGTCAACCAGTTCGTCGGTTCGGCCACCGAGCTGGCGCAGTTCACCCGGGGCTACGGTTTGGCGTTCGGGCATGCCGAGCGCAAGGCCATGGGCATGGCCCTGGTGGACCGCTCGCTGCGGGCCAGCGAGTTCAACGAAGAGATCGTCTCGCCGGCCCAGCAGGAAGAATTCGTGTTGTCCCACTGCGACAACGTCGAAGCGGCGGGCTTCGTTTCCCACCTCAAATTGCCTCACTACGTGGACTTCCAGTCCGAGCTGGAACTGATCCGCAAACTGCGCCAACCGGCCGAGGGCACCCGCCATGAATGACCTGACTCAAACGCCTGCGCGCGACCCGGCGTACAACTTCGCCTACCTCGATGAGCAGACCAAACGCATGATCCGGCGTGCCTTGCTCAAGGCCGTGGCGATCCCCGGTTACCAGGTGCCGTTTGGTGGCCGCGAGATGCCGCTGCCTTACGGTTGGGGCACCGGTGGCATGCAACTGACCGCCGCGATTCTGGGGGCCGATGACGTGCTCAAGGTCATCGACCAGGGCGCCGACGACACCACCAACGCCGTGTCGATCCGGCGCTTTTTTGCGCGCACGGCGGGGGTTGCCACCACCGAAAGCACCCCGGACGCCACGGTGATCCAGACCCGCCACCGCATTCCGGAAACCCCGTTGCAGGCTGACCAGATCATGGTCTACCAGGTGCCGATCCCGGAGCCGCTGCGCTTTATCGAACCGTCGGAAACCGAGACCCGCACCATGCACGCCCTCAATGACTACGGGGTGATGCACGTAAAGCTCTACGAAGACATCGCCACCTTCGGCCATATCGCCACCAGCTACGCCTACCCGGTGATGGTGGACGAGCGCTACGTGATGGACCCATCGCCGATCCCGAAATTCGACAACCCGAAACTCGACATGAGCCCGGCGCTGATGCTGTTCGGTGCCGGTCGCGAAAAGCGCCTGTACGCGGTGCCGCCGTACACCCAGGTCACCAGCCTGGACTTTGAAGACCACCCGTTCGAAGTGCAGAAGTGGGAGCACAACTGCGCCATCTGCGGCAGCCATGAATCGTTCCTCGATGAGCTGATTCTGGACGACGCGGGTACCCAGAGTTTCGTGTGTTCCGACACCTGGTATTGCGCCCAGCGGGTCAAGGAGAACAACCAGTGAGCCAGCCTTTGCTACACGTACGTGACCTGTCTTTGCTCTACGGCCCGGAGAAGGGTTGCCAGGACGTCAGCTTCGATTTGTACCCCGGCGAAGTGCTGGGGATTGTCGGCGAATCCGGCTCGGGTAAATCCACCTTGCTCTCGTTGCTCAGCGGGCGTTTGCCGCCGCAGGCCGGCAACATCGGCTATCGCGGCAAGGACGGCGAATGGCTGGATCTGTACAGCGCCAGCGAAGCTGAACGCCGCACCTTGCTGCGCACCGAATGGGGCTTTGTCGAGCAAAACCCACGGGATGGCTTGCGCATGGGCGTCTCGGCCGGCGCCAACATCGGCGAGCGCCTGATGGCCCAGGGCGTACGCAATTACCAGCAACTGCGCGGTGCCGGTCTCGACTGGCTGGGCCAGGTGGAAATCGACCCGCAGCGCATCGACGACTTGCCCCGGACCTTCTCCGGCGGCATGCAGCAGCGCCTGCAAATCGCCCGCAACCTCGTCTCCAGCCCGCGCCTGGTCTTTATGGACGAACCCACCGGCGGCCTGGATGTGTCGGTGCAAGCGCGCTTGCTCGACCTGTTGCGCGGCCTCGTGCGCGAGCTGGATTTGGCCGTGGTGATCGTGACCCACGACCTCGCCGTGGCGCGTCTGCTGGCCGATCGCCTGATGGTGATGCGCCGTTCGCGGGTGGTGGAATCCGGGCTGACGGACCAGATCCTCGACGATCCGCAGCACCCTTACTCTCAACTGCTGGTGTCTTCGGTATTGCAGCCATGACGAATGCCTTGATCGAGGTCCGTGACCTCTCGAAAACCTTCACCTTGCACCAGCAGAACGGCGTGGTGCTGAACGTGCTGCGCGGGGTGGAATTCAGTGTGAAGGGCGGTGAGTGCCTGGTGCTGCACGGCCAGTCAGGCGCCGGTAAAAGCACGTTGCTGCGTACCCTGTACGGCAACTATCTGCCGGCGGGCGGCAGCATCCGTGTGCAGCATGCCGGTGAGTGGCTGGAGCTGGTCGGTGCAGAGCCCCGGGACATTCTGCAGGTACGCCAGCAGACCCTGGGCTACGTCAGCCAGTTTCTACGGGTGATCCCGCGTGTGGCTTGCCTGGACGTGGTGATGGCGCCAGCCCTGGCCCGTGGCTGGTCGAAGGCCAATGCCCAGTCACGCGCCGAACACCTGCTGACGCGCCTGAACATCCCCCAGCGGTTGTGGCAGCTCGCGCCCGGCACCTTCTCCGGTGGCGAGCAGCAACGGGTCAACATCGCCCGCGGCTTCATGGTGGCCTGGCCGGTGATGCTGCTGGACGAACCCACCGCATCCCTCGATGACAGCAACCGCCAGGTGGTGCTGGAACTGATGAACGAAGCCAAGGCCGCCGGTGCTGCATTGATCGGCATCTTCCACGACCGCGCCGCCCGTGAAGCGGTCGCCGACCGCCATTTCGACATGACCCCCGCGCCTGTTGCCCAAGAGGAATACGCCCATGCCCGCTGAAAAGATCCTCAGTAATGCCCAGCTGGTGACGGCTGAGCGCATGTTCCTTGGCAGCGTGGTGCTGCGTGACGGGCTGATCGTCGACATCGCCGAAGGCCGCAGCCAACTGCCCCAGGCCCAGGACCTGGGCGGTGATTTCCTGCTGCCGGGCCTTGTGGAATTGCACACCGACAACCTGGAAAAACACATGACCCCGCGCCCCGGCGTGGACTGGCCGTCGACCTCGGCGGTGCTCAGCCATGATGCGCAGATCATCGCGGCCGGCATCACCACGGTGTTCGACGCGGTGTCCATCGGCGATGTGAATCCCAAGGGCAACCGCATGAAAAAACTGCCGGCGATGCTCGATGCCATCGCCTCGGCAGAAGGCGCTGGACTGACCCGCGCCGAACACCACCTGCACCTGCGTTGCGAGCTGTGCCACCCGGACACGTTGAGCGTGTTCCGCGACCTGGTGGAAAACCCGCTGGTGCGCCTGGTGTCGGTGATGGACCATTCGCCGGGCCAGCGCCAGTTCGTGCTCGAATCCAAGTACCGTGAGTACTACATGGGCAAGTACCACCTGAACGACGAGACCATGGACGCATTCATCGTGCTGCAAATGGCCAACTCCAGGCAGTACAGCGACCGTTACCGTGCGGCGATCGTCGAGCATTGCCTGGCGCGCGGGCTGTCGGTGGCCAGTCATGACGACGCGACGTTGGCGCATGTCGAGGAGTCGGCGCGCTACGGCATGACCATCGCGGAGTTCCCCACGACCCTGGAAGCCGCCCGTGGCTGCCAGGCGCTGAACATGAAAGTGCTGATGGGCGCGCCGAACGTGGTGCGTGGCGGGTCCCACTCGGGTAATGTGGCCGCCGCCGGCCTGGCTGCCGAGGGATTGCTGGATATACTTTCCAGTGACTACTACCCGGCCAGCTTGCTGCAGGCGGCCTTCGTGCTGGCCGATCAGCAGGACGGCGGCGATCTTTCCCGGGCGGTGAAGATGATCAGCCTGGCGCCGGCACACGCCGCGGGCCTGGACGATCGCGGCGAAATCGCCCTGGGCCTGCGGGCCGACCTGGTGCAAGCGAAAAAAAGCCGCGACGGACTGCCAGTGGTCCAACAAGTCTGGCGACAAGCGAAGAGGGTGTTTTGATGGCGGGCAGGTTGATCTATCTCATCGGACCATCGGGTTCGGGCAAGGACAGCCTGCTGGATGCCGCACGACCGCGTTTGGCCGAGCGTGGCTGCCGCATTGTGCGGCGGGTCATCACCCGCTCGGCAGAAGCGGTGGGCGAAGCCGCGCAGGGTGTGAGCCCGGCGCAGTTTGCCGCGCTGGAGGCCGAGGGCGCGTTTGCCCTCTGCTGGCACGCCAACGGGTTGTCCTATGGCATCCCCCGGGAGATTGATGAGTGGCTGGCGGCGGGGCACGACGTGCTGGTCAACGGCTCTCGCGGCCATCTGGCGCAGACCCGGCTGCGTTACCCGAACCTGCTGGTGGTGTTGCTGACGGTGGACCAGGCGGTGTTGCGCCAGCGCTTGTTGGCGCGGGGCCGCGAATCCCTGGACGATATCGATCAGCGGCTGGCGCGCAATGCGCGATTCGCCGAGGGCTTGAGCAGTGCACCGGACGTATTCCTGCTCGACAACTCCGGCCAGTTGGAACACACGGTCGAGCGCCTGCTTCGCTGCCTCGACGGGCAATCCGCATGCGCCTGACGCTGCTGGGCACCGGCGATGCGCGGCAAGTCCCGGTGTATGGCTGTGAGTGCGCCGCCTGTGGTCTGGCCCGCAGTGACGAGAGCCTGCGGCGCCGCCCGTGCAGCGCGTTGATCGAGTGCGGCGACCAGCGCTGGTTGATCGACAGCGGCTTGCCCGACCTCACCGAACGCTTCCCGCCGCGCAGCTTCAATGGGATTTTCCAGACCCATTACCATGCCGATCACGCCCAAGGCCTGCTGCATTTGCGCTGGGGTCAGGGCCTGGTGATTCCGGTGCATGGGCCGGTGGATGCGCAAGGTTTGTCCGACCTGTACAAGCACCCCGGCATCCTGGATTTCAGCCAGCCGTTTGGCGAGTTTGAAACCCGCCGGTTTGGTGAACTGAGCGTCACCGCGTTGCCGCTGCTGCATTCCAAACCCACATTGGGTTATCTGCTGGAAGGCGAAGGGCGGCGCATTGCCTACCTCACCGACACCGTCGGCCTGCCACCCGCCACCAGTGCCTGGCTGCAACGCGAACCGCTGGATGTGCTGGTACTCGACTGCTCCATGCCGCCCCAGCCGCAGGCGCCGCGTAATCACAATGACCTGACGCTGGCGTTGCAGTGCATCGAGGACGTCGGCGCCGAGTTGGGTGTGCTGACCCATGTGGGGCATACGCTGGATGCGTGGTTGATGCAGCATCGGCGCGAGTTGCCGCGCAACGTGACCGTGGGCTGGGATGGCAGGGTGATTTAACCCAACTGTTGAACTCGCCACATTGAGCCTCCATCGTTCTCAAAGCTTTATTCCAAACTGGACTGTCAGTGCTTTTCGCCCCTTTGGCGTAAGCCCAAGCGCACGACTATCCAGGTCCTGGGTGACCCACTGGCGGCTGATCACGCTTTGCAGAAAAGCCGCCCCCAGCGCCCCGGCCAAATGTGGGCGGCGCATGCTCCAGTCCAGGCACGAGCAGGCGAAACGACGCCGCTGGACGCGAAGCGCTTGCACATCAATACCCAATTCGGTCATCGCTTTTTCACCGTCCACAGTGAGCTGGTACGTGCCATCACCCATCAGCCAGCCGGCCTCGATGAAATGGTCATGCAGGCGCACGGCCAACGTCCCGGCCATGTGGTCGTAGCAGGTCCGTGCGAACTGCAAGCGATTGGGCGTGGTTGCAACGAACGCCGTTGCAGTGTTTTGGCTGATCACCATCAGCGCTTCAATCACCTGGGCAACGTGAGGGCCTGCGAGGCTGTAATACCGATGCCGGCCCTGAGTATGCAGCTTCACCAGCCCGTCATCCTTGAGCCTGGCCAAGTGGGCGCTGGCGGTGGAGGCGCTGACCTCGGCGATGACTGCCATTTCGGTGCTGGTGCGCGCATGGCCGTCCATCAGTGCGCAAAGCATTTTGGTCCGTGCAGGTTCCGCAATCGCGCCGGCGACCCGGGAGAGGGCAGAGTCTTCGTGGTGGGCATTCATATTTCGTTCCTGAACGAATCGTTGCCGTGTGCGGTGGCAGATAGTAGCGGTTCTTTAGGCACAGGATGTACTGAATGACCCCGCTGGAAGCTGCGACACACAACAACCCTTATGAGTATTACGCAGGCTTGAGGCTCAACGGCGAGCTGCTGTTCGATGAAGGTCTCGGGCTATGGATCGCCAGCACTGCCAGGACGGTCGAGGCCGTTCTGACGCATCCCTATTGCCGGGTGCGGCCGCTGCATGAGCTGGTGCCTGCAGCTATTGCGCAAGGCGCGGCGGGGCAGGTGTTTGCGTCATTGATGCGCATGAATGAAGGCGCTGGCCATCGGTGCCCCAGGGCGGTCATCGAGCCTGCGTTGGCTTCGGTGGTGACTGCGGATGTCATAACCCGCATCGGTCCCCCGGCGGCTGATTTGAACGAATTCATGTTCACGTTACCGGTGTCGGCAGTCGCGCATTGGCTGGGTTTTCCAGGCGACCAACTGGGGGAAGTCGCCCGGATGACACGTGATTTTGTCGCCTGCCTTTCACCGCTGAGCAGTGAGACTCAGATCCGCGATGCGCACACTGGGGCGAGCCGGCTAAGGGAAATGTTCAGCGGGTTACTGGCGCAAACAGGGTTGCGGGAGCACATCCTTCGCAACTACGAAGCCAGTACCTGGGAAGCCCCTGACGCATTGATCGCCAATCTGATCGGGCTGCTGTCACAGACCTGCGAAGCCAGTGCAGGCCTTATCGGCAACACCTTGGTCACACTGCATCGGCGCCCCGATCTGCTGGAACTCGTCCAGCGTACGCCGACCCTCACCATGGCGTTGGTCGAGGAGGTCGCTCGCTACGATTCTCCGGTGCAGAACACCCGACGATTCGTGGCCAGCCGCTGCACCATTGGCGGCCGGACTCTGGAGGCTGGAGACACTGTGCTGGTGTTGCTGGCGTCGGCCAATCGGGATCCTGCGGCGAACCCGGAACCCGACCGATTTTTACTCGAGCGCCAGCAACGACGAACCTTCAGTTTCGGCCTGGGAAGGCATCAGTGTCCGGGTCAAAAAATCGCGCTCAGCATTGCCGCGCAGGCGATCCAGGATTTACAGCGTCGTCAGCAAGGTCTGCTGAGCAACCCGTGTGCGTTCAGTTACTGGCCGTCTCTGAATGGGCGCATTCCGCGCTTTCACGGGTAAGGATCAGCGCAACACACCCTCCACAAACTCGATAAACGCCCGGGCCTTGGCACTGACCATCCGGCCTGTGGGCAACACGGCCCACAAGTCCCGTGGCGGCAGTTCCCAGTCGGTGAGGACTGCCTTGACCTCGCCACTGGCGATCTCCGGCATGAACATCCATTCGGCGGTCATCGCCACGCCATGGTGGGACAGCACACCAGCGCGAATACCTTCGGAGGACGTGACGCGCAGGCGCCCGTGAGCGACCACCGGGTATTGATGGGCCCCTTGAGTGAAGGTCCAGCAGGTGCTTTCGCTCAAGCTATAGATCACCGCCTGGTGGTGCAGGAGGTCTGCCGGGGAGCGGGGTTCGCCATGGCGTTCAAAGTAGGCGGGCGTGCCGAAAATCCGGCAGGGGCTTTGGCCAATCTTGCGGGCCGTCAGGCCGGAGTCACTCAGGTTGCCGATGCGCAGTGCGACGTCGATACCTTCTTCCACCAGATTGAGCAGGCGGTCGTCGAGTACGACGTCGACGTTCAGGCCGGGGTGTTGCTCAAGGAACGGCCCCAGGTTGGGAATGATCTGTAAACGGCAAAAAGTCACGCCCGCGCTGATGCGCAGGGTGCCCGACAGCCCATTGCTGGCGCCCCGGGCGGCGTCGTCGGCATCGTTGGCCTCGTCGACCGCGCGCTTGGCCTTCTCAAAAAACGCCAGGCCCGCCTCGGTGGGCGTCAGTCCCCGGGTGGAACGCATCAGCAGCCTGACCGCCAGCCGGGCCTCCAGTTGGGCAATGCCTTTGGACACGGCGGGCTGGCCAATGCCCATGCGTTTGGCAGCAGAGGAAAACGAGCCGGTCTCGACGACGTGGACGAAGGTTTCCATGGCGGTGAGGCGGTCCATCGGGATGTCCTTTTGGCGGTGGCGTTTCGGGAATCATGGGGTCTTTGGGATAAGAGTAGAAGACAGTCGGTTGACATAGAATTTATGCCCTGCGGGAATAGTGACTCTGCTCTACTAATATTTGGTAAAACACTCAAAATCCGAAATGAACGCCACTGTGCTGAAGTAAATAACTCTAGGGTTATTTATTTATTCTGCGGGAGCGATGCCATGCAATACCCAATCTGTATCGAATGGGGCGATGACTTTGTCGCCACCGGTATTCAGATCCCCGATATTCCGGGCGCTGTGACCGCCGGGGACAGCTTTGAAGAGGCGTACAACGCCGCCGTCGAGGTGGCGCACATCATGCTGCAGGAGATCGCGGCAGAAGGTCGGGTGATTCCGATGCCAACGTCGGTGGCCGCCCACCATGACAATGAGGAATACGCGGGGATGGGCTGGGGGATGTTGGAACTCGACATTTCGCCCTATCTGGGCAAGACCGAGAAGGTCAACGTGACCTTGCCCGGCTATGTGATCCAGCGTATCGACCGCTATGTGCGCGAGCACAAAGTAAAAAGCCGCTCGTCATTTCTGGCGGATGCGGCTTTGGAGAAGTTGGTGCGGTTGTAAGGTTGACTAGGCGGTGGCCACCGCCCCTTGCCGCGATGCACTCAGGAACCGCAACAATGCCACCAGCGGGAACGCGCTGCCCACCAGCATCACCCCCAGCCAGCCGCCGTGTTCGTACACGCTGCTGGCAATCGCCGAGCCGAAGGCGCCGCCGATGAAGATGCTGGTCATGTACAGCGCGTTCAGCCGGCTGCGGCTGTTGGCGTCGAGGGCGTAGATGGCGCGTTGGCCGAGGACCATGTTCATTTGCACGCAGAAGTCCAGGACCACGCCGGTGACCGCCAGGCCAATCACGCTGTACAGCGGGTGCACGAAGGCGGGCAGGAAGCTCAGTGCCGCAAACAGCATCGCCAGCAGTGAGGCGCGGTGGGTGTGGCCGGCATCCGCCAGGCGCCCGGCAATGGGGGCGGCGATGGCGCCGAGGGCACCCACTAGGGCAAACAGGGCGATCTGGCTTTGGCTCAGGCCATGGTTGCGGGACAGTTCCAGTGGGGCAGCGGTCCAGAACAGGCTGAAAGTAGCGAACATGCAGCCCTGGTAAAACGCCCGCTGGCGCAGCACCGGCTGGCGGCGCAGCAAGGTGCCCAGGGAACCCAGCAATTGGCCGTAGCTGGCGGCGTGATCGGGTTGGCGCTTGGGGATGGTCAGCATCAGCACCACGCTGATAAACGCCATCAGGGCTGCGGCAGCCATGAACATGGCGCGCCAGCCGAAGTGGTCAGCCACCACGCTGGACACAGGCCGGGCCAGCAGGATACCCAGCAGCAAACCGCCCATGATGCTGCCGACCACCCGGCCACGGGATTCCGCCGGTGCCAGGTGCGCCGCCAGGGGAATCAGGATTTGTACCGAGACCGAACTGAAGCCGATCAGCAGCGACACCAGCAGGAACAGGTTCGGCTGTTCGGTGAAGGCTGCGCCCAGCAAGCTGGCGATGGCCACCACGGTGGTGATGATCATCAGCCGGCGATTTTCCACCAGGTCGCCCAGCGGCACCAGGAAGAACAGGCCCAAGGCATAGCCGATCTGGGTCAGGGACACGATCAGGCTGGCCATGGCCGGCGTGAGGCCGATGTCCGGGGCAATCAGCTCGATGATCGGTTGGGCGTAGTAGATGTTGGCGACGATGGCGCCGCAACAGAACGCAAACAGCATCACCATGCCTCGGGTCATGGTGCTTGTAGCGTGGGGCGTAGCGTTCATGGTGTTCTCATAAAAGCGAAGGAAAGAGGCGAGCGAGCATAAAGACTGGCCCCGGGCGGGAGTAGCCCGTTTGTGGTGATAACACTCATGCCGGGCATTAATGACTGAAACGTTAACTTTCGGGCTGAAGGTCGATGATACATTCAGTCACAACTGCATAAACAGGAAATCGACTGCCATGAAGATGACTTTCAACAAGATGCTCTTGGCCTCAAGCCTGGCCGCGCTGATGACCGTGGGCGTCGCCCAGGCCCAGGATGCCCCGCGTGTGGGCGTGCGGGGTGCGATTACCGCCATCGACGGCGATGCGATGCACGTCAAGGTCAACAGCGGCGAGGACGTCACCGTGAACCTGACCAAGGACACCCTGGTACGCGCCGTCACCCTGGCCAAAATCGAAGACATCAAGCCTGGCAGTTACATCGGGTCGGCGGCCATGCCCAACGCGGATGGCACCCTGACGGCGCTGGAAGTCCACGTATTCCCGCCGGCCATGGCAGGCACAGGTGACGGGCACCGTGCGTTCGACCTGAAGGAAGGCAGCAGCATGACCAACGGCACCGTGGGTGACCTGGTGGTGAGCAAGGGCCGGACATTGACCGTGAAGTACAAGGGCGGCGAGCAGAAGATCGTGGTGCCGGATGACGTGCCGATCGTCAACCTTGAGCCGGGTGATCGCAGCTTGCTGAAGCCTGGGGTGAAGGTGGTGATGTTTGCGGCGAAGGGCGCGGATGGGGGCGTGACGGCCCAGGCGATTTCTGCGGGTAAAGATGGTGTGACGCCGCCGATGTAACGGCTGAACACGGAAACAAATGTGGGAGCCGGCTTGTGTGGGAGCCGGGCTTGCCCGCGATGCAGGCACCTCGGTCTATCAGACAAACCGAGGTGAGGCTATCGCGGGCAAGCCCAGCTCCCACAAAAGCCAGCTCCCACACGGACTGCATTTCTTCAGTTAGCGCGGATTACTGCCCGCTGTAGATCTGGTCAAAAATCCCGCCATCATTGAAGTGGGTCTTTTGCACCGTACGCCAGTCACCAAAGGTCTTCTCGACCGACAGGAAGTCGACTTTCGGGAAGCGGTCGGTGTACTTGGCCAGCACTTTCGGGTCACGTGGACGCAGGTAGTTGTTGGCAGCGATTTCCTGGCCTTCCGGCGACCACAGGTACTTCAGGTATTCCTCGGCAGCCACTTTGGTGCCTTTTTTCTCGACCACTTTGTCGACGATCGACACCGGCGGCTCAGCTTCAGCGGAAACGCTCGGGTAGATCACTTCGAACTGATCACGGCCGAATTCACGGGCGATCATTTCGGCTTCGTTCTCAAACGTCACCAGCACGTCGCCGATCTGGTTGGTCATGAACGTGGTGGTAGCGGCACGGCCACCGGTGTCCAGCACAGGCGCGTGTTTGAACAGGTCGCCGACAAACTTCTTGGCCTTGTTCTCGTCACCGCCGTTCTTCAGTACATAACCCCAGGCCGACAGGTAGGTGTAGCGGCCATTACCGGAGGTTTTCGGGTTCGGCACGATGACTTGCACGCCATCCTTGAGCAAATCAGGCCAGTCTTTCAGGGCTTTCGGGTTGCCTTTGCGCACGATGAACACCGTGGCCGAGGTGAACGGCGCGCTGTTGTTCGGCAGGCGGGTGACCCAGTTGTCCGGCACCAGTTTGCCGTTGTCTGCCAGGGCATTGATGTCGGTGGCCATGTTCATGGTGATCACGTCAGCCGGCAGGCCGTCGATCACCGAGCGCGCTTGTTTGCTCGAACCACCGAAGGACATCTGCAGGGTCAGCTTGTCGTCTGGATGCTCGGCCGCCCAGTGTTTCTGGAAGGCGGCGTTGTAGTCCTTGTAGAAGTCGCGCATCACGTCATAGGAGACGTTGAGCAGGGTGACCGGGGCGGCCTGGACGACGCCAGCCAGTGCGAGGCCGGCGGCCAGGAGAGAGGCACTAACGAGTTTTTTCACTGCTCATTCCTTGTTGTTCGAGAAGGTTTTGAAACGCATGGGGGCAATATGCCAGCGACTATAACGGGGGGCGCATAGTCGCTTAAAGATTAAAAAGAACTTTGCTTATTCCAGTTTCTTGAAAAGCGCGCTGCCACACCGTGAGCAAAACGCCGCATTGGGCTCATGGCTGTTTTTCTTGCACACCGGGCAATCCGTTTGCAATTGCTCACCGCGCATGGCGTTGGCCAGTTCGGCGGTGAAGATCCCGGTGGGCACCGCGATGATCGAATAACCGGTAATCATCACCAGCGACGAAATCACCTGGCCCAGCGGGGTCTTCGGCACGATGTCGCCAAAGCCCACGGTGGTCAGCGTCACGATCGCCCAATAGATGCCCTTGGGAATACTGGTAAAGCCGTGTTCCGGACCTTCGATCACGTACATCAAGGTGCCGAACACCGTCACCAGGGTGCAGACGCTGACCAGGAACACCACGATCTTCTGCTTGCTGCCCCGCAGCGCCGACATCAGGTAGTTGGCCTGTTTAAGGTACGGCCCGAGCTTGAGCACGCGGAAGATCCGCAGCATCCGGATGATCCGGATAATCAGCAGGTACTGCGCGTCGCTGTAATACAACGCCAGGATCCCGGGCACGATGGCCAGCAAATCCACCAGCCCATAAAAGCTGAAGGCATAGCGCAACGGCTTGGGCGAACAGTACAGCCGCAGCCCGTACTCGATGGCGAAAATGATGGTGAAGCCCCACTCGATGTAGGCCAGCACATCGGCGTAGTTCTGGTGGATCTGGTCGATGCTGTCGAGCATCACGATGACCAGGCTGGCAAGTATGATCAGCAGCAGGATGCCATCGAAGCGCCGTCCGGCGACGGTGTCGCTTTGGAATACCATGACGTAGAGCCGCTGACGCCAGTCGTTGTTGCTGTCCATAAAGCCCGCCTGAATTGAAGATCAGCGAAGCCTAGGGTGATTCGAACGGGCTGTCCATGCGGGCTTTCTGCATCACCCGATGACTGGCGCGCACCAGCCAGGTGGCGAGGATAAACGGTGCGGTCAGCGCGGGCAGGTTCAGGCCGGTGAAGCCGGGTGTGAGGATGATCGCCAGCAGAATGCCGATCAGCGGCAGCCAGGGTTGGCGGCGATGCTGGCTGAGGGCCAGGGCGGCCAGCGCCGGGTTATAGCTGTGCAGCCCGAGCAGGGCGCTGGCGGGTTCGTCCATCAACAGGGCAATCAGTACGCCGAGGCTGGCGCCGGCCAGCGCCCACAACGCGGCGCGGCGGCTGGCGAGCAGCAGGCCGAGGGCGATCAACAGGCCGGCCAGGGGCTGGTCCAGCAGGATCACTTGGGCCAGCCCTTTAAATGGCGCGCAGAGCAGTACCCAGGTGCCGGGTTCGCTGGCGGTGAAGGCGGTGGGCGAAGCGGGGCCGAGCAGCAGCCAGCCGAGTACCACAAACGGTACGGTGTAGGCGGGCAGGTCGTCGGGGTTGGCAGCGCGTTTGAGCCATTGGCGAGTAAGGATCGCGCTGAGGCCGCCGCAGGCGAGAATCAACGGCGGTAGCAGTGCCGACCAGGTGAAGTGCTGGCTGATCAGCAAGCCGAGCAGCACGCCGTTGTAGCTATATAAGCCAGCCTGGCGCTCGGCCTTGGGATAGGCGCGGCGTTGGGCGGTCAGCAGCCCGGCGACACCACCCAGCAGCGCGCCGCCGAGCAGGGCCGGGGCGCCGACAAGGATCGCCAGCAGGCAGAGCAGGCCACACAGCGGGTGGCGCTGCAGGAAAATCTGGCTGAAGCCGTTGAGCAGGGCTTCGGCCCAGTCGGGGCAGGGTTGGTTGGGCATGGTGGGTGAGTCTGAGGGACCGAGTTGCCCCCATCGCAGGCAAGCCAGCTCCCACATTTGAACGGGTTCACAAATCAAAATGTGGGAGCCGGGCTTGCCCGCGATGAGGCCCTTACAGGCGCTAGATCAACGTCTCTATCCGTAGCGAGTTGGTCGACCCCGGCTGCCCAAACGGCACTCCCGCGGTAATCACCAACGTGTCCCCGCGCTGCGCCATACCTTGTGCCTGGGCAATTTCCAGCGCCGTGGAACACACCTCGTCCACCTGCCGCAGCCGGTCATTCACCACCGAGTGCACGCCCCACGCCACGCTCAAGCGTCGCGCCGTGGACAGGTTCGGCGTCAGGTTCAGGATCGGCACCGTTGGCCGTTCCCGCGCCGCCCGCAGGCTGGAGGTGCCGGACTCGCTGTAGTTCACCAGCACCGCCACCGGCAGGATGCTGCTGATACGGCGAATCGCGCAGCTGATGGCGTCCGACACCGTGGCCTCGGCCTTGGGCCGGCTGACGTCCAGCTGGGCCTGGTAATCCGGGCCGTTTTCCACCTGGCGAATGATCTTGCTCATCATCAGCACGGCTTCCAGCGGGTATTCACCGGAAGCGGTTTCCGCCGACAGCATCACCGCATCCGCCCCTTCAGCCACTGCGTTGGCCACGTCGGTGACTTCGGCGCGGGTCGGCGCGGGGGAGAAGCGCATCGACTCAAGCATCTGCGTCGCCACCACCACCGGTTTACCCAACTGGCGGCAGACACCAATGATGTCCTTCTGGATTTGCGGCACGCTTTCCGCCGGCACTTCCACCCCCAGGTCCCCTCTGGCGACCATGATCGCGTCACTCAGCTCGGCGATTTCCTGCAGGCGCTGCACCGCCGATGGCTTTTCGATCTTGGCCATCAGGAAGGCTTTGTCGCCGATCAATTCACGGG
Source organism: Pseudomonas sp. PAMC 25886 (assembly GCF_000242655.1). Taxonomy (NCBI): domain Bacteria; kingdom Pseudomonadati; phylum Pseudomonadota; class Gammaproteobacteria; order Pseudomonadales; family Pseudomonadaceae; genus Pseudomonas; species Pseudomonas sp. PAMC 25886. The sequence continues at coordinate 56,820 of NZ_AHHC01000008.1, forward strand.
CTTCGCGGATGTCTTCCGGGCGTTGCACAAACGACAGCGCCACCCAGTCCACACCCAGTTCCAGGCCGAAACTCAGGTCGCGGCGGTCCTTGGCGGTCAGCGGGCTGAGCTCCAGCAATGCCTGGGGCACGTTCACGCCTTTACGGTCCGACAGTTCGCCGCCATTGAGCACGGTGGTGTCGATGGCCTCGGAATGCTTGGTGATCACCCGCAGGCGCAGCTTGCCATCGTCCAGCAGCAGGTCCATGCCGGGTTGCAGGGCCGCGATGATTTCCGGGTGCGGCAGGTTCACCCGCCGCTGGTCACCGGGTGTCGGGTCCAGGTCCAGGCGCAGGGCCTGGCCGCGAATCAGTTGTACCTTGCCCTCGGCAAAGCGCCCGACCCGCAGCTTCGGCCCTTGCAGGTCCATGAGGATGCCGAGGGGATAGTTGAGCTGGCGCTCCACCTGGCGAATCCACTGGTAGCGCTGGGCATGATCGGCGTGATCACCGTGGCTGAAATTCAGGCGGAAGATGTTCACCCCGGCTTCCACCAGCTCGCGGATGTCGTCAATGCTGTCGGTGGCCGGGCCCAGCGTGGCGAGGATTTTGACCTTCTTGTCAGGCGTCATGTTCGGGGGACTCTCTTTCAGGGCTTTCAAGAATCAGAATGGCGCGAAAATCGTTGACGTTGGTGCGGGTCGGCTCGGTGATGATCAAGCCGTCGAGGGCCGCGAAATAGCCGTAGCCATTGTTGTTGTCCAGCTCATCGCTGGCGCTCAGGCCCAGGGCTTCGGCGCGGGCGTAGCTGGTGGGCGTCATGATCGCGCCGGCGTTGTCTTCGGAGCCGTCGATGCCGTCGGTGTCACCCGCCAGGGCGTAGACGCCGGGCAGTCCCTTGAGGCTGTCGGTGAGGCTCAGCAGGAATTCGGCATTGCGCCCGCCACGGCCATTGCCGCGCACGGTGACGGTGGTTTCGCCGCCGGAAAGGATCACGCAAGGCGCCGCCAGCGGCTGGCCGTGCTGGATGATCTGCCGGGCGATGCCGGCGTGCACCTTGGCCACGTCCCGCGCCTCGCCTTCCAGGTCGCCGAGGATCAGCGGGCTGAAACCGGCCTGGCGGACTTTCACCGCCACCGCTTCCAGGGATTGTTGGGGGCGGGCGATCAACTGGAAATGGCTGCGGGCGAGCACCGGGTCGCCGGGCTTGACCGTTTCCGACTCCGGGCTTTGCAGCCAGGTGCGCACCGACGCCGGGATTTCAATCTGGTAGCGCTTGAGGATCGCCAGCGCCTGTTGCGAGGTGCTCGGGTCGCCGACGGTAGGGCCCGACGCGATGACCGTGGCCTGGTCGCCCGGCACATCGGAAATCGCGTAGGTGTAGACCGTGGCCGGCCAGCTTGCCCGGGCAAGGCGGCCCCCCTTGATTGCCGAGAGGTGCTTGCGCACGCAGTTCATCTCGCCAATGGTGGCGCCGGATTTGAGCAGGGCTTTGTTGATCGCTTGCTTGTCCGCCAGGGTGATGCCGGCGGCGGGCAGGGCGAGCAGCGCAGAGCCACCGCCGGAGAGCAGGAAAATCACGCGGTCGTCTTCGCTGAGGTTGCTGATCAACTCCAGCACGCGCTTGGCCACGGCTTGGCCGGCGGCATCCGGGACCGGGTGTGCGGCTTCGACCACTTCGATTTTCTTGCAGGGTGCACCGTGGCCATAGCGGGTGACCACCAGGCCCGAGACTTCGCCTTGCCAGCAGTTTTCCACCACCAGCGCCATGGCGGCGGCGGCTTTGCCGGCACCGATCACGATGACACGGCCGCTGCGGTCGGCGGGCAGACAGGGTTCGAGGACTTGCCGGGGGTGGGCGGCGTCGATGGCTGTGGCAAACAGCTCGCGAAGCAGGTGTTGCGGATCGACCGACATAAGCGGGCTCCCGGGGATTCTTGTTATTAGAGGCAATGCAAAAACTGTAGGAGCCGGCTTGCCGGCGATGGCGGCCTGAAGGCTGGCGGTGAGGCGGGTGGCCTCATCGCCGGCAAGCCGGCTCCTACAGGGAAGGGCGGGCGTTACTTATCGCGAATCGAAAAATTCGCCATATGTTCCAGGCCCTTGATCAGCGCCGAGTGGTCCCAGTTGCCGCCACCGATGGCCGTGCAGGTGCTGAACACCTGTTGGGTGCCGGCGGTGTTGGGCAGGTTGATCCCCAACTCCTTGGCACCGGCCAACGCCAGGTTCAGATCCTTCTGGTGCAGGTTGATGCGGAAGCCCGGATCGAAGGTGCCCTTGATCATGCGCTCGCCATGCACTTCGAGGATTTTCGACGAAGCAAACCCTCCCATCAGGGCTTCCCGCACCTTGGCCGGGTCGGCACCGTTCTTCGAGGCGAACAGCAGCGCTTCGGCCACCGCCTGGATGTTCAGGGCGACGATGATCTGGTTGGCCACCTTGGCGGTCTGGCCATCGCCATTGCCGCCCACCAGGGTGATGTTCTTGCCCATGGCCTGGAACAGCGGCAAGGCGCGTTCGAAGGTGTGCGGGTCGCCGCCGATCATGATGCTCAGGGTGCCGGCCTTGGCGCCGACTTCACCACCGGACACCGGGGCGTCGAGGTAGCGTGCGCCGGTCTCGTTGATCTTCGCGGCGAAGGCCTTGGTGGCGGTGGGCGAGATCGAGCTCATGTCGATCACCACTTTGTTCGGCCCCAGGCCTGCGGCCACACCGTCGGCACGGAACAGCACGTCGTCGACCTGCGGGGTGTCGGGCACCATGACGATGATGAATTCGGCTTCCTGGGCCACTTGCTGCGGGTTGGCCAGGGCCACCGCGCCAGCGTTGATCAGTTCAGCCGGGGCCTTGCCGTGATGCTCGGACAGGAACAGTTGGTGCCCGGCCTTTTGCAGGTTGGCGGCCATGGGTTGGCCCATGATGCCGGTGCCGATAAATCCGATTTTAGCCATGATTAAAATCCTCTTATTGTTTTTGTGGGTTAGATCGCGTTGTGGCTTTTGAGCCAACCCAAACCCGCTTCGGTGGTGGTCAACGGCTTGTACTCACAGCCGACCCAGCCCTGATAACCAATGCGGTCCAAATGTTCGAACAGGAAGCGGTAGTTGATCTCACCGGTGCCCGGCTCGTTGCGCCCCGGGTTGTCCGCCAGCTGGATGTGGTTGATCTCATCCAGGTGGTTCGCCATGGTGCGGGCGAGGTCGCCCTCCATGATTTGCATGTGATAGATGTCGTACTGCAGGAACAGGTTGGCACTGCCCACCTGCTCGCGAATCGACAGGGCCTGCGCCGTGTTGTTCAGGTAGAAGCCGGGGATGTCGCGGGTGTTGATGGCTTCCATCACCAGCTTGATGCCCACCGCTTGCAGCTTGTCGGCGGCGTACTTGAGGTTGGCGACGAAGGTTTTTTCCAGCGTCGCGTCATCCACGCCGGCCGGGCGAATCCCCGCCAGGCAGTTGATCTGGGTATTGCCCAGCACCTGGGCGTAGGCGATGGCCAGGTTGACCCCGGCGCGGAACTCCTCGACCCGGTCCGGGTGGCACGCCAGGCCGCGTTCGCCCTTGGCCCAGTCACCGGCCGGCAGGTTGAACAGCACTTGGGTCAGGCCGTGGGCATCGAGTTGCGCCTTGATTTCAGCCGAGCTGAATTCATAGGGAAACAGGTATTCCACACCACTGAACCCCGCGTCGGCGGCGGCTTTGAAACGGGCAAGAAAGTCCTGTTCGGTAAACAGCATGGACAGGTTGGCGGCGAAACGCGGCATGGGGTTCTCCTTAATCGAGCAGTGAAATGGCGGTCGGCGCGTCGTTGCCCACCAGTGCCAGATCTTCGAATTCGTTGACGGCGTTGATCTCGGTGCCCATGGAAATATTGGTCACCCGCTCCAGAATGATTTCAACGATCACCGGCACCTTGAACTCTTCGATCATCTCCTGAGCCTTGCGCAGTGCAGGCTGGATCTGACCCGGCTCGAACACGCGCAGGGCCTTGCACCCCAGGCCTTCGGCGACGGCCACGTGGTCGACGCCATAACCGTTGAGTTCCGGCGCGTTGAGGTTGTCGAAGGACAGCTGCACGCAGTAGTCCATCTCAAACCCGCGCTGGGCCTGGCGGATCAGCCCCAGGTAGGAGTTGTTCACCACCACGTGGATGTACGGCAGCTTGAACTGCGCGCCCACGGCCAGCTCTTCGATCATGAACTGGAAGTCATAGTCGCCCGACAGCGCGACAACCTTGCGGGTCGGATCAGCCTTGACCACACCCAGCGCGGCCGGAATGGTCCAGCCGAGCGGGCCGGCCTGGCCGCAGTTGATCCAGTGGCGTGGCTTATAGACGTGCAGGAACTGTGCGCCGGCAATCTGCGACAGGCCGATGGTGCTGACGTAGCAGGTGTCTTTGCCGAACACCTGGTTCATCTCTTCGTACACCCGCTGCGGCTTGACCGGCACGTTGTCGAAGTGGGTCTTGCGGTGCAGGGTGGCCTTGCGCTGCTGGCAATCGTGGAGCCAGGCGCTGCGGTCCTTGAGCTTGCCGGCGGCTTTCCACTCGCGGGCTACTTCTATGAACAGGGTCAGGGCGGAACCGGCGTCGGACACGATGCCCAGGTCCGGGGTGAACACGCGGCCGATTTGCGTCGGCTCGATGTCCACGTGAATGAATTTGCGGCCCTCGGTGTACACCTCCACCGAACCGGTGTGGCGGTTGGCCCAGCGGTTACCGATGCCCAGCACCACGTCCGATTTCAACATCGTCGCGTTGCCATAACGGTGGGACGTTTGCAGGCCGACCATGCCCACCATCTGCGGGTGATCGTCGGGGATCGTGCCCCAGCCCATCAGGGTCGGGATCACCGGGATGCCGGTCAGCTCGGCGAACTCCACCAGCAGCTCGCTGGCGTCGGCGTTGATCACGCCGCCACCGCTCACCAGCAACGGGCGTTCGGCCTGGTCCAGCAGGGCCAGGGCTTTTTCCACCTGGATGCGGGTGGCCAGTGGCTTGGCCAGGGGCAGCGGCTGGTAGGCGTCGATGTCGAATTCGATCTCGGCCATTTGTACGTCGAACGGCAGGTCGATCAGCACCGGGCCCGGGCGGCCGGAGCGCATTTCATAGAAGGCTTTCTGGAAGGCATACGGCACCTGGCCGGGTTCAAGGACCGTGGTCGCCCACTTGGTCACCGGCTTGACGATGCTGGTGATGTCGACGGCCTGGAAGTCTTCCTTGTGCATCCGTGCCCGCGGCGCCTGGCCGGTGATGCACAGGATCGGGATCGAGTCGGCCGAGGCGCTGTACAGGCCGGTGACCATGTCGGTGCCCGCCGGGCCCGAAGTGCCGATGCACACGCCGATGTTGCCGGCCTTGGTGCGGGTGTAGCCCTCAGCCATGTGCGAGGCGCCTTCAACGTGGCGAGCAAGGACGTGATCGATGCCACCGACCTTCTGCAAGGCCGAATACAGCGGGTTGATCGCGGCGCCCGGGATACCGAAGGCGGTGTCGACCCCTTCACGGCGCATCACCAGGACAGCGGCTTCGATTGCTCTCATTTTGCTCATGTTTTTGGTGCCTCTTGCGTTTTGTAATTGTATACAAGTGGTGTTGGTCCGAAGTGTATTCACGGCGAGCGTGGCAGGTCAATCCATTTTCTTGGGTGGCCTTTACGTTCGTCGGAAGCCTTCTGGACAGGAATATTTCGACGTGTGGTGCGTATGTTTCGAAATATTGTATACAAAAAATAAATCTATTGTGTTCTATTTGTTTGATCGAGCTTCTGATCAGACAGAGCCCCACGGCTTTCCCATAACAAGATAAGGACGGCACCCATGAGCGCTTTAACCTTGAAAGTCGCAGTCAACCTGGCCAGCCACGCCATCGCGGCAGGCCGCACCATTTCCGCAGCGCCGCTGACCGTTGCGGTACTCGACAGCGGCGGGCATTTGATTGCGTTGCAGCGCGAAGATGGCGCGAGCCTGCTGCGCCCGCAGATCGCCATAGGCAAGGCCTGGGGCGCGATTGCCCTGGGCAAGGGCTCGCGCTTGCTGGCGCTGGATGCGCAGCAGCGGCCGGCTTTTATTGCGGCGTTGAACAGCCTGGGGCAAGGCAGCGTGGTGCCGGCGCCGGGCGGGGTGTTGATTCGGGATCAGGAGGGTGTGGTGCTGGGGGCGATCGGGATCAGCGGGGATACGTCGGATATTGATGAACAGTGTGCGATCAGTGCGATCGAGGGGCAGGGGTTGTGGGCGGATGCGGGGGTTACTGCTTGATTTGAGGTGACTGGGCGGGCCTCTTCGCGAGCAAGCCCGCTCCCACATTTTGACCGAGTTCCAGCCTTGGAATGCAGTCAAAATGTGGGAGCGGGCTTGCTCGCGAAAGGGGCGACTCGGTCCCGGACCTAAACCCAAACCGCATCCCACAGCGGATAGTCGCCAATCCGCTCCACCAACCCTGCTCTTAATGGGTTGGCCACGACATACCGAGCCATCTTCACCAAGTCATCGTCCTTGCGCAGCGCACGATCATGAAAACTGGTTTGCCATAGCCGCCCTTTGCGGCCCGTAGCGCCATTCACGGTTCGAGTGCTTTTGGACTTCACCTGGCACATCAGGTCTCCCAACGAGCCCTTTTGCAGTTCAATCAACCAGTGAAAGTGGTCGGGCATGACCACCCAGGCCAAGGAGTTCGCCAACCCTTGGTATTGGGCGAGCCGGAATTGCCAGACCACCAGCCGACCCAGGTAAAAGTCACTGAAGATTGGCACACGTTCGTGGGTATTGGTGGTGATCAGGTAAATACGGTTGGATTCGCTGAATCGCCCGATGCGCAGGCGGTGTGAAGCAGCTGGATCAGGCATTCCTTTGCCTCTCTTCAGGTGGGGTTCTGAGAGGCTAGATCGGGGAGTCTGGAGATGATGGTTTGGCTTTGTGCAGGATGTGTCTGGGAGGGCGCTTTCGCGAGCAAGCCCGCTCCCACATTGGGCCTGCGCCGCTCATACATTTTGTGTCTGGCGTGGGACAGTGTGGGAGCTGGCTTGCCTGCGATGCTCTTCAGTCCGGCTCACACCCTTTAAGCACCAACCGAATAATCGTCTGCGCCGCCGCCTCATAATCCGCTTCATCCAGCTTGGCCTTCCCGGTCACCGCTGAAATCTGCCAGTCAAAATCCGCGTAGGTCTGCGTCGCCGCCCAGATGCTGAACATCAGATGATGCGGGTCAATCGGCGCAATCAGCCCCCGGTCCACCCAGCTCTGGATGCAGTCGATGTTGTGTTTGGCCTGGGCATTCAGCTGGTCCACCTGCTCCGGGCTCAAATGCGGGGCGCCGTGCATGATTTCGCTGGCGAACACTTTCGAGGCAAACGGCAGATCCCGGGAGATGCAGATTTTCGAGCGGATGTAGCCGCTCAGCACGGCCGCAGGGTCGCCCTCGGGATTGAACGGCGTGGAGGCGGCCAGGATCGGCTCGATAATGCTTTCGAGCACCTCGCGGTAGAGGTTGTCCTTGGACTTGAAGTAGTAGTAGACGTTGGGCTTGGGCAGCCCGGCCTTGGCGGCGATGTCGCTGGTTTTGGTCGCGGCGAAGCCCTTGTCGGCAAACTCCTCACTGGCAGCCCGCAGGATCAGTTCTTTGTTGCGCTCGCGAATGGTGCTCATAGACCAGGTCGTTCCTTGCCAAGACAGGCGGTCGGGCATGGTAGCACCGGCTTTGCGCAGGGCTCAAGAATCGTGCTGCAGGCCTTGCACGGTGGGGCGCCCAGCTGACTTTGTCTGTCTTGATGCTGAACGCATTCACGGTCGTACAGGCACGGCCCGAGCGCGCTGCTAGAGTTCAGGCAGCGAGCGGCCATTTAGCCGGGCCGCCCCTTCCTGATTTCGGCGTTCGAGAGAGAAACCCGTGGAGAAAAGCAGACGACGTACGTTCGCCTGGGTAGTTGGCACGTTGTTACTGGTAGCGGTGTTGATTGCCCTGGGTTTGCACTTCTTTGCAGGTGGGCACAAAGGCAGGCCGCCCGCCACCGGCGAACCGGTGGCCGTGGTGCCGGTGGTGTTGCAGGACGTGCCGGTCTACATCGATGCCCTCGGCACCGTCACCCCGACCCGCAGTGTGACGGTGGTCACCCAGGTCGATGGCATCCTCAGCAGCGTGGCGTTCAAGGAAGGCCAGCACGTCACCAAGGGCCAAGTGATTGCGCGAATCGATGACCGTGCCCTCAAGGCCCAACTGGCCGTGGCCAAGGGCACCCTGGCCCACGACCAGGCGGTATTGAGCAATGCCCAGCGCGATCTGGTGCGCTACCGCGAACTGGTCAAGGCCGGCTCCACCAGCCAGCAAACCGTCGATACCCAGGCCTCGCTGGTCCAGCAACAACTGGGCACCGTGGCCGCCGACCAGGGCAATGTGCAGAACCTTGAAGTGCAGGTCGGCTACTGCACCATCACCTCGCCCGTCGACGGCGTGGTGGGCCTGCGCCTGGTAGACCCGGGCAACTATGTCACTACCACCAGCACCACCGGCATTGTGGTGATCACCCAAATGAACCCGGCCACGGTGGTGTTTGCGGTGCCCGAGGATGACTTGGGCGCAATCAATCAAGCCCTGGGCCGTGGCGCCGTGACGGTGCTGGCCTACGACCGCAACAAAAAAGCCTTGCTGGCCACCGGCAGCCTGTTGGCCCTGGACAACCAGGTGGATACCACCACCGGCACCATCAAGGTCAAGGCGCAGTTCGATGATTCGGGCAATGCGCTGTTCCCCAACCAGTTCGTCAATGCGCGCCTGAAAGCCGACACCCTGACCCAGGTTGCCGTGGTGCCCACCCGGGCGATCCAGCATGGCAGCAAGGGTGATTTCGTGTTCGTGGTGAACGGCGACAAGGCCAGCCTGCGCAACATCAAGACCGGCCCTTCCATGGGCGACATCTCGGCGGTGCTCGAAAGTGGGGTCAAACCCGGCGAACAGGTGATCACCGAAGGCGCCGACAAGCTGGATGACGGTTCGGCCGTGAAGGTCGTCGCCCAGTGAGGAGCTGCCGAGCATGAACATTTCGCGGCCCTTTATCGAACGTCCCGTCGCCACCACCTTGATGATGGTCGCGGTGCTGTTGCTGGGGATGCTGGGGTATCACTTGCTGTCGGTGTCGGCATTGCCCGAAGTCGACTACCCGACCATCCAGGTCTTCACCCAATACCCCGGCGCCAGCCCGGACGTGGTCAGTTCTTCCATCACCGCACCGCTGGAGCGCCAGCTCGGCGAGATGCCGGGCCTTAAATCCATGAATTCCACCAGCTCCGACGGCGCTTCGGTGGTGACCCTGCAATTCGACCTGTCGCTGTCTCTGGACGTCGCCGAACAGGAAGTACAGGCTGCGATCAACGCTGCCGGGACCTTTCTGCCGGCCAACCTGCCGTACCCGCCGGTGTACAGCAAGGTCAACCCGGCGGATGCGCCGGTGCTGACCCTGTCCCTGACCTCCGACGTGTTGCCGCTGACCAAGGTCGAAGACCTGGCGGACACACGCCTGGCGCAGAAAATTTCGCAGATCACCGGCGTCGGCCTCGTGACCATCAGCGGCGGCCAGCGCCCGGCGGTGCGGGTCGAGGCGAACACTTCGGCGCTCAATAGCCTGGGGCTGTCCATCGATGACCTGCGCAGCTCCCTCGGCACGGCCAACGTCAATCAGGCCAAGGGCAATATCGATGGCAAGTTCCAGGCCTATTCCATTGGTGCCAACGACCAGCTGCAATCGGCCGAGGAATACCGCGACCTGGTAATCGCCTATAAAAACGGCGCGCCGATTCGCCTGTCGCAGATCGCCAGTTCCACCCAGGGCCCGGAAAACCCGCGTCAGGCCGCGTGGACCAACAGCACGCCGTCGATTGTGCTGAATATCCAGCGCCAGCCCGGCGCCAACGTGATTGAAGTGGTCGACCGCGTGCAGCAATTGCTGCCCAAGCTGCGGGCGAGTTTGCCGGGTACCTTGAAGGTCGCTGTGCTGACCGACCGCACCCAGACCATCCGCGCCTCGGTCACCGATGTGCAGTACGAACTGGCCATGGCCATCGCGCTGGTAGTGATCGTGATTTTCGCGTTCCTGCGCAACGTGCCGGCCACGATCATTCCTGCCGTCACCATTCCGCTGACGCTGGTGGGCACCCTGGCGGTGGCCTATGCATTGGGCTTCTCCCTGAACAACCTGACGCTGATGGCGCTGACGATTGCCATCGGGTTTGTGGTGGATGACGCCATCGTGATGATCGAAAACATCACGCGCTATATCGAGGCCGGCGACTCACCACTGGAGGCGGCACTCAAGGGGTCGGAGCAAATCGGGTTCACGATTATTTCGCTGTCGATTGCGCTGATCGCAGTGATGATCCCGCTGCTGTTCATGGGCGATGTGGTCGGCCGCTTGTTCCGCGAATTCGCGATGACCGTGGCCGTGACCATCGTGATCTCGGCGTTCATCTCCCTGACCCTGACGCCGATGATGTGCGCGCGGATGCTCAAGAATAAGCACGAAGAACGCCGTGCGGATTTTTTCGACCGCATCAACACCCACTACGTGCGCGGCCTGGACTGGGTGCTGGCCCACCGCACGCTCACGCTGGTCTCGGTGGTGCTCACTGCTGCGTTGACCCTGGTGACGCTGGTGATCATGCCCAAGGGCTTTTTCCCGGACCAGGACACCGGCCTGATCCAGGGCATTTCCCAGGCGGCGCCGACGGTTTCGTTCCAGCAGATGCAGACCGAACAACAGCGCCTCGCCGCCCGGATCCTCAAGGACCCGGCGGTGCAAAGCCTGTCGTCGTTTGTCGGGATCGACCAGACCAACCCGACCATCAACCAGGGCAACCTGCTGATCAACCTCAAGCCCCGGGGCGAGCGTGACAGCGCCACCGAAGTGATCCGCCGGCTCTCCGATGCCAACGCCGACGACGCGGGCATCCGCCTGTACCTGCACTCGGTGCAGGACCTGACCCTGGACGCCACGGTGTCCACCACCAGTTACCGTTTGGGGCTGCAAGCCACCGACCCGGACGAGCTGGAGCAGTGGACCACCAGGCTGCTGGCGGCGATCAAGCAAGACCCGATGTTCACCGACGTGCAAAGCCAGGCGATGCAGTTCGGCAACCAGATCCAGCTGACGTTTGACCGCGCCACCGCCTCGCGCCTGGGCATCACGCCACAGGCCATCGACGATGTGCTGTACGACGCCTTCGGCCAGCGCCAGGTCTCGACGATTTATACCCAGCTCAACCAGTACCACGTGGTGATCGCCACCGACCATCCGCCGCGCAACTTGTCGGACTTGCTGACGGGGTTGTACGTGGATATTCCCGGTGGCGGTGTCGCGCCGCTGTCGAGCATGGCGACCATGCAGGTGGTGCGTGCCCCCGTGACCATCAACCGGCTGGGCCAGTTTCCGTATGCCGACGTGTCCTTCAACCTCGCCCCCGGCCAGACCCTTGGCGCGGCCGTTACGCGGCTAAAGGACATCGAGGCCAAGGTCGGTCTGCCGCTGTCGGTGCAGGCCAACCTTGAAGGCGCGGCGGCGACGTTCGAGCAGTCGCTGTCGAACCAGGTGTTCCTGGTGGCGGCGGCGATTGTGGTGGTGTACCTGATGCTGGGGATTCTGTACGAGAGCTTCGTGCACCCGGTGACGATCCTTTCGACGCTGCTCTCGGCGGCGCTCGGGGCCTTGCTGGCGCTGCTGGTGACCGGTACGCAGTTCGACATTATCGGCCTGATCGGCATTGTGTTGCTGATCGGCATCGTGATGAAAAACGGCATCATGATGGTCGACTTCGCCCTGGAACTCTTGCGTGAGGGTGGCCTGAGCCCTGTGGCGGCGATCCGCCAGGCGGCGGAGTTGCGGTTCCGGCCGATCCTGATGACCAGCATGGCCTCGCTGTTCGGCGCGGTGCCGCTGGCGCTGGGCACGGGGATCGGCTCGGAGCTGCGCCATCCGCTGGGTATCGCGATTATCGGCGGGCTGTTGCTCAGCCAGTTGCTGACGCTGTTTTCCACGCCGGTGATCTTCCTCGCCATGCACGGGCTGGGGCAGCGTTTCAGCCGCCGCCCGGCTGAAGCGGTCTGATGGCGATGAACCTCAGCGCGCCGTTTGTTCGCCGTCCCATTGCAACCACCTTGATGGCAGCCGGCCTCGCGTTGTTTGGCGCACTGGCTTTTATGCTGCTGCCGGTGGCGCCGCTGCCGGAGGTGGATTTCCCGACCATCAGCGTCAGCGCCTCGTTGCCCGGCGCCGACCCGACCACCGTCGCCAGTTCGGTGGCCACGCCGTTGGAACGGCAGTTCGGGCAGATTGCCGGGGTCACGCAAATGACCTCGTCCAGCAGCCTCGGCTCGGCGCGGATCATCCTGCAGTTCGACCTGAACCGCGACATCGACGGTGCTGCCCGGGACGTTCAGGCCGCGATCAACGCCGCCCGCAGCAACCTGCCCAGCGACCTGTCCGGCAACCCGACGTACCGCAAGGTCAACCCGGCCGACTCGCCAATCTTGATCATCAGCCTGACCTCCGACAGCGCCACGCCGGGGCAGATGTATGACGTGGCTTCGACCCTGCTGGAGCAGCGGCTGTTGCAGACCACCGGCGTCGGTGACGTGACCGTGGGTGGCGGCGCGTTGCCGGCAGTGCGGGTGGAATTGAACCCCGACCGGCTCAACCAGTACGGCGTCAGCCTGGAGCAGGTGCGCCAGGTGATCAATGCGTCCAACGTCAACCTGCCCAAGGGCAACGTGGCCATCGGCGACCGCAACTACGGGATTGCCGCCAACGACCAGTTGCTCGATGAAAAGGACTACGGGCCGCTGGTGGTCAAGGCGCGCAACGGCGACCTGATCCATATCGCCGACCTCGGCTACGTGCGTGAAGACGTGCAGGACCTGCGCAACTTCGGCCTGTCCAACGGCAAGCCGGCGGTGTTGCTGGTGGTGTTCAAGCAGCCCGGCGCCAACGTGATCGAAACGGTGGACGCGGTGAAAGCCTCGCTGCCGTTTTTGCAAAGCTCGATTCCGGCGACGATCAAGCTCGACCTGCTGATGGACCGCACCACCACCATTCGCGCCTCGTTGCACGACGTGGAAGTGACGTTGCTGGTGTCGATCCTGTTGGTGACGCTGGTGACGTTCGGCTTCTTCCGCGACTGGCGCAGCACCCTGGTGCCGGCGATCGTGGTGCCGCTGTCGCTGCTGGGCACCTTTGGCGCCATGTACTTCCTCGGCTATAGCCTGAACAACTTGTCCCTCATGGCGCTGACCATTTCCACCGGGTTTGTGGTGGACGATGCGATCGTGGTGGTGGAAAACATCATGCGTCACCTGGAGCGCGGCAAGACCCGGGTGGAAGCCGCGCTGGCCGGCGCCCAGGAGGTGGGTTTCACGGTACTGACCATCAGCGTGTCCCTGGTGGCGGTGTTTATTCCGCTGCTGCTGATGGGCGGGATTGTCGGGCGGCTGTTCCGCGAGTTCTCGGTGTCGCTGTCGGTGGCCATCGTGATCTCGATGCTGATCTCCCTGACCGTTACGCCGATGCTCGCCAGCGTGCTGTTGCGCGCGCCGAAAGAAATTCACGCAGGCAACGAACACCCGGATTCGCGCTTTCACCGCTTCTACGATCGCACCCTGGGTTGGGTGATCGACCATACGGTGCTGATGGGCTTCGTCACGGTGCTGGTGATCGTGCTTGCCGGTGTGTTGTACGTGCTGGTGCCCAAGGGCTTCTTTCCCCAGGAAGACACCGGGCGCTTGCAGGGCAGCATCCAGGCCAACCAGAGCATTTCCTACGGGGCGATGCAGAAGGACTTCACCGAGATCAACCGCAAGGTGATGAAAAACCCGAATATCGACACCGTCGCCGGGTTTGTCGGCGGTGGCGGAGGCGGCGGCGGGGCGGTCAACAGCGCGCAGATGTTTGTGCTGCTCAAGCCCCTGGGCGAGCGCAAGGACAATGCCACCGACATCATCGGGCAGATTCGCCGCAGCCTCGGCGCCATGCCCGGCACCAAGCTGTATTTGCAGTCGGCCCAGGACATCACCGTGGGTGGCCGGCAAAGTGGCGCGCAGTACCAGTACACCCTGACCGCCGATGACCAGGAATCCCTGGATGAATGGGTGCCCAAGGTGGTGGCGGTGCTGCGTAAGTTGCCGCAACTCACCGACCTCAATACCGACCAGCAAGACAACAGCCTGCTGGCCAATGTGCAGATCAACCGCGACACGGCGGCGCGCCTCGGGGTGAGTGTCTCGGCGGTCGACCAGACGCTGTACGACGCCTTTGGCCAGCGCCAGGTGGCCACCCTGTATCGCGCGGCCAACCAGTACCACGTGGTGATGGAAATCGCCCCGGAATACTGGACCGACCCTTCGGCGCTCAAGGGCATTTACGTACCGACAGGCACCCAGGCCACGACCACCAAAGGCACCACGGCGGCGCCCAGCCTGACTACCGAACAGACCCTGGTGCCGCTGTCGGCGCTGGCGGATAACACCGTGGCGCGCACGGCGATCTCCATCAGCCACCAGGGCACGTTCCCGGCGGTGACGGTCTCGTTCAACCTGGCGCCCGGCACGTCCATCGGCCAGGCGACTGCGCTGGTGGACGATGCGGTGAAGCAACTGCGCATGCCCGCCAGTGTGGTGGGCCAGTTTGCCGGTACGGCCCAGGTGTTCCAGTCGTCGGTGGCCAGCGAGCCGTTGCTGATCGTCGCCGCGTTGCTGTCGGTGTACATCGTGCTGGGCATCCTCTACGAAAACCTGATGCACCCGCTGACCATCCTCTCGACCTTGCCCTCGGCCGGTGTCGGTGCGTTGATCGCCTTGCTGCTGACCGGCACCGAGCTGTCGATCATTGCGCTGGTGGGGGTGATTCTGTTGATTGGCATCGTGAAGAAGAACGCGATCATGATGATCGACTTCGCGATCACTGAGCGGCGGGAGTTCGGCCTCACGGCCAAGGAAGCGATTCGCCGGGCGTGCCTGATCCGTTTCCGGCCGATCATGATGACCACCCTGGCGGCGATCCTTGGCGCGCTGCCGCTGGTGCTGGGCACCGGCTACGGTTCGGAACTGCGCCGGCCGTTGGGGATTTCGATTATTGGTGGCCTGCTGTTCAGCCAGGTGCTGACGCTGTACACCACCCCGGTGATCTACCTGTGGCTCGACCGGGCGTCACAGCGCCTGGGTCGGCGTAAGGAAGCAAGGTTATGAACGTGAAATACAGCGTGCTTTGCATCAGCCTGCTGCTCGGCGGCTGCATGGTCGGGCCTGATTACCAGAAGCCCGCCATGGAGCTGCCGCAGACTTTCAAGGAAGGCGCCCAGTGGCAGCGCGCGGCGGCCAACCCCCAAGGGGCGATGGACAGTCAGTGGTGGCTGGCCTATCAGGACCCGGTGTTGAACGACCTGGTGGCGCGCTCGGCCAAGGCCAACCAGTCGATCATCGCGGCGGAGGCGGCCTACCGTCTGGCCCAGGCGCAGGTGGCGTCCAGCCGGGCCGGGTTGTGGCCCACTGTCGGCGTAGGCCTGTCGGGTTCGCGGGGTGTGGGCGGCAGCGGCAGCAGTACATCCAGCACTACCTCGGGCGGTGTCGAGAACAGCGTCAGCGCGACCTTGACCGCCAGCTGGGAGCCGGACCTGTGGGGCTTGGTACGGCGCGGGATAGAGTCCAGCCAGGCCGCGGCCCAGCAATCCGATGCGTTGCTGGCCGGGGTGCGGTTGTCCATCAGCTCCAGCGTGGCGAGCAACTACCTCGCCCTGCGGCAGATGGATATCGACGTACGCCTGCTGCAACAGCAACAGAAGATCAACCAGCAACTGCTGGACAT
The DNA here is from genome assembly GCF_000242655.1 of Pseudomonas sp. PAMC 25886. NCBI lineage: Bacteria > Pseudomonadati > Pseudomonadota > Gammaproteobacteria > Pseudomonadales > Pseudomonadaceae > Pseudomonas > Pseudomonas sp. PAMC 25886. The sequence goes on from NZ_AHHC01000008.1 coordinate 72,633, forward strand.
GATCCAGGTGCAGTTCACCCAGGGCGTCGCCACCAACGACCAGTTGCTGGTGGCCCAGGACCAGCTCACCACCTCGATTGCCGACTTGCAGACCTCGCTGCGCGACCGCGAGCAATACGAGCACGCACTGGCGGTGCTGGTGGGCGTGGCACCGAGCGAGTTTGCCGTGGCGGCACGGGATGACTACACCTTCGTGTTGCCGCGCCCGCCGCTGACCTTGCCGTCAACCTTGCTGCAACGGCGTCCCGACGTGGTGGCGGCGGAGCGCTCGGCCGCGGCGGCCAACGCGAAAATCGGCGTGGCTGAGGCCGCGTTCTTCCCGACCCTGGACCTCACCGCCGAGGCCGGTTATCGCGGCAGCGCGCTGGGCGGGTTGTTCTCGCTGCCCAATCGCATCTGGACGTTGGGCCCGGCGCTGGCGCAAACCCTGTTCGACGGCGGCGCCCGTGAGGCAGCGGTCAGGCAGGCCGAGGCCAGCTACGACCAGATCGCCGCGACCTACCGTGGCACGGTGCTCAGCGCCCTACAGAACGTCGAAGACAACCTGTCGGCGATCAACCACCTGCAAACCCAGGCCGATGCCTTCCAGCAGGTGTACCAGCGCAACCGGCAACTGTTCGGCAGCCAGGAGGCGCAACTGCGTGCCGGCACTGTCAGCCAGGAAAATGTGCTGACCCAGCAACTGGTGTTGCTGCAAGCTGAGCAGAACCTGCGTGACACCCAGGGCCAGCTCAGCCAGGGCAGTGTGGCGTTGATCCAGAGCCTGGGCGGCGGCTGGCAAACCCCTGCGCACTGAACGGCTCGCTAACCCGGTGTGCGCCGCGTTATTCTCGGCGCACTTTGAATCACGGGAAGCCCGAGCCATGGCAGGAAGCAGTTTGCTGGTATTGATCGACGACATCGCTGCGGTGCTCGACGATGTGGCCTTGATGACCAAGATGGCCGCGAAGAAAACCGCGGGCGTGCTGGGGGACGATCTGGCGCTGAATGCCCAGCAAGTCTCCGGGGTGCGCGCCGAGCGGGAAATCCCGGTGGTGTGGGCGGTGGCCAAGGGCTCGTTTGTCAACAAGCTGATCCTGGTGCCTGCGGCCTTGCTGATCAGCGCGTTTGCGCCGTGGGCGGTCACGCCGTTGCTGATGCTGGGCGGCGCGTATCTGTGTTTCGAGGGCTTCGAAAAGCTCGCCCATACCTTCTTGCACAAGCGCACCGAAGAACAGGCACACCTGGTGGAAGCCGTGGCGGATCCGGCCACTGACCTGGTGGCGTTCGAGAAGGACAAGATCAAGGGCGCGATCCGTACCGACTTCATTCTTTCGGCCGAAATCATCGCCATCACCCTCGGCACCGTGGCGGATGCGCCGCTGATGCAGCAGGTGATCGTGCTGTCGGGCATCGCCATCGTCATGACCATCGGCGTCTACGGCCTGGTGGCCGGCATCGTCAAGCTCGATGACCTGGGGCTGTGGCTCACCCAAAAGCCCGGACAGGCGGCGCGCAGCATTGGCGGGGCGATCCTGCGGGCGGCGCCGTATATGATGAAAAGCCTGTCGGTGATCGGCACGGCAGCGATGTTCATGGTGGGCGGCGGTATCCTGACCCATGGCGTACCGGTGGTGCACCACTGGATCGAGACCGTGAGCCAAAGCACCGGTGGCCTGGCGTGGCTGGTGCCGACGTTGCTCAATGCGGTGGCGGGGATCATTGCCGGGGCCGTGGTGTTGGCGGTTGTCAGCGTGGTGGGCAAGCTCTGGACGCGTGCGAGGGCATAGGCAATTGATCGAGCGACGGCAATTCAGCGGGGGCATGAAAGGCAAGAACCTGCGCTACCTGAATGAAAACCCCGGCGAGGCCCGCCAGACGGTGCGCGTGGGGTTTGTGTTGCTCGAACATTTCTCGCTGCCGGCGTTTACCCAGGCGCTGGATGCGCTGATCACCGCGAACCTGCTGCGGCCGGCGTCGTTTGCCACGTCAACGTTTGGCTTGCAGGAAGGCGAGGTGACCAGCGACCTGGGGCTGGTGATCCGGCCTGATGCGCGGCTTGAGCATTCAGTGCTTAAAGCGCTGGACCTGCTGGTGATCTGCGGTGGCTACCGTACCGAACTGAAGGCCACGGACGAATTCATCCACCTGCTGAAAAGCGCCTCGGAGCATGGCGTGAGCCTGGCCGGGTTGTGGAACGGTGCGTGGTTCCTGGGGCGTGCGGGTTTGCTTGGCGGCTACCGGTGCGCCGTGCACCCGGAACATCGCCCGGCCCTGGCCGAGTTCTGCAAGGCGACGCAGGTCAGCAGCGAGCCGTATGTGATTGATCGCGACCGGCTGACGGCTTCCAGTCCGTCCGGCGCGTTTCATATGGCGCTGGACTGGATCAAGGGTCTGTACGGCAAAGCCTTGGTCGAAGGCATCGAGGACATCCTGGCGTTTGAGGAGTCGCGTTACCGGCGGGTGAAACCGACGGAAAACATCTGCTTGAGCGCACCGCTGCGTGAGGTGGTGAAGCTGATGGACGCCAACCTCGAGGAGCCGCTGGAGATGGAGCAACTGGCCGTCTATGCCGGCCGTTCCCGGCGCCAGTTGGAGCGCTTGTTCAAGGAGCAACTGGGCACCACGCCTCAGCGTTACTACCTGGAACTGCGCATCACCGAGGCCCGCCGGCTGCTGCAACACACCGAGCTGTCCCAGGTGGACGTGCTGGTGGCCTGCGGGTTTGTCTCGCCAAGCCATTTCAGCAAGTGCTACAGCGCGTACTTCGGGTACAGGCCGTCCAAGGAAAAGCGCCTGGTCAAATAGCCGGGAGATTGGCATTCCCGGCAAATATAGATACGATGCTAATCATTAGCTTGCTATCTATGTGCGGGTTTCATGAAATCCTCCACCTTTCAGCTCCCTGATTTCTGGCAAGCGACGCTGACCCCGTCCCGCAACGATCTGCTGTTTGCCCTGCGCAACATGATCGCCGGCGGGGTCGCGTTGTACCTGGCCTTTTGTTTCGACCTGCAGCAACCACAATGGGCGTTGACCACGGTGTTTATCGTGGGCCAGTCCACCAGTGGCATGGTCCTGGCCAAAGGCGCCTATCGGCTGGTGGGCACGTTTGTCGGGGCCATGGTCTCCATCGCGATGATCGGCGTGTTGGGCCAGGCACCGCTGTTGTTCCTGCTGTGCATGGCGCTGTGGCTGGCGTTTTGCACCACGGGCGCATCCTTGCTGCGTAATCACGCGTCCTATGGTTTTGTGCTGGCGGGTTACACCACGGCGATTATTGCGTTGCCCGCTACGGCCGCACCTTTGGGGGTGTTCGATGAGGCGGTGGCGCGCTGCCAGGAGATCAGCCTGGGGATCCTCTGCGCCTCTATCGCCAGCACGATTTTGTGGCCGCGCCGGGTCGAGCAGGTGCTGGCGGTCCAGGCACGCGCCGCGTGGCAGGCCGTGATACGTGCCGCCGCGTCGGAGCTGTTGGGTAACGATCAGCGTAAAGGCCTGCTCGAAGCGTTGAGCCGCCTCGTAGCCGTGGACAGCCAGCGTGACCATGCCTGGTTTGAAGGGCCCAAGGGCCGGCGCCGCTCCCAGGCCTTGCGGGTGCTCAGCCGTGACCTGCTTGGCCTGCTGCGGGCAGCGCGGGGCGTGGCGCGCCAGCGCATGATGCTTGATGAGACGGCCGCCGTGGTGCCATTGATTGAAGCGGTGGCGGGCGCGTTGCAGCAAGAGCGCCTCGAAGACCTGTCCGAACTGTCGCAGCGGCTTGGCCTGGCGTTGCAGGATCCGCGTCTTGGCCAGGAAGCGCACTTTTGCCTGATGCAACTGGCGCAGGTGCTGCGCTTGATTGACCTGAGTGCATTGACGCTGGTCGCGGTCGAAGAGGGCAGGGTGCCGCCCGGCGCGCCGGGGGCGATGTCCTGGCACCGGGACATCGAGCAAGGCGTGCTCGGCGGGTTGCGCAGTGCACTGGCTTTTCTGGCGGTTGCGGCGTTCTGGATTTTTACGGCATGGCCTTCTGGGCTGGGCGCGGTGTCTATTTGTGGCGTGGTGTTGAGCCTATTTGCGGCGCGGGAAAACCCGTCCGCCTCCAGCCTGAATTTCCTCAAGGGCATTGCGCTGTCGATTCCGGTGGCCGGGGTTGTGCGCTTTGCGTTGCTGCCGGGGTTCGAGGGTTTTCCGCTGTTGTGCCTGGCGCTGGGTGTGCCGCTGTTCGTGGCGTCGCTGTGCATGAGTCGCCCCACACTGGCGGCCACGGCGTCGGCGTTCTGCATCTTTTTCGTCAACAACGTCGGGCCCAGCAATGTGATGACCTACGACTTCGCCGCGTTTCTCAACAAGGCTATCGCGACGCTGGTGGGCGTGGGCATTGCCGTGGTGGTGTTTCGGCTGATTCAGCTGAGTCCCGGCGAGCATCACTATCGGCGGATGTTCAAGGCGTCGTTATTCGACCTGGCGCAACTGACCTCCCGCCCTTTGGAGCAGGCCGAAAGCTGGTTTGGCGGGCGCATGGCGGACCGGCTGATTCGCCTGTCGCGCTACAGCGAAACCTTGCCTGCTGATCGCCGCGCCCACTGGGACAACGGTTTGCTCGGGCTGGATCTGGGGGACGAGTTGCTGGAGCTGCGCGCGTGCCTGGCGGGCAGCCGGGGTGCGTTGGCAAGTGAGCGCGATCGCTATTTGCGGGCGTTGGAGGCGGCGCTGGAAGAGGGCGGCCCGAGCGTGACGAATGAGTCACTGCTGGATGCACCGGGTGCGGCGTTGCTGGAAGTGCTGGAGCCGCCTTCGGGATTGGCGGAGCAGGATCGGGAAATGGCCAGGGCGGCGGTGCTGCAATTGCAGTTTACGTGGCGCAGGTGGTGCAGGCGGGGAGCCGCGTTGTAGGCGCTGGCAAGCCAGCGCCTACACGGGACGTTACTCGGCGATCTGCAACTTGCGCGCCTCGGTGTACACGTAGCGCACCTTTTCGTACTCGAACGGCGAGTTCATCTGACCGTAGCGGAAGCTGGTCTGGTAGCGCTTGTCGACGGCGCGCAGGGCCCAGATTTCCGGGTGGTTTTCGCTGACCTTGGACACGTTCAGGAAGTTGATCTCGGTCTCGGCGCCGTAGTCCACCAGCAGGCCGGTGGTGTCCCGCAGGTTCGACGGACCAAACAGCGGCAGCACCAGGTAGGCGCCGCCCGGTACACCGTAGAAGCCCAGGGTCTGGCCGAAGTCTTCGCTCTGGCGCGGCAGGCCCATGGCGGTGGCCGGGTCCCACAGGCCGGCGATGCCGATGGTGGTGTTGAGCAGCAGGCGCCCGGTGGTTTCCAGGGAACGATGGCCCTTGAGCTGCAGCAGGCTGTTCAACAGGTTGGGCACATCCCCCAGGTTGTTGAAGAAGTTGCTGACGCCGGTACGCAGGAAGCTTGGGGTGACGTAGCGGTAACCGTCCACCACCGGCAGGAACACCCACTGGTCGAAGCGGTAGTTGAAGTGGTAGACCCGGCGGTTCCACGACTCCAGCGGGTCGTAGACATTCAGGGCGTTGACCGACGAACGCTCGAACTCACGCTGGTCCAGGCCAGGGTTGAACTTGAGATGGCTCAGGGGCTCCTTGAAGCCGTCGGAGTCCACTACGGTCGGCGTGTGGGCCTTGCTGTTGTCGGCATTGGCCACGCCCGCGCACATCAGGGCGGCGAGCAGCAGAAGATATTTAGCCACGGAAGAACTCCAGCATGGCGTCGGCGTTGACGCGGTAGTTGAGGTTGCCGCAATGGCCGCCCAGGGGGTAGACGGTCAAGCGATCGCCGAAGGTTTTACGCAGGAAGCCAAGGTCGCCAGGGCCCAGGATCACGTCGTCGGCGTTGTGCATGACGGCGATTTTCGGGCTGTCGTGCAGGTAGTCCTTGAGCGCATACAGGCTGACCTGGTCAACCAGTTGCAACAGGCTGCCGCCGTCGGAACGGGCGCGCCACATCGGGATCACCTGTTCGGTGAGGTAGCAGTCGAAGTCACACTGCAGCGCACGCTTGAGGAATGGCGTGAGGCTGGTGCCTTCGCTGATCGGGTACTTGGGCGGGATAATCAGGCCGCGGCGGTTGATCAGGTCCGAGGTGAAGGCAATGTCGGCCGCCGAGAAGCGGAACGAGGTGCCGATCAGCATCGCCATCTGTTCGTTGGTCAGGTGTTCCTTGGAGTTCTGGAAGTCGTAGAGCAGGGCGTCGTTCAGGTCGATGTAGCCCTTTTGCTGGAAGTAGCGGGTCAGTTTGTTCAACACCAGTTCATAGAAGGTGGTGCTGTTGTTGATGCCCTTGACCTCGGTTTGCACCAGCTTGTCGAGGTTGGTGATCGAGGTGTAGAGGTTGACCGGCGGGTTCAGCAGCAGGACTTTCTTGAAGTTGAAGCTGCGACGGGTTTCATCCAGCTTGCTGACGAAGGCTGCGTCGAGGGCGCCCAGGCTGTAGCCGGTGAGGTAGAAGTCGGTCACCGGCAGCGTCGGGTTTTGCGCGCGTACGGCCTGCATCACGCGGTACATGTCTTCGGCGTCTTCCTGGCTGATGCCGGGGGTGGCGAAGCGCGAGGCGGCGGCGATGAAGTCGAAGCTGGTCGGGGACGACAGTTGGACGACGTGGTAACCGGCCTTGTAGTACAGCTTTTTCAGGTATTCGTTGATGGTGCTGTCAAAGCGTGCACCGGTGCCGGCGATCAGGAAGATCAGCGGTGCGGCGCGGTCTTGCTTGGCGATGCGGTAGGTGAGTTTCTTCACCGCCCAGAAGTTGTCGGGCAGGCTGAACTCACGCTCGGGGCGCATCGTCAGGGTGTAGTCGGACTGATTGATTTCATCGTCGGACGGCAACTCCGGCCGCAGGTTGGGCGGGGTGGTCGCGATGGTCGCTTCAAACGGGTTGGTCAAAGGGTAGCCATAGCTGGCCTGGTCAATATCGACCGCCAGTGCTGACGCACTCAGAAAAAGGCTGCCCAACAGGGCCGCACAGCGCAAGGAACGGAGCATGACTAAATCCCTAAGAGGAAAACGTGCTGGGTTGGAGTTCGCAGGCTATGACCACCGCGTTGCTTCCGAAGTGCCAGCCTTCGGCACGAAAAGTCGGAAAAAAACGTGGGAATCGGGGTAATAGTAGCCAGACGATACACTTTGGCACGCATTGACGAACACTTATCTGTTTACAAGCCTTGCCAACGGCTGCCGGGGGATTAAGCTGGGCGCCGTTTTCGCCTATCGGAGTGCCCCATGTCCCGCCGTTTTCCGCTGATCCTGCTGCTTATTGCCCTGCCACTTTGGCTGGCCGCCAGTTATGGCGCGCGTTACGGATTCATGGAGGATGGCCGTTGGGTGGGTATTTGTGCTGACGAAGCCAGCCGCTGGGAATGCCAGGTGCGTTCCAACCTGGGGTTGATGATTCACTTCAAGGTGATGGGCTGGGCGGCGTTGGTCACTGCGGTGCTGGGTTTTTTTGTGCCGGGCCGGGCAGGGTGGGGGTTGGCAGTGTTGGCGCTGGTGTTCGGGTTTCCGGCGTTGGCGTTGTACAACACGACGTTTGCGGTGTTTGCGGTGGTGATTGCGGGGTTGCGGTTGGTCAGGGCGCCTCGGGCAGCCTGAGAGGGCCTCATCGCAGGCAAGCCAGCTCCCACATTTGACCGTTTCACAGATCCAAATGTGGGAGCGGGCTTGCTCGCGAAAGCGATCTTAAGCCTTGCGCACCCGCAAGCAACGCCACAAGGCTGCAACCATGAGCAGGCTCACCACCGCCCAACCCCACGCCTGCTGGTTCATCAATCCTTCACGGTACAGCTGCGGCGCAATGCCGGCACCGATGATGAACGCCAGCAACGCGATCTCCCGACGCAGCCCGCTTACCGGGCGCACCAGGTACACCAGCGCCGGCAGCACCAGCGCGGCGCTCGGGAAGCTGCGATACCGCGGGTCAAACACCAGGGCCAGCATCATGACAGCCCCGGCAAACCCGGCGATTGCCACCAGCCAGCTGGCGCGCTGCTCGATCCAGTTGAACGCGCGCTCGCGCCAGCCTTCACGTGCACTCAAGGCCAGGGCCGCGTGGGCCAGAACGGCGAGGTTCAAGGCCACCAGCAATCCCGCCCACACCCACTCATCCGTGAAGCGCGCCGTTACCCGGTTCAATTCGGCCCAAGTGCCAATCGAGCAGGCCGCCACTGCACCGAGCAATGGCAACAATAAGGCAGCGCGGGTGGTGCGCACGCGACCGCCCAGCAGCAGCGTGCCCAGCAGGATAATCCCGCCAACCCCCAGCCACAGCGGCCAGTACGGCACGTTGGTCACCGGACCGGCCAGCACGCCCTTGTCCTGGCGGTCGGCATCAAACAAACCCCAGTAACCGCCTACGGCACCTTCGCTGGCGCGTTTCCACGGCTGGTCAAAGGCTTCGATCAGGTTGTAATGCCAGCCGTTGGCTTCAGCCATGGCCACGAACCCGCGCATGAATTTCGCTTCGTTGACCCGGCTCGGCACCGCGGTTTCCCGCTGCCGGCCTTCGCTCGGCCAGCCGGTCTCGCCGATCATCACGTCCTTGGGCGCGAACTTGTTGCCGAAGGTCTGGCGCACATCGCCCACATGCTTGAGCGCCTGGTCGATGCCCGACGGGTCATCTTCCCAGTAAGGCAACAGGTGGATGGTCAGGAAATCCACCGCCGGGGCGATTTCCGGGTGTTGCAGCCAGAACTCCCACACATCGGCATAGGTGACCGGCTGCTTGATATGGCTTTTGACGTGATGGATCAGCGTCACCAACTGCTTGGCGGTGACTTCCTTGCGCAGCAGGGTTTCGTTACCCACGATCACTGACGTGATGACGTCGGGGTTGGCGTTGGCCGAGGCGATCAGTGCCTCGACTTCCTTGGCGGTGGCCACCGGATCACTGCTGACCCACGCGCCGCTCATCAGCTTCAGGCCGTGTTTGCGCGCCAGTTCCGGCAAGGCTTCAAGGCCGGTCTGGGAGTAGGTGCGGATGCACTCAAAGCGGGTGGCCAGCAACGCCAGGTCGGCGTCCATGCGCTCGGGGCGCAGTGTGAACGGCTGGTCGAATGGGGATTGGTCTTTGTCGAAGGGCGTGTAGGACGCACATTGCAGCTTGTGGCTGGCACTCGCCACGTCCGGGAGCACCACCGGTTGGCCAAGGCCATACCAATAGCCGCCGAGGGCCAGCACACCGAGGATCAGGGCAAATAAATAGGGCAGGAGCGGGAAGCGTGCAGTCGCGGGCATGATCAGGCCGTCTGGGGGCAAAGGCGCGCATCTTACCCGGATTTGTGCCGTCCCAGTGGGGCAGCATAATTTTGACATGCAAAGTTCGGGCGGGATCGTCGGTGAATGTCCTACAAATCGTCCTGCTGGCGATGTGATGTCGTTTCTTGCTTACCTGAGGTCGCAGTCAGAGCAGGTCGGTTGCGGCAGCAGGTTGATGATCGAAGTGTCAGCCCTCCACTGATGAGGCACCCACGTGTTCGATGCGCGTGAAGGGGGCGCGGTGCACCACATAACAACAGGTTGACGTCGCTCGGCATCCGCCGGGCGCAGCACTTTCGGGGAAGCACTATGAAGATGCGACGACTCTTGGGCGCAGCTGCCACTCTGGTAGTTGCGATGAGCTCCACACTGGCCAGCGCCGACAGCAAAACCCTGAGCATCGGCTATGTGGATGGCTGGTCGGACAGTGTCGCCACCACCCACGTGGCGGCAGAAGTGATCAAGCAGAAGCTCGGTTATGACGTGAAACTGCAAGCGGTCGCCACCGGGATCATGTGGCAAGGCGTGGCCACCGGCAAACTCGACGCCATGCTCTCCGCCTGGCTTCCCGTGACCCACGGTGAATACTGGGCCAAGAACAAGGACAAGGTGGTCGACTACGGCCCCAACTTCAAGGACGCCAAGATTGGCCTGATCGTGCCTGAGTACGTGAAAGCCAAATCCATCGAAGACCTCAAGACCGACACCACCTTCAAGAACAAAATCGTCGGCATCGACGCCGGTTCAGGCGTAATGCTCAAGACCGACGAAGCGATCAAGGCCTATGGCCTGGACTACAAGCTGCAAGCCAGTTCGGGCGCGGCGATGATCGCCGAGCTGACCCGTGCCGAAGACAAACAGGAATCCATTGCGGTCACCGGTTGGGTGCCACACTGGATGTTCGCCAAGTGGAAACTGCGTTTCCTGGACGACCCAAAAGGAATTTATGGTGCTGCTGAAACCGTCAACAGCATCGGCAGCAAAGGCCTGGAAAAGAAAGCCCCGGAAGTCGTGGCGTTCCTGAAGAAATTCCAGTGGGGCTCCAAGGATGAAATCGGCGAAGTCATGTTGGCCATTCAAGAGGGCGCCAAGCCTGAAGCCGCGGCCAAGGATTGGGTGGCCAAGCACCCTGAGCGTGTCGCCGAATGGACCGCTAAGTAAGTCTCGAAGCCTCTAGATCGTACCTTGCAAGCCCGCCTGGCGTTTTCGTCAGGCGGGCTTTGTCGTTTCTGGGCCAAAGGCTGTCACTTTAATCAGTGCAAAGCTGGCGTGATCGCCCATCTCCTTCTACTACTAAGGTCGTCTGGAACCTGTTCCTCAGCCGCATACAGTGGATATGTTCCAATAATAAAAAGCTGTGCTGCGAGGATAAAAACAATGAACGACAGCATTTACCTCTCGATTCAAAACAGCCCGCGCTTCAAGGAGCTGGTAAGAAAAAGGGAAAGATTCGCCTGGATTCTCTCGGCAATCATGCTTGGGCTGTACTCCGCTTTCATTCTTCTGATTGCCTATGGGCCGCAAATACTGGGGGCCAAGATCAGCCCCGGTTCGTCCATCACGTGGGGGATCCCGATCGGGGTCGGGCTGATTGTGTCGGCCTTCATCCTCACCGGCATCTATGTACGACGCGCCAACGGCGAATTCGACGACCTGAACAATGCGATTCTCAAGGAGGCTGCGCAATGATCCGTCGTCTATTGGCTGTACTCGGCGCCTCGGCCTTTGCACCTGCCGTTTGGGCGGCTGATGCGTTGACCGGCGAAGTGCATAAACAACCGCTGAATATCGCAGCGATCCTGATGTTCGTGGCCTTCGTCGGCGCGACCTTGTGCATCACCTACTGGGCGTCCAAGCGCAACAAGTCGGCGGCCGACTACTATGCGGCCGGCGGCAAGATCACCGGGTTCCAGAACGGTTTGGCGATTGCCGGTGACTATATGTCGGCAGCGTCCTTCCTGGGGATTTCCGCGCTGGTGTTCACCTCCGGCTACGACGGCCTGATCTACTCGATCGGCTTCCTGGTGGGCTGGCCGATCATTCTGTTCCTGATCGCCGAGCGCCTGCGTAACCTGGGTAAATACACGTTTGCCGACGTGGCGTCCTACCGCCTCGGGCAAACCCAGATCCGCAGCCTGTCGGCCTGTGGCTCCCTGGTGGTGGTGGCGTTCTACCTGATCGCGCAGATGGTTGGCGCGGGCAAGCTGATCCAGCTGCTGTTCGGCCTTGATTACCATGTAGCGGTGATCCTGGTGGGCATCCTGATGTGCCTCTATGTGTTGTTCGGCGGGATGCTGGCGACCACCTGGGTGCAGATCATCAAGGCTGTGCTGCTGCTGTCCGGTGCCTCGTTCATGGCGCTGATGGTGATGAAACACGTCAACTTCGACTTCAACATGCTGTTTGCCGAGGCGATCAAGGTTCACCCTAAAGGTGAAGCGATCATGAGCCCGGGCGGCCTGGTGAAAGACCCGATTTCGGCGTTCTCCCTTGGCCTGGCACTGATGTTCGGTACCGCCGGCCTGCCGCACATCCTGATGCGCTTCTTCACCGTTAGTGACGCGAAGGAAGCTCGCAAGAGCGTGCTGTATGCCACTGGCTTCATCGGCTACTTCTATATCCTGACCTTCATCATCGGCTTCGGCGCGATCCTGCTGGTCAGCACCAACCCGGCGTTCAAGGATGCTGCAGGTGCCTTGCTCGGCGGTAACAACATGGCGGCGGTGCACCTGGCCAACGCGGTGGGCGGCAGTATCTTCCTGGGCTTCATCTCGGCCGTGGCATTTGCCACCATCCTGGCAGTGGTTGCCGGTTTGACCCTGGCGGGTGCTTCGGCGGTGTCCCATGACCTGTACGCCAGCGTGATCAAGAAAGGCAAAGCCAACGAGAAGGATGAGATTCGTGTATCGAAGATCACCACCATCGCCCTGGCAGTGCTGGCCATTGGTCTGGGTATCCTGTTTGAAAGCCAGAACATCGCGTTCATGGTGGGCCTGGCGTTCTCCATTGCCGCCAGCTGTAACTTCCCGGTGCTGCTGCTTTCCATGTACTGGAAAAACCTCACCACCCGCGGTGCAATGATTGGTGGCTGGCTGGGCTTGATCAGTGCCGTTGGCCTGATGATCCTCGGCCCAACCATCTGGGTCTCGATCCTGCACCATGAGAAGGCGATCTTCCCTTACGAGTACCCGGCGCTGTTCTCGATGATCATTGCGTTCATCGGTATCTGGTTCTTCTCCATCACCGACAAGTCGGCGGCGGCAGAGAAGGAACGTGCGCTGTACTTCCCGCAGTTTGTCCGTTCGCAGACGGGCCTGGGGGCGAGTGGGGCGGTTAGCCATTAAGCTGTAAGCGTTACAAAAAAAAGCCCCGGTCGTGAGATCGGGGCTTTTTTTGCCTTTATTGGTAACGGATACGACAAAACTGTTTCTCAAATCCGGCACAAATAAAAACGGCCTCCCTATCAAAGGAGGCCGTTTTCGGTGTTGCCAAGTAGCGGTTAGCTTACTTGCGGTCTTCCAGCTTGGTGATGTCACGCGACTCGTAGCCGGTGTACAGCTGGCGCGGGCGGCCAATCTTGTACGGGCTGGAAAGCATTTCTTTCCAGTGGGAGATCCAGCCTACGGTGCGCGCCAGGGCGAAGATCACGGTGAACATGCTGGTTGGAATGCCGATCGCCTTGAGGATGATCCCCGAGTAGAAGTCGACGTTCGGGTACAGCGAGCGTTCGATGAAGTACGGGTCGGTCAGGGCGATCTCTTCCAGGCGCATGGCCAGTTCGAGTTGCGGATCGTTCTTGATCCCCAGTTCCTTCAGTACTTCGTCGCAGGTCTTCTTCATCACGGTGGCACGCGGGTCGCGGTTCTTGTAGACCCGGTGACCGAAGCCCATCAACTTGAACGGATCGTTCTTGTCCTTGGCCTTGGCGATGAACTTATCGATGTTCGAGACATCGCCGATTTCATCAAGCATGGTCAATACGGCTTCGTTCGCACCGCCGTGGGCAGGGCCCCACAGTGCGGCGATACCGGCGGCGATACAGGCGAACGGGTTGGCACCCGAGGAGCCTGCCAGGCGTACGGTGGACGTCGAGGCGTTCTGTTCGTGGTCGGCGTGGAGGATGAAGATCTTGTCCATCGCGGCGGCCAGCACCGGGCTGATCGGTTTGATCTCGCACGGGGTGTTGAACATCATGTGCAGGAAGTTTTCCGCGTACGTCAGGTCGTTGCGCGGGTACATCATGGGTTGGCCCATGGAGTACTTGTAAACCATTGCGGCCAGGGTCGGCATCTTGGCAACCAGGCGGATCGCGGAAATTTCGCGATGCTGCGGGTTATTGATGTCCAGGGAGTCGTGATAGAAGGCCGACAGGGCGCCGACTACACCGCACATGACGGCCATCGGGTGGGCGTCGCGACGGAAGCCGTTGAAGAAGGTCTTCAACTGCTCGTGAACCATGGTGTGGTTCTTCACGGTGCTGACGAACTGGGCCTTTTGCTCAGCTGTTGGCAGTTCGCCATTAAGCAGCAGGTAGCAGGTTTCCAGGTAGTCCGACTGTTCAGCAAGCTGTTCGATCGGGTAGCCGCGGTGCAGCAAGATACCGTTATCACCGTCGATATAGGTGATCTTCGACTCGCATGAGGCGGTCGACATGAAGCCTGGGTCGAATGTAAAACGGCCCGTGGCCGTCAGGCCCCGTACGTCGATAACATCGGGACCAACGGTGCCGGTTAAAATGGGCAGCTCGACGGGGGCTGCGCCCTCGATGATCAACTGCGCTTTTTTGTCAGCCATGTGGCCTCCTATTTATGCTTCAAATCATCAGACAGACCCCCCACGCAGGGCCCGCACCACTATATTGATATAAATCCAGATGTCAATTTGCCTAAAGTCTTGCGCCAGAAGGCTTTAACCGTACTTTTTCCTCGAAATTACCTGCCATTTACGCCTTTTATGCCGCCAGCGCAATGCGCTATTAGGGTGAGGAGTGCGCGTTGTCATTAGTTGCCTAACTGTCTATACTCGGCCTCCGACCGCCAGGGGCTTTTGGGCCCGTTTTGATGGGGGTCGCACTCCCTGGGTGGTGGTTACCTGACCAGTGCACTCCCCAACAACTTTGCCCTGATTGTTAGGGGCTCTTCAGTGTGAAAAAAAGCCGTGAATAGCCAACGACCTGTAAACCTAGACCTAAGGACCATCAAACTCCCCATCACCGGCGTAACGTCGTTCCTGCACCGTGTATCCGGCATCATCCTGTTTCTTGGCCTGGGCATCATGCTTTATGCATTGAGCAAATCCCTGGGTTCGGAAGAAGGGTACGCCGAGGTGAAGGCATGCTTGACCAGTCCGCTGGCCAAATTCGTCGCCTGGGGCCTCCTGTCCGCTCTGCTTTATCACCTCGTGGCCGGTATTCGCCACTTGATCATGGACATGGGTATCGGTGAGACGCTGGAAGGCGGCAAGCTGGGCTCGAAAATCGTCATCGCCATTTCCGTGGTGCTGATCGTTCTGGCGGGAGTTTGGATATGGTAACCAGCGTTACGAACCTGTCGCGTTCGGGCCTCTATGACTGGATGGCGCAACGTGTGTCTGCGGTTGTTCTCGCGGCTTATTTCATTTTCCTGATCGGGTACCTCGCGGCGAACCCTGGCATTGGCTACGCCCAATGGCACGGCCTGTTCGCTCACAACGGGATGCGCATCTTCAGTCTGCTGGCCCTTGTAGCCCTGGGCGCTCACGCCTGGGTTGGCATGTGGACCATCGCGACCGACTACCTGACGCCAATGGCGCTGGGCAAGTCCGCGACAGCAGTACGGTTTCTCTTCCAGGCAGTATGCGGCGTCGCGATGTTCGCTTACTTCGTCTGGGGTGTGCAGATTCTTTGGGGTATCTGATTCATGGCTAACACAGTTAATACGCTTTCATTCGACGCCATCATCATTGGCGGCGGCGGTGCCGGCATGCGCGCTGCGCTGCAGCTGGCCCAGGGCGGTCACAAGACTGCCGTAATCACCAAGGTGTTCCCGACCCGTTCCCACACCGTTTCGGCCCAGGGTGGCATCACGTGCGCCATCGCCTCTGCCGATCCAAACGATGACTGGCGCTGGCACATGTACGATACCGTCAAGGGTTCCGACTATATCGGTGACCAGGACGCTATCGAATACATGTGCTCCGTAGGCCCTGAAGCGGTCTTCGAGCTCGAACACATGGGTCTGCCGTTCTCCCGTACCGAACAGGGCCGCATCTACCAGCGTCCGTTCGGCGGTCAGTCGAAAGACTTCGGTAAAGGTGGTCAGGCCGCCCGTACCTGCGCCGCAGCCGACCGTACCGGTCACGCGCTGTTGCACACCCTGTACCAGGCCAACCTGAAGGCCGGCACCGTATTCCTCAACGAATACTACGGCGTCGACCTGGTGAAGAACGAAGACGGTGCCTTTGTAGGCATGATCGTTATCTGCATCGAAACCGGCGAAACCTCTTACGTACGGGCTAACGCCACCGTATTGGCGACCGGCGGTGCAGGCCGTATCTACTCTTCTACTACCAACGCCCTGATCAACACCGGTGACGGTATCGGCATGGCCCTGCGTGCAGGCGTCCCGGTACAGGACATCGAAATGTGGCAGTTCCACCCGACCGGCATCGCCGGCGCCGGTGTACTGGTTACAGAAGGTTGCCGTGGTGAAGGTGGTTACCTGATCAACAAGAACGGCGAGCGTTTCATGGAGCGTTATGCTCCGAACGCCAAAGACCTTGCCGGTCGTGACGTTGTAGCCCGTTCCATGGTTAAAGAAATCATCGCCGGTAACGGCTGTGGTCCTGATGGCGACCACGTAATGCTGAAGCTCGATCACCTCGGTGAAGAAGTTCTGCACAGCCGTCTGCCAGGCATCATGGAGCTGTCCAAGACCTTTGCTCACGTTGACCCGGCTGTTGCGCCGATCCCGGTTGTTCCAACTTGCCACTATATGATGGGCGGCGTTGCCACCAACATTCATGGCCAAGCGATCACCCAGGACGCCGACGGCGTTGACCAGATCATCCCTGGTCTGTTCGCGGTCGGTGAAGTGGCCTGCGTATCGGTTCACGGTGCCAACCGCCTGGGCGGTAACTCGCTGCTCGACCTGGTGGTATTCGGTCGCGCTGCCGGCCTGTTCCTGGAGCAGACCCTGAAGGAAGGCGTTGATTACGCTCGTCCACGCCAGTCCGACATCGACGCTGCCCTGGCACGTCTGGATGGCCTGAACTCGCGTACCGAAGGCGAAGACGTCGCTTCCCTGCGTAAAGAGCTGCAAAGCTGCATGCAGAACTACTTCGGTGTGTTCCGTACCGGCGAATACATGCAGAAGGGTATTGCCCAGCTGGCCGACCTGCGCAAGCGCATCGCCAACGTCAAGATCAACGATAAGAGCCAGGCGTTCAACACCGCTCGTATCGAAGCCCTTGAGCTGCAAAACCTGCTGGAAGTGGCTGAAGCGACCGCGATTGCTGCCGAGGTTCGTAAAGAATCCCGTGGTGCTCACGCTCGTGAAGACTATGAAGACCGCGACGACGAAAACTGGTTGTGCCACACCCTGTACTTCCCGGGTGACAAGCGCGTAACCAAGCGTGCCGTGAACTTCTCGCCGAAGACGGTTCCGACGTTTGAACCGAAGATTCGGACTTACTAAGGGTGGCTGCCATGTTGAAAGTCAGTGTTTATCGCTACAACCCTGATCAGGACGCCGCGCCGTTCATGCAGGAATTCCAGGTCGATACCGGTGGTAAAGACCTGATGGTGCTGGACGTACTGGCCCTGGTTAAAGAGCAGGACGAAGGTTTCTCCTATCGTCGCTCTTGCCGTGAAGGTGTCTGCGGTTCCGACGGCATGAACATCAACGGTAAAAACGGCCTGGCGTGCATCACGCCGCTGTCTGCCGTGGTTAAAGGCAACAAGCTGATCGTTCGTCCACTGCCAGGTTTGCCGGTTATCCGTGACCTGGTCGTCGATATGAGCATCTTCTACAAGCAATACGAAAAGGTTAAGCCATTCCTGCAGAACGACACGCCGGCTCCGGCCATCGAACGTCTGCAGACCCCGGAAGAGCGCGAGAAGCTGGACGGTCTGTACGAGTGCATCCTGTGCGCTTGCTGCTCGACTTCCTGCCCGTCCTTCTGGTGGAACCCGGACAAGTTCCTGGGCCCGGCTGCCCTGCTGCAAGCGTACCGCTTCCTGGCAGACAGCCGTGATACCAAGACTGCCGAGCGTCTGGCTTCGCTGGATGACCCGTTCAGCGTATTCCGCTGCCGCGGGATCATGAACTGCGTCAACGTATGTCCCAAAGGCCTGAACCCGACTAAGGCCATTGGTCACGTACGTAGCATGCTGCTGCAAAGCGGCGTGTAACCGACGTTGTAGTAAAAGCAGGACCGTTGTGCCCGTAGATGCTACGGCGCAGGCTTCAACCGGCGCCGTAGTTTTAACTTGAGCAGCGACTTACAAAGCCGCGGCTCTTATTTTGAAGAAATGAGACAAGCAGGGGCATTCGGGTTGGTACCCGAACTATCAGCGTGATCCTAAGTGGCTTGTTTTGGTCGCTGCACTTGGCCTTTTGCAAGCAAACTCGGTGTTTTCGCCGGTGGTGTCCCCAAATCGAGGGTGACCAAGCATGCAAGAAAGCGTGATGCAGCGCATGTGGAACAGCGGCTATCTTTCAGGTGGTAACGCTGCCTATGTGGAAGAGCTTTATGAGCTCTACCTGCACGACCCTAACGCTGTGCCAGAAGAATGGCGCACCAAATTTCAGACGTTGTCTTCAGACGGCAACGCTGCCACCGATGTATCGCACGCAACAATTCGCGATCAGTTCGTGCTGCTGGCAAAGAACCAGCGCCGCGCCCAGCCGGTTTCCGCCGGAAGCGTGAGCAGTGAGCACGAGAAGAAGCAAGTTGAAGTACTGCGACTGATCCAGGCCTACCGTATGCGTGGCCACCAGGCAGCCCAGCTTGACCCGCTGGGGCTGTGGCAGCGTCCTGCACCTGCAGACCTGTCGATCAATCATTACGGCTTGACCAATGCCGATCTTGATACGACCTTCCGTGCCGGCGACCTGTTCATCGGCAAAGAGGAAGCGAGCCTACGCGAAATTCACGAAGCGTTGCAGCAGACATATTGCCGCACCATCGGTGCCGAATTTACGCACATCACTGATTCCGAGCAGCGCCACTGGTTCCAGCACCGTCTTGAAGGCGTGCGTGGCCGTCCAGTGCTGTCTGCGGACGTCAAGAGCCACTTGCTCGAGCGCGTCACCGCAGCGGAAGGCCTGGAAAAATACCTGGGTACCAAATACCCGGGCACCAAGCGTTTCGGCCTGGAAGGCGGCGAAAGCCTGATTCCGATGCTCGACGAGCTGATCCAGCGTTCCGGCTCCTACGGTACCAAGGAAATCGTGATCGGCATGGCCCACCGTGGCCGTTTGAACGTGCTGGTGAACACCTTCGGCAAGAACCCGCGCGAGCTGTTCGACGAGTTCGAAGGCAAGAAAAAGGTTGAGCTGGGTTCCGGTGACGTTAAATACCACCAGGGCTTCTCGTCCAACGTAATGACCACCGGCGGTGAAGTTCACCTGGCCATGGCGTTCAACCCATCCCACCTGGAAATCGTTTCTCCAGTGGTCGAGGGGTCTGTACGTGCTCGCCAGGATCGTCGTAACGACTCCACCGGTGAGAAGGTCCTGCCGATTTCCATCCACGGTGACGCGGCATTCGCCGGTCAAGGCGTGGTCCTGGAAACGTTCCAGATGTCGCAGACCCGCGGCTTCAAGACGGGCGGTACCGTTCACATCGTCATCAACAACCAGGTGGGCTTCACCATCAGCAACCCGCTGGACGCACGCTCTACCGAGTACGCGACCGACGTGGCCAAGATGATCCAGGCGCCGATCCTCCATGTGAATGGTGATGATCCGGAAGCCGTGTTGTTCGTGACCCAACTGGCCATTGATTACCGCATGCAGTTCAAGCGTGACGTGGTCATCGACCTGGTCTGCTACCGCCGTCGCGGTCACAACGAAGCGGATGAGCCTAGCGGCACCCAACCGTTGATGTACCAGCAAATCACCAAGCAGCGCACCACCCGTGAGCTGTACGCCGACAGCCTGATCAAGGCCGGCGTAGTGGACGATGCACGTGTTCAGGCGAAGATCGATGAATACCGCAACGCGCTGGACAACGGTCTGCACGTTGTAAAAAGCCTGGTCAAAGAGCCGAACAAAGAGCTGTTCGTTGACTGGCGTCCGTACCTGGGCCACGCCTGGACGGCGCGTCATGACACCTCGTTCGATCTGAAAACCCTGCAGGAGCTGTCTGCCAAGCTGCTGGAAATTCCAGACGGTTTCGTCGTACAGCGCCAGGTTGCGAAGATCTACGAAGACCGTCAGAAGATGCAAGCCGGCGGCCTGCCGATCAACTGGGGTTACGCCGAAACCATGGCGTACGCGACCCTGGCGTTCGAAGGTCACCCGATCCGCATGACCGGCCAGGACATCGGCCGTGGTACGTTCTCGCACCGTCACGCTGTGCTGCACAACCAGAAAGACGCGGGCACCTACATCCCGTTGCAGAACCTGTACGAAGGCCAGCCACGTTTCGACCTGTACGATTCGTTCCTGTCCGAAGAGGCCGTACTGGCGTTCGAATACGGTTACTCGACCACCACGCCTCAGGCATTGGTGATCTGGGAAGCCCAGTTCGGCGACTTTGCCAACGGTGCCCAGGTGGTTATCGACCAGTTCATCACCAGCGGCGAGCACAAGTGGGGCCGTCTGTGCGGTCTGACCATGCTGCTGCCACACGGTTATGAAGGTCAGGGTCCGGAGCACTCCTCGGCCCGTCTGGAGCGTTACCTGCAATTGTGCGCCGAGCACAACATCCAGGTGTGCGTGCCGACTACCCCGGCCCAGATCTACCACTTGCTGCGTCGCCAGGTGATCCGCCCGCTGCGCAAGCCGCTGGTGGTGCTGACGCCGAAATCGCTGTTGCGTCATAAATTGGCCATCTCGACCCTGGAAGATCTGGCTGATGGTTCGTTCCAGACCGTTATTCCAGAAATCGACACCCTCGACGCCGCCAAGGTCACTCGCCTGATCCTGTGCAGCGGCAAGGTCTATTACGACTTGCTGGAAAAACGCCGTGCCGAAGGCCGCGAAGACATCGCCATCGTGCGGATCGAGCAGCTTTACCCGTTCCCGGAAGACGACCTGATGGAGGCCATCGCGCCTTACACCAACCTCACCAACGTGGTGTGGTGTCAGGAAGAACCGATGAACCAGGGCGCTTGGTACAGCAGCCAGCATCACCTGCGTCGCAGCATCGGCAACCACAAACAGGCACTGGGCCTGGAGTATGCCGGTCGTGATGCTTCTGCTGCACCTGCTTGTGGTTATGCATCGATGCACGCCGAGCAGCAGGAAAAACTGCTGCAAGATGCTTTCACTGTTTAACGCCTTCGCGCTGACTGAAACCGAATTTTAAGGACCCACAGATAATGGCTATCGAAATCAAAGCCCCGTCATTCCCGGAATCGGTTGCCGATGGCACCGTTGCCACCTGGCACAAGAAACCAGGCGAGGCCGTCAAGCGTGACGATCTGATCGTCGACATCGAGACCGACAAAGTCGTTCTGGAAGTGTTGGCTGAAGCTGACGGCGTGCTGGGCGCAATCGTTGCCGAAGAAGGCGCTACCGTTCTGTCGAACCAGGTACTGGGCTCGATCGAAGAGGGCGGTGCTGCTGCCGCTGCTCCCGCTCCTGCCGCTGCTGCACCGGCCGCTGCCGCAGCTCCAGCTGCTGCACCGGCTGCAGGCGCTGAAGATCCAATCGCTGCACCGGCTGCGCGTCAGCTGGCTGACGAGAACGGCATCAACCTGGCTTCCATCAAAGGCACCGGCAAAGACGGCCGTGTGACCAAGGAAGACGTGGTTGCCGCAGTTGAAGCCAAGAAAAACGCTCCGGCTGCCGCACCTGCCAAGGCTGCTGCCCCGGCTGCCGCTGCGCCTGTGTTCGCCGCTGGCGACCGCACCGAGAAGCGCGTACCGATGACCCGCGTACGTGCCACCGTGGCCAAGCGCCTGGTTGAAGCACAGTCGAACATGGCGATGCTGACCACTTTCAACGAAGTCGACATGACCGAAGTCATGGCCCTGCGTTCGAAGTACAAGGATCTCTTCGAGAAGAGCCACAACGGCGTACGTTTGGGCTTCATGTCGTTCTTCGTGAAAGCCGCCACCGAAGCGCTGAAACGCTTCCCGGCAGTCAACGCTTCCATCGACGGCGGCGACATCGTTTACCACGGCTACGCTGACGTCGGCGTTGCCGTATCCAGCGACCGTGGCCTGGTAGTACCGGTTCTGCGTAACGCCGAACTGATGAGCCTGGCTGAAATCGAAGGCGGCATCGCCAACTTCGGCAAGAAAGCCCGTGACGGCAAACTGACCATCGACGAGATGACCGGTGGTACCTTCACCATCACCAACGGTGGTACTTTCGGTTCTATGATGTCGACTCCGATCGTCAACCCGCCACAAGCTGCGATCCTGGGCATGCACAACATTCTGCAGCGTCCTATGGCGATCAACGGCCAAGTGGTTATCCGCCCGATGATGTACCTGGCGCTGTCCTACGATCACCGCCTGATCGATGGTAAAGAAGCCGTGACTTTCCTGGTGACCATCAAGAACCTGCTGGAAGACCCGGCTCGTCTGCTGCTGGATATCTGATAAAGCGGCGGTGAGCCGCACCACCCACCCTGTCGCAAGGCAGGCCGGAGTGCGGCTCACGGCTTGAAGCTTTTAGCTAAAGAGGATTTTTTTTCATGTCGCAGAAATTTGACGTTGTAGTGATTGGTGCGGGCCCTGGCGGCTACGTTGCCGCCATCAAGGCCGCACAACTGGGCCTCTCGACTGCTTGCATCGAAAAATACACCGACAAGGAAGGCAAACTGGCGTTGGGCGGTACTTGCCTGAACGTTGGCTGCATTCCTTCCAAGGCGCTGCTGGACAGCTCCTGGAAATTCCACGAAGCGCAAGACGGTTTTGCCATCCACGGCATCAACCACGCTGGCGTGACCATGGACGTGCCAGCAATGGTCGGCCGCAAGGCCAACATCGTTAAAGGCCTGACTTCCGGCGTTGCTACCCTGTTCAAGGCCAACGGCGTTACTTCCCTGCAAGGCCACGGCAAACTGCTGGCCGGCAAGAAAGTTGAAATCACCAAGCCTGACGGTTCGGTAGAAGTCATCGAAGCCGAAAACGTGATCCTGGCTCCAGGTTCGCGTCCAATCGACATTCCACCGGCTCCAGTTGACCAGAACGTAATCGTTGATTCGACCGGCGCCCTGGAATTCCAATCGGTTCCAAAACGTCTGGGCGTGATCGGCGCTGGCGTGATCGGCCTGGAACTGGGTTCGGTCTGGTCCCGTCTGGGTTCCGAAGTCACCGTGCTGGAAGCCCTGGACACGTTCCTGCTGGCTGCCGACACCGCAGTGTCCAAAGAAGCGTTGAAAACCCTGACCAAACAAGGTCTGGACATCAAGCTGGGCGCTCGCGTTACTGGTTCCAAGGTTAACGGCGACGAAGTAGTCGTGACCTACACCGACAAGGATGGCGAACAGACCATCACTTTCGACAAGCTGATCGTAGCCGTTGGTCGCCGTCCAGTGACCACTGATCTGCTGGCTTCCGACAGCGGCGTGAACATCGACGAGCGTGGTTTCATCCACGTTGACGATCACTGCGCTACCACCGTGCCGGGCGTCTACGCCATTGGCGACGTGGTTCGCGGCATGATGCTGGCGCACAAGGCTTCCGAAGAAGGCATCATGGTTGTCGAGCGCATCAAGGGTCACAAAACCCAGATGAACTACGACCTGATCCCGTCGGTTATCTACACCCACCCGGAAATTGCATGGGTCGGCAAGAACGAACAGCAGTTGAAAGCTGAAGGCGTTGAAGTTAACGTCGGCACCTTCCCGTTTGCCGCTTCTGGCCGTGCCATGGCAGCCAACGACACCGGTGGTTTTGTCAAAGTCATCGCTGATGCCAAGACTGACCGCGTATTGGGCGTCCACGTGATTGGCCCAGGCGCAGCAGAACTGGTTCAGCAAGGCGCAATCGGTATGGAATTCGGCACCAGCGCCGAAGACATCGGCATGATGGTTTTCTCCCATCCGACCCTGTCCGAAGCGCTGCACGAAGCCGCGTTGGCAGTGAATGGCCATGCCATCCACATCGCCAACAAGAAGAAGCGCTAAGCGA
Source organism: Pseudomonas sp. PAMC 25886 (assembly GCF_000242655.1). Taxonomy (NCBI): domain Bacteria; kingdom Pseudomonadati; phylum Pseudomonadota; class Gammaproteobacteria; order Pseudomonadales; family Pseudomonadaceae; genus Pseudomonas; species Pseudomonas sp. PAMC 25886. The sequence goes on from NZ_AHHC01000008.1 coordinate 96,161, forward strand.
GATAATAAGAAACCACGGCGGTTGCCCGTCGTGAGCCTTGTGCGCAAGACTCACCGCGGAATATCCGCTGGACGCAGTCTTGCGCAGTTTCACCACCCAGGGTTCAGGCTTTTGGTGGTTTGACTGTGCAAGCAGCAGTCACAGGTGGCGCGGCACTCAATAAAGAGCGCAGCGCCGAATGCGCAGTACCTAACGAAGACGGTAATAAGCATGAATCTTCACGAGTATCAGGGTAAGCAGCTGTTCGCTGAATACGGCCTGCCAGTATCCAAGGGTTACGCAGTAGACACCCCGGAAGCAGCAGCAGAAGCTTGCGACAAAATCGGCGGCACCGAGTGGGTTGTCAAAGCCCAGGTTCACGCTGGTGGTCGCGGTAAAGCGGGCGGCGTCAAGCTGGTTCGCAGCAAAGAAGACGCCAAAGCCTTCGCTCAGCAGTGGCTGGGCAAGCGTCTGGTGACTTACCAGACTGATGCCAATGGCCAGCCAGTCACCAAGATCCTGGTTGAATCGTGCACTGATATCGCTAAAGAGCTGTACCTGGGCGCTGTCGTTGACCGTTCGAGCCGTCGCATCGTGTTCATGGCCTCCACCGAAGGTGGCGTGGACATTGAGAAGATCGCCGAAGAAACCCCAGAAAAAATTCTGAAAGCCACTATCGATCCACTGGTTGGCGCTCAGCCATTCCAGGGTCGCGAGCTGGCTTTCCAGCTGGGTCTGGAAGGCAAGCAAGTTGCCCAGTTCGCCAAGATCTTCGTAGGTCTGGCCAAACTGTTCCAGGATCACGATCTGGCCCTGCTGGAAGTGAACCCGCTGGTGATCAAGGCTGACGGCGATCTGCATTGCCTCGACGCCAAGATCAACATCGACGCCAACGCCATGTACCGTCAGCCTAAGCTGAAGACTTTCCACGATCCGTCGCAAGACGATCCGCGCGAAGCGCACGCTGCCAAGTTCGAACTGAACTACGTAGCCCTGGAAGGTAACATCGGTTGCATGGTCAACGGTGCTGGCCTGGCCATGGGTACCATGGACATCGTCAACCTGCATGGCGGCAAACCAGCCAACTTCCTCGACGTAGGCGGCGGTGCCACCAAAGAACGCGTTACCGAAGCGTTCAAGATCATCCTGTCCGACTCCAACGTCGCAGCAGTACTGGTCAACATCTTCGGCGGCATCGTTCGTTGCGACATGATTGCCGAAGGCATCATCGGTGCAGTGAAAGAAGTCGGCGTTAAAATCCCGGTGGTTGTTCGCCTTGAAGGTAACAACGCTGAACTGGGCGCTAAAGTACTGGCAGAAAGCGGTTTGAACATCATCGCTGCTACCAGCCTGACCGACGCTGCTCAACAAGTTGTCAAAGCTGCGGAGGGCAAATAATGAGCGTCCTGATCAATAAAGACACCAAGGTTATTTGCCAGGGTATTACCGGTTCGCAAGGTAGTTTCCACACCCAGCAAGCCATCGAATACGGCACCAAGATGGTCGGTGGCGTGACTCCGGGCAAAGGCGGCACCGAGCACCTGGGCCTCCCAGTGTTCAACACCGTGAAAGATGCTGTAGCTGCCACTGGCGCCACCGCCAGCGTGATCTACGTTCCAGCTCCTTTCTGCAAGGACTCCATCCTGGAAGCAGCATTCGGCGGCATCAAGCTGATCGTTTGCATCACCGAAGGCATTCCTACCCTGGACATGCTGGACGCTAAAGTTAAGTGCGACGAGCTGGGTGTTACCCTGATCGGCCCTAACTGCCCAGGCGTGATCACTCCAGGCGAATGCAAGATCGGCATCATGCCAGGTCACATTCACTTGCCAGGCAAAGTCGGTATCGTTTCCCGTTCCGGCACCCTGACCTACGAAGCTGTCAAGCAGACTACTGACGCCGGTTTCGGTCAGTCGACTTGCGTCGGCATCGGCGGTGACCCGATCCCAGGCTCGAACTTCATCGACATCCTGAAGCTGTTCCAGGAAGACCCGAAGACCGAAGCGATCGTGATGATCGGTGAGATCGGCGGTTCGGCTGAAGAAGAAGCGGCTGCCTACATCAAGGCACACGTGACCAAGCCGGTTGTTTCCTACATCGCTGGTGTGACTGCCCCTGCTGGCAAGCGCATGGGCCATGCTGGCGCAATCATCTCTGGCGGCAAGGGTACTGCAGACGAGAAGTTTGCTGCCCTGGAAGACGCAGGCGTTAAAACCGTGCGTTCGCTGGCAGACATCGGCAAGGCTTTGTCCGAGCTGACCGGTTGGGCTGTCAAGTAAGCCTCGCGCTTAACTGACGCTTCACCCCACAAAGGCCACCTTCGGGTGGCCTTTGTGCATTCTGAAGGTTGGTGGAGATCAAAATGTGGGGGCGGACTTGCTCCCACATTTGATCGTATTTCAAAATTTAGATATGAAAACGCGACATAAAAATGTCGCTTATCGGACAGTTCGCCCCGCAACAGTGCGTTTGACCCGCAAATTCGTTAGGCTAGCCGCCTCTTTATGCGTGCGCATCCCAAAAGGAAGCCCCGCGCTAGACCCGTCAGTCCCCATCAGGACCGGCAGTATTTCCCTCATCCATAGGGAAGCCCTCTCTAAATTCCGATTCAGTAGTGTGGTATTTCCTCAAATGAAAGTGTTGAAAAGCCAGGACATCCTGGCGTTGGGCTTTATGACTTTTGCCCTGTTCGTGGGCGCCGGCAACATCATCTTCCCGCCTATCGTCGGTTTGCAGTCCGGGCCTCATGTCTGGATGGCGGCGCTGGGCTTCCTGATCACCGCGGTCGGTTTGCCGGTGATCACTGTCGTCGCCCTGGCCAAGGTCGGTGGTGGCATGGACGCGTTGAGCAGCCCGATCGGCAAGATCGCCGGTGGCTTGCTGGCAGCGGCTGCTTACCTCGCAGTCGGCCCGTTGTTCGCCACCCCGCGAACCGCCACCGTTTCCTTTGAAGTGGGCCTGGCGCCGCTGACCGGTGAAAGCCCGCTGGCGCTGTTCCTCTACAGCTCGGTGTATTTCCTGTTGGTGTTCTTCATCTCCCTGTACCCGGGCCGTCTGCTGGATACCGTCGGTCGCTTCCTGGCGCCGTTGAAGATCATCGCCCTGGCCGTGCTGGGCATCGCTGCCTTCGCCCTGCCAGCCGGTGATGTGGGTGTCGCCACCCCTGAGTACGTGGCTGCTCCGTTCTCCCAGGGTTTTATCAATGGTTACCTGACCATGGATACCCTCGGTGCCCTGGTGTTCGGTATCGTGATCGTCAATGCGATTCGCTCCCGTGGCGTCGAGTCGCCGAAGCTGATCACCCGGTACGCGATCATTGCCGGGCTGATTGCTGGCGTGGGCTTGGCGCTGGTGTACATCAGCCTGTTCCGCCTCGGCTCGGGCAGCCATGAAGTGGCCGCCGGTGCCGCCAACGGCGCTGCCGTGCTGCACGCTTACGTCCAGCACACCTTCGGCTCCCTGGGCAGCGGCTTCCTCGCCGTGCTGATTTCCCTGGCGTGCCTGGTGACGGCGGTGGGCCTGACCTGCGCCTGCGCCGAGTATTTCAGCCGTGTATTGCCGCTGTCCTACAAGACCCTGGTGGTGATCCTGGCGGTGTTCTCGCTGTTTGTGTCCAACCTGGGCCTGACCAAGCTGATTGCGTTCTCGATCCCGGTACTCACCGCGATCTACCCGCCGTGCATCGTGCTGGTGGCCCTGAGCTTCTGTAAGGACTTCTGGCAGGAGCAGGGCCGTATCGTGGGCCCGGTGATGCTGGTGTCGTTCATCTTTGGCTGCATTGATGCGCTGAAGGGCGCAGGCCTGGCGGACTGGATGCCATCGCAACTGGCTCACCTGCCGTTGAGCGAGCAGGGCCTGGCGTGGTTGGTGCCTTCGGTGATGACCCTGGTGGTCGCCGTGGTTATTGATCGGCTGCTGGGCAAGCGCAGCGAAGCGATTGCTTAAAGCTTCTGGTCAAACGTTGTAATCGAAAATGCCCCGTATCAAACGATTCGGGGCATTTTTTATGGCTGTTATTCAGCGTCAGGAGCGGGGCTTAGTCCGACTTTTCGCACTTTGCTGCCCAGATAAAAGCAGCGGACAAAGTAAAGCCCGCACTTGGCGGGCTTTCTTTTGCAACATGACTTTTCAAGCCACGGTGTTCAAGTCGTCAGACTCAAGAACCGGTTGCAGGTGCTGCTTCTTTTGCGGCTGCGTTGTTCGATTCCTGCTGGGCTTTGGCAGCTTCAGCGTTTTCTTTTGCAGCGTCGTTCACTTTATCCTGAGCTTCACTCATTTTTTCTTGAGCTTGTTCAGCATGTTGGTTGGCGTCCTGAGCTTTGTCCTCGGATTTTTTATCGCAGGCAGCGAGGCCGAGGGCAGCGGCCAACATCAAGGAAATAGCTAAAGTCTTGCGCATGGGGTGTTTCTCCTTATTGAAGATATCTACTGGCCTTTCGAGCCTATGCCCAACGCTTAGTTCCTTAAATCTCACAGATATATAAGACGTTTTCCCAGGGAACTTTCACCAAGGTTGTCTACACCGCCGGATTCACACTAATAAGAGTCTTTAACGAATGACCGAAAATCCTCTTTTATCCCGTGCCACGCGTTTTGTTTCGGCCTTGCGTCACTGCCAGGTACTGGGTATCCAGGTGCATGCCGCCAGTGAAGACGGCATGACCCTGGTATTGCCCTATGGTCCGCATATTGTCGGTGATCCGCAGACCGGAGTGATCCACGGCGGCGCGCTGACGTCCTTGATGGACACCGCCTGCGGCATGGCCACCCTGTGTGTATTGCCGGAGTTCGAGGTCTGCCCGACCCTGGACCTGCGTGTCGACTACATGCACCCGGCCGAACCCCACAGGCCGGTGTTCGGTTTCGCCCAGTGCTACCGGGTCACCACCGACGTAATCTTCACCCGTGGCTTCGCCTACCAGGATGACCCGCAGCAGCCGATTGCCCATGTGGTGGGCACGTTCATGCGCATGGGCAAGCGCCTCAAGGGCAGCCAGGGCCTGGGTAATACGATCAAGGGAGAGCAGCAGCCATGAAGCATCAGTTCAAGACCCGACTGCAGCAGGCCCACGAGCGCGTCAACTACGATGTGCTGCTCAACCTGATTCCCTACGCCAAGCTGATCGGCATCGAATGCACGCGCCTGGGGGATGAATTGCTGTTCCGCATGCCGGCCAACAAGGACAACATTGGTAACCCGATATTGCCGGCGATCCACGGCGGGGTGATTGCAGGCTTCATGGAGCTGTCCGCCGCCTTGCATCTGCTGGTGTTCACCGGTGCACCGGGTGTGCCGAAGATCATCGATTTTTCCCTGGATTACCTGCGCGCCGGCCAGTTTCGCGACACCTACGCCAAATGCCAGGTGTGGCGCCAGGGGCGGCGGGTGGCCAATGTGGCGATTACTGCGTGGCAAAGCACCCAGGCTGAACCGATTGCCACCGCCCGTGCGCATTTCAAGATTGAGGAACCGGCTCGCCCTTGAAATCCTGGTCTTAGCCCCCAACTTTGATGACAACCCGCCGCCAACCCTCAAGGGCGCGGCCACTGCCATCCAATTGGAGTTTGATGACCATGAGTGTGGAAACTCAAAAGGAAACCCTGGGCTTCCAGACCGAGGTGAAGCAACTGCTGCACCTCATGATCCATTCGCTGTATTCCAACAAGGAAATTTTCCTTCGCGAATTGATCTCGAACGCCTCTGACGCTGTCGACAAATTACGTTTCGAAGCCCTGTCCAAGCCTGAGTTGCTGGAAGGCGGCGCGGAACTGAAAATCCGTGTGAGCTTCGACAAAGACGCGAAAACCGTCACTCTCGAAGACAACGGTATCGGCATGAGCCGTGACGATGCGATCACCCACCTGGGGACCATCGCCAAATCCGGCACTGCTGATTTCATGAAGAACCTGTCGGGCGACCAGAAGAAAGATTCGCACCTGATCGGCCAATTCGGCGTGGGCTTCTACTCGGCCTTTATCGTTGCCGACAAGGTTGAAGTCTTCAGCCGCCGCGCCGGCCTTGCCGCCAGCGAAGGCGTGCACTGGTCTTCCAAGGGCGAGGGCGAGTTTGAAATCGCCACTATCGACAAGGCTGACCGCGGTACGCGCATTGTCCTGCACCTGAAGTCCGGTGAAGACGAGTTCGCCGATGGCTGGCGCCTGCGCAATATCATCAAGAAGTACTCCGACCACATCGCGTTGCCGATCGAGTTGCCGAAAGAACAAGCCGCTGCTGAAGGCGAAGAAAAGCCTGCGCTGGAATGGGAAACCGTCAACCGCGCCAGCGCCCTGTGGACCCGTCCTCGTACCGAAGTCAAGGACGAGGAATACCAGGAGTTCTACAAGCACATCGCTCACGACTACGAAAACCCGCTGAGCTGGAGCCACAACAAGGTCGAAGGCAAGCTGGAATACAGCTCGCTGCTCTACGTACCGGCCCGTGCTCCGTTCGACCTGTACCAGCGTGAAGCGCCGAAAGGCCTGAAGCTGTACGTGCAGCGTGTGTTCGTAATGGACCAGGCGGAATCGTTCCTGCCGTTGTACCTGCGCTTCATCAAGGGCGTGGTCGACTCCAACGACCTGTCGCTGAACGTGTCGCGGGAAATCCTGCAGAAAGACCCGATCATCGACTCGATGAAATCGGCGCTGACCAAGCGTGTCCTCGACATGCTGGAAAAACTGGCGAAGAACGAGCCTGAGCAATACAAGGGCTTCTGGAAAAACTTCGGCCAGGTGATGAAAGAAGGCCCGGCAGAAGATTTCGCCAACAAGGAAAAAATTGCCGGTCTGCTGCGTTTCGCCTCGACCCACGGTGACGACGGCGAGCAGAACGTTTCCCTGGCCGAATACCTGGCGCGCGCCAAGGAAGGTCAGGACAAGATCTACTACCTGACCGGCGAAACCTACGCTCAGGTCAAGAACAGCCCGCACCTGGAAGTCTTCCGCAAGAAAGGCATCGAAGTGCTGCTGCTGACCGACCGCATCGACGAGTGGCTGATGAGCTACCTCAGCGACTTCGACGGCAAGAGCTTTGTTGACGTCGCCCGTGGCGACCTGGACCTGGGCAACCTGGATTCCGAAGAAGACAAGAAAGCCGCTGAAGAAGTGGCCAAGTCCAAAGAAGGCCTGGTTGAGCGCATCAAGACCGCCTTGGGCGATGCCGTCAGCGAAGTGCGGGTTTCCCACCGTCTGACCGACTCCCCGGCGATTCTGGCCATCGGCGAGCAGGACCTGGGCATGCAGATGCGTCAGATCCTGGAAGCCAGCGGTCAGAAGGTTCCGGATTCCAAGCCGATCTTCGAATTCAACCCGGCTCACCCGCTGATCGAGAAACTCGACGGCGAGCAGAGCGAAGAGCGCTTTGGCGACCTGTCGCACATCCTCTTCGACCAGGCAGCCCTGGCTGCCGGCGACAGCCTGAAAGACCCGGCCGCTTATGTGCGCCGACTGAACAAGCTGTTGGTTGAACTGTCGGTTTAACACCGTTGTAGAAAAACCCGCTTCGGCGGGTTTTTTCGTTCTAGAGCCTTTCACCTGGAGTAAATGATGAGCCAAATCACCGTGCGTTCCGTGGTCTATCAGATTGATGGCCAGTCTTATGAAAGCCGCCTGGCATTTGATGCCAGTCATAAGGGCCCGCTGCCAGGGTTGTTGATGGCGCCGAACTGGATGGGTGTCAGTGCCGGCGCTGAAGAGATCGCCAAGAGCGTGGCCAGCAAGGGCTACGTGGTCTTGCTTGCCGACCTGTACGGGCAAACTGTTCGCCCTTCGAATGGCGATGAAGCAGGTGCGGCGATGATGCCGTTGAAGAATGACCGGCCGCTGCTGAACAAGCGCATGCAAGTCGCGCTTGATCACCTGAAGACCCAGACCGAAGCGGCGGTGGATACCTCGAAGCTGGCAACCTTCGGTTTCTGCTTCGGCGGCTGCTGCTCCCTGGAGCTGGCGCGTACCGGTGCGCCGTTGAAAGCCGCCGTTTCGTTCCACGGCAGCCTCGACACACCGAACCCGGCCGATGCGAAAAACATCAAGGGTTCAGTGCTGGTGTTGCACGGCGCTTCCGACCCGCTGGTGCCGAAAGAGCAACTGCCGGCGTTTGAAGACGAAATGAACGCTGCCGGTGTGGATTGGCAATTGCTGAGCTACGGCGGTGCAGTGCACTCGTTTACCGACCCGCACGCGAACGTGCCGGGCAAGATGATGTATGACGCGAAGACCGCCGCACGGGCCTTCCAGTCGATGCATAACTTGCTGGATGAAGTGTTCAAGGGCTGATAGCGCGGTTCCCTGAACTGGCCCCTTCGCGAGCAAGCCCGCTCCCACATTCGACCGCATTCCCACTGAAGGAACGCGGTCGAATGTGGGAGCGGGCTTGCTCGCGATGGCTATTTAACGGGAAATAAAAGCGCTTAAGCCTTGCCTCCAGGCAACTCGATCCGCTCACTTTCCCCCGGCACCGTCGGCCAATCCCCGGCCGCCCAACGCTGGCGAGCCTGCTCGATCAACACCGGGTCACTCGCGACAAAATTCCAGTTGATCCGCCGTGGCCCGTCCAGCGCCGCGCCGCCGAACACCACCAGATGGCAATCCGTCTCGGCAAACAGCGCTAGGCTTTCGCCCTCCGGTAACACCACCAGGCTGTGCACCTCCAGCACCTCGCCCTCCAACTGCGCCTCACCCTCCAGCACATACACCGCCCGTTCCGCATGTTCATCCGGGATCAGCAGCGTGGTGGCCGTCTGCATTCGAACCTCGGCATACAGGGTGGGCGACAGCACCGGCACCGGCGATTCCAGGCAAAAGCCGCTGCCGGCAATCAGGCGAATCTGCACGCCAAGGTTCTCACTCACCGGCAAGCTGGCGGCGGGGTGATGGCTGTAATGCCCAGGCCCTTGCTCATGTTCCTTGGGCGAGGCCAGCCACACTTGCAGCCCGTGCAGGCCAAAACCACTGGCCTTGAGTGCTTCGGGGCTGCGTTCAACGTGGGCGATGGCGCTGCCGGCGGTCATCCAGCTGACGTCCCCGGCCTTTACAACCTGGTCGGAACCCAGGCTGTCCTTGTGCAGGAGTTCGCCTTCAAACAAGTAGGTCAGGGTGGAGAGGCCGATATGCGGGTGCTGGCGAATATTCATGCCGGTGCCCGGGGCATAGCGGGTGTGCAGCATATGGTCGAAAAACACGAACGGCCCGACGCTGCGGCATTGCCGGGAGGGCAACGGGCGCAGGATCGGTTGCCCTTCAACGTCTTCGGCGCGGGGGCGGATCACGGTCACTGTGGTCATGGTGCGTCCCAATCTGAGCGGGTTAGATGCCTCTGAGCATAACCCGCTCGACGGGAGGTTGCCGCTACTGGCTGAAGGCGCCTTCCGAGAGCCGGGTCTCGATGGTGACTTCGGCCGTGGTCATCAGCTTGTGCACCGGGCAGCGATCCGCCACACGGTGCAGCTCATCGCGCTGCTCGTCGGTGAGTACACCCTTGAGGGTGAGTTTGACGTTGAGCGTGTATTTGCCCTTTTGCTCTTCGGTGCTGTCATGGGTGACTTCCACGGTGACGCCGGTGAGCGGAATATCTTTTTTCTGGGCATAGAGCTTGACGGTCAGGGCCTTGCACGAAGCCAGCGCGGCATCGAAGTAATCGTGGGGAGAGGGCGCCGAGTCGTCGCCGCCCAGGCTCTTGGGCAGGTCGGTAAACAGCTCGTGGTTATTGATATTGACGCTGTGGCGGAAGTTTTCGGCGTTCAGCGTATTCACGGTAACAGGCATGGCAAACCTCACAGGGTGGCAGGAAGAAGGTCATGCAGTTATAGAGCATGCTGGCACCTTGGTGTTCCCTGTTGTTTACCGCTGAACCCGCAGGCGCGGCTTGAGGTCTACCTTTTTTAGCCCTTGTTTGAGATGCCCCTGTGCGCCGGACCCGCCTGAGTATTGCCCTGTTGTTGGCCGCCGCGAGCTTTGCGGTACAGGCCCGCGACTATGCCTACAGCGATGCGCACCTGCATTACGTCGACTTCTTCCAGGAGTCGGCGGGCATGGACAAGTTGCTCAAGGCCATGGCCGATAATCGCATCGAGCATGTGATGATTTCCGGGATTCCCGTGGCCAAGAAGTGGCACGAAGACGAACCCAAGCGCCCGCGCTATTACGCCGGGGATGACGCCGACGCCTATTGGTACAGCGCCACCGACGTGTTCGTCGCCGACGCGGTCAATAAACTTAGCCCGGAGCAACGTCAGCGCTTTCATCCGTTCCTCAGCGGTTTCAACCCCAACGACAAAAACGCGGCGTCCCACATCCAGCGCATGCTCGACCTCAATCCGGGGCTGTGGCAAGGCATCGGCGAAGTCTTCACCCGTCACGATGACCTGACCGCACTGACCTCCGGCGACACGCCAAGGGCCAATAACGAGGCGATGACCCGCATCTATCACCTGGCAGCGGAGAACGATTTGCCGGTGATGGTGCACTCCAACATCACCTCCAAGCGTGAGAAAAATCCGTTGTATCTGGCGGAAATGGAAGAGCCGCTGCGCAACCACCCGCACACCCGGTTCATCTGGGCCCATGCGGGCAGCAGCATGGAAATCCACCGGCACCAGACGCAGATGGATTTCTTGCTGCCCACCCTGGCGCGCCTGCTGGAGGCTTACCCGAACCTGTACGTCGACCTGTCCTGGAGCGTGCTCACGCCTTACTTGCTGGATGAGGCTGGAACGCCACGTCCTGAGTGGGTAAAGCTGGTGGAGCGCTTCCCGGACCGCTTCATGCTCGGTTCAGACGTGGTAGGGCGCTTCAACAAGCTCGGTAAGGAAATGCGCAGCTTCGACCCGTTCCTCGATGCGCTGCCTGAAGACGTGGCCAGAAAGGTCGCGCGGGACAATTTCCTGGCGATTTTGCCCAAGCCCAAGTGATGGGGTTTGTCATCCTGTCGTCATCCCTGCGTCATAAGCTGCGGCCTTCTCAAACAAGGAGTGCAGCATGCAATTCACCCGTTCAGGCGCCCTGGCGGCGCTGATGATGATCAGCAGCCTGGCCAGTGCCGAAGTGCGTATCGAAGGCCCAGTGGAGTTCGGCGTGTTTGATGGCCCTAAAGCCGATCTGCAAGCCGGGGAGCGCGTGCTGCGCCGCAGCAACGAACAGATCCAGGCCACCACCGTGGTGCCGGCGACGCTGGGCACCAAGTTCGGGCTGCGCTATCAATTGCTTGGCAAAGCTGCCGAAGACACGCCACTGACCTTGCTCTACTTCACCCCGGGCATTCGCACGCCGGACGGTGTGCGTCATGACAAACTCGAAGTGACCCAGAAGCTGGTTCCCGGTGCGCCGCAGGAGGTGATGGCGTTCGAGTTCACCGAGCACCACGAAGTCGTGCCCGGGGAGTGGCGTTTCATGGTGTTCCAGGGCGACCGCCTGCTGACGCAAAAGAGCTTTACCGTACGCTGAATCGCTACAGCCGGGGCGGGGCGATCATAAGGCGTTTTGATATCGCGTTTTCGTCTTACGCAAACCCCGTTTCTCGCCGATACCTTTCAAGAGCCCGCTGCAGGTGGATGCAGCGCTTTTGGAAGGATTCCGAACATGAATATCAGAAGTCTGAATATTGCCCCTCGCGCCGGCCTGGGGTTTGGTTTGCTGGCGCTGATGGTGTTTGCCCTGGGCGGTTTTGCCCTGTTGCAGATGGGCAATATGCGCCAGCAGTCGGACCAGGTGGAAAACAACTGGCTGCCCAGCGTGATGGCGGTCGGTGAAATGAATCAGGACCTGCTGCGGGTGCGGGCCCTGACGTTACGCTTGTTGCTCAACCGCGACCCGCAGGCGATCACGCAGAATGAACAGAAAATCACCGAGCTGAAAAGCGGCTTGCACAAGGCTCAGTCCCTCTACGAGGGGTTGATCGTGCTGCCTGAAGAGCGGGTGTTGTTCGATCGCTTCAAAGCCGAGGAAGCGCGCTACCTGCAACGCCAGGAGCAGGTCATGGGGTTTTCCCGGGCCAATCAGCTGGAAGACGCGATCAAGGTGGTTAACGGTGAGATGAACCAGTTGGCCGACGAGTTGGCTGGCACCTTGCGGGAGCTGGTGACGCTGAACAAGGTCAGTGCCAATCAGGCGGCGAGCCAGGCCCAAAGCGTGTTCGCCCAATCGCGCAGCTGGGTAGTCGGCATGATTGCCGTGACGGCGCTGATCACCATTGGCCTGGCGTTGCTGCTGACCCGCAGCATCGTGCTGCCGTTATCCCAGTCGCTGAAAGTCGCACAGGGCGTGGCCAGCGGCGACCTGACTGGCGTGATTACGGTCAGCGGCAAGGACGAGCCGGCGCGTTTGCAGCAGGCGCTGAAAAGCATGCAGGAGAGCCTGCGGGAAACCATCCGGCGTATTTCCGATTCGTCCAGCCAATTGGCGTCGGCTTCCGAAGAACTCAGTTGCGTGACGGAAGACGCGACCCGTGGGCTGCATCAGCAGAGTCAGGAAATCGAACAGGCGGCCACTGCGGTGAATCAGATGACGGCGGCGGTGGAGGAGGTGGCGAGCAATGCGGTGGCCACGTCCCAGGCGTCGCGTGAGTCTGACCGGATCGCCCAGCATGGTCGTGAGCAGGTGCATCAGACGGTGTTGTCGATTGAGTCCCTGGCCGATGATGTGACGGCCAACGCGACGCAGGTGGAGGACCTGGCGCAGAAGGTGTATGGCATCAGCAAGGTGCTTGATGTGATTCGCTCGATTGCCGAGCAGACCAATTTGCTGGCGCTGAATGCTGCCATTGAAGCGGCGCGGGCCGGGGATGCGGGGCGTGGGTTTGCGGTGGTGGCGGATGAGGTGCGGGCGTTGGCGCATCGTACGCAGCAGTCGACCCAGGAGATCGAGCAGATGATCAGCGGGATTCAGCAGGGGACTGATCAGGCTGTCAGCTCTATGCAGCAGAGCAACACGCGGGCGCGTTCGACGCTGGATATCGCCAAGTCGGCGGGTACGGCGCTGGAGGAGATTGCTTCGGCGTTTACCTTGATCAATGAGCGCAACCTGGTGATTGCCAGTGCCTCGGAAGAGCAGGCGGCAGTGGCGCGGGAGGTGGATCGCAATTTGATGAATATCCGTGATCTGGCGCAACAGACGTCGGCGGGGGCGAATCAGACCAGTGCGGCGAGTCAGGAGTTGTCGCGGTTGGCGGTGGATCTCAACACCATGGTGGCTAGGTTTTCGGTTTAGGCTTTTGGAGGGGGCATATCCGTTATTTAGGTAACGGCGGCTTAGGGTTTCGCTCTTACAGCGACTCACTTTGGAAAAGCCGGAATGCCGGCCCAGCCCAAAGTAAGCAAAGGGCTCTGCCCCGCCTGTCGGCACCTCGCTAAGGCTCGGTGTTCCCTCACTCCGGCATTGCTCCGCGGGCCGCCGCGACGGGGCGTCCCTGCCCCGTCGCGGCTAAACCGGCGTCCTGCCGGTTTACCCGCTCCTCAATCCCTACGTTCGGCCTCGGGCTTATTGGGGCAGTCAGAGCCAGATCAAGATCAAAAGCCAAAGCACAGCGGCCTACAGGCCGGCTTGAGTGGTAGAAGCCAGATCAAAAGCGAAAGCCAAAGCGAAACCAAATACTGAAACGGATGCGGCTCTGCTTTTCTGTGGGAGCTGGCTTGCCTGCGATGCAGACAACTCGGTTTTTCAGATGCACCGAGGCGAGGCCATCGCAGGCAAGCCAGCTCCTACATTTGACCGTGCCCGCTCTGGCTTTTGATTTTGCCTTTGCTTCACACCACTCAAGCCGGCCTGTAGGCCGCTGTGCTGTTGATCTGCTTTTGATCTTGATCTTAGGCGCCCCGTTAAACCACGCTGGCCGAACGCAGGTAGTACGGAGCGGGTAAACCGGCAGGACGCCGGTTTA